>NZ_BAGK01000244.1 GCF_000308795.1 Nocardia thailandica NBRC 100428 | reverse complement strand
AGCGGCGGGCGACACCGGCCTGCCCTGCGGCACCGCGGCCGTGGGCAGCGGCGCTGCGGCGGGCTGGGCACCCTGCGGCGCGGGCGCGGCGGGCACCGCCTCCGGCGTGGGGTGCCGGACCTCGGACAGGTCCGGCATGTCCTTGACCAGCTCCGGGCGGGCGATGCTGCGGGTCGGCCCGTCGATGCCGACCGACTTCACCATGGCGGCTTCCTTGCGCGCCGCCTTCGCCGCGAGGTCGGCCGTGGTGCGCGCGTTGCCGCCGCTGCCCTTGAGACCGCCACCGCCGCCGCCTGCGCCCTTCAGACCCACCGGGCCCGACGACGGGCGGCCCTGGACCGGCGCGTCACCCGGGCGGTACAGGTTGGACTGCGGTTCCCGCTGCGGCAGCTGGGACCAGCCCTCCTGATACGGGGACGGCTTCCCGCCGCCCGTGCCGTTGCCCTTGCCCGCCGGACTGGACGGCGCGGACTCGGTACCCATCCGCACCGTCGCCTGGTCGCCGCTGTCTCCTCCCCCGCCCTCGGCCGGACGCTGAATCGGCCGCGGCGGGATCGGCGACGCCGCGACGCGCTCGGTCACGCCGTTGGTCTGCTGCCCGTCATTCGGTGTGGTCAATGGAATCCTCGGATCCGTTTCGTTGCCGCCGCTGTCTCAATCACTGCTCTTGCGAAGCCACGTCCCCGGCGAGCTGATCAGGGTCCGGCTCGTCGGCGTTGCGCGCGATCGCTAGCAAGGTATCGCCATCGGCCAGGTTCATCAATCGCACGCCCTTGGTCTGTCGACCGGCTTTGCGCACCTGCTTGGCCGCGGTGCGGATGACACCACCGCCGGAGGTGATCGCGTACAACTCGTCCTCGTCGTCCACGATGAGCGCACCCACCAGGCTGCCACGTTTCTCGTCGTATTGGATTGTCAATACGCCTTTTCCGCCGCGGCCCTGGGCCGTGTACTCCTCGATCGCGGTGCGCTTCGCGTACCCGCCCGACGTCGCGACCAGCAGGTATGTGCCGTCACGGACCACATTCAGCGAGAGCAGCTCGTCGTCGGCGTTGAAGCGCATACCCTGCACCCCGGACGTGGCGCGTCCCATCGGCCGCAGCGCCTCGTCGGTGGCCGAGAACCGGATCGACTGGCCGTGCGCCGAGACCAGGAGCAGGTCGTCGTCGGACGAGCACAGCACCGCGCCGACAAGCTCGTCGTCCTCGCGCAGGTTGACCGCGACGATGCCGCCGGAACGGTTGGAGTCGAAGTCGACCAGCTTGGACTTCTTGACCAGGCCGTTGCGGGTCGCCAGCACCAGGTACGGGGCGTCCTCGTAGGTCTTGAGCTGGATGATCTGGGCGATCTTCTCGTCCGGCTGGAAGGCCAGCAGGTTGGCCACGTGCTGACCGCGCGCGGTCCGGTTGGCCTCGGGCAGCTCGTAGGCCTTGGCCCGGTACACCCGGCCCTTGTTCGTGAAGAACAGCAGCCAGTCGTGGGTCGAGCTGACGAAGAAGTGCTTGACGATGTCGTCCTGCTTGAGGCCGGCGCCCTGCACGCCCTTGCCGCCGCGCTTCTGCGAGCGGTACAGGTCGGTCTTGGTGCGCTTGGCGTAGCCGGTCTCGGTGATAGTGACGACCACGTCCTCGCGGGCGATCAGGTCCTCGTCGGCGACGTCACCGTCGGCGGCGATGATCCGGGTGCGCCGGTCGTCGCCGTACTTCTCGACGATCTCGGCCAGCTCGTCGCGCACGATGGCGCGCTGGCGCTCCGGCTTCTCCAGGATGTCCTTGAGGTCGGCGATCTCGGCCTCGATCTTGGCCAGTTCGTCGACGATCTTCTGCCGCTCCAGCGCCGACAGGCGGCGCAGCTGCATGTCCAGGATCGCGGTCGCCTGGATCTCGTCGATGTCGAGCAGCTGCATCAGGCCGGTGCGCGCGGTGTCGGTGTTGGCCGAGCGGCGGATCAGCGCGATGACCTCGTCGAGCGCGTCGAGGGCCTTGACCAGGCCGCGCAGGATGTGGGCCCGCTCCTCGGCCTTGCGCAGCAGGAACCGGGTGCGCCGGATGATGACTTCCAGCTGGTGCTCGACGTAGTACCGGATCATCTGATCCAGGCGCAGCGTGCGCGGCACCCCGTCCACGATGGAGAGCATGTTGGCGCCGAAGCTGGTCTGCAGCTGGGTGTGCTTGTAGAGGTTGTTCAGCACGACCTTGGCGACCGCGTCGCGCTTCACCGTCACCACGATGCGCATGCCCGCGCGGTCCGAGGACTCGTCGTGGATGTCGGAGATGCCCGCGATCTTGCCGTCCTTCACCTGCTCCGCGATGGAGTTGATGAAGTTGTCGGTGTTGACCTGGTAGGGCAGCTCGGTGATGACGATCTGGGTCTGGCCGCGGTTGCCCTCCTCGATCTCCACCACACCGCGCATGCGGATGGAACCGCGGCCGGTGGTGTAGGCGTCGTGGATGCCCTGGCCGCCCACGATCAGGCCCGCGGTCGGGAAGTCGGGGCCCTTGACGCGTTCCATGCACGCGGCGAGGGTGGCTTCCTCGTCGGCGTCGTAGTTCTCCAGGGCCCAGTAGATGGCCTCGGCGAGCTCGTTGAGGTTGTGCGGCGGGATGTTGGTCGCCATGCCGACCGCGATGCCGTTCGAACCGTTCATCAACAGGTTCGGCACGCGGCTGGGGAGCACAGTCGGCTCCATCGAGCGACCGTCGTAGTTCGGGACGAAATCGACCGTCTCGTGGTCGATCTCGCGCAGCAGCTCCATCGCCAGCGGCGTCAGGCGGCACTCGGTGTATCGCATGGCGGCCGCGCCGTCGTTGCCACGCGAACCGAAGTTGCCCTGGCCGTCGACCAGCGGATACCGCAGCGACCACGGCTGGGCCATGCGGACCAGGGTGTCGTAGATCGAGGCGTCGCCGTGCGGGTGGTAGTTACCCATCGTTTCGGCGACCGGACGCGCGGACTTCACGTAACCGCGGTCCGGGCGGTAGCCGTTGTCGTACATCGCGTAGAGCACGCGGCGGTGCACCGGCTTGAGGCCGTCGCGCACGTCGGGCAGCGCGCGCCCGACGATCACGCTCATCGCGTAGTCGATGTAGCTCGACTGCATCTCGTTCTGGATGTCGACCGGTTCGATCCGGTCGCCCGCACCGCCGCTGGGCGGCAGGGTGGTCTCGGTCATGAAGGCTCCTTACAGGGCTGGGGCGGACGTGGGCCGGGCGCGCCGGTGCGGCGCGGCGCCGGGATCACACGTCGAGGAAGCGGACGTCCTTGGCATTGCGGGTGATGAAGCTGCGACGCGCCTCCACGTCCTCCCCCATCAGCACGGAGAACAGTTCGTCGGCCGCGGCCGCGTCGTCGAGCGTCACCTGACGAAGCACACGGACCGCCGGGTCCATGGTGGTCTCCCACAGCTCCTTGGCGTTCATCTCGCCCAGACCCTTGTAGCGCTGGACGCCGTCGTCCTTGTTGATCTTCTTGCCCGCGGCCAGACCGGCTTCGAGCAGGCCGTCGCGCTCGCGGTCGGAGTAGGCGAACTCCGGCTCGCTGCGCTGCCACTTGAGCTTGTACAGCGGCGGCTGGGCCAGGTAGACGTGCCCGTGCTCGATCAGCGGCCGCATGAAGCGGAACAGCAGGGTGAGCAGCAGCGTCGAGATGTGCTGGCCGTCGACGTCGGCGTCGGCCATCAGCACGATCTTGTGATACCGCAGCTTGGCGATGTCGAACTCGTCGTGGATGCCGGTGCCGAAGGCGGTGATGATCGACTGGACCTCGTTGTTCTTGAGGACGCGGTCGATGCGGGCCTTCTCGACGTTGATGATCTTGCCGCGCAGCGGCAGGATCGCCTGGTACATCGAGTCGCGGCCGGACTTCGCCGAGCCGCCTGCGGAGTCGCCCTCGACGATGTAGATCTCGGACTTGCTCGGCTCCTTGGAGCGGCAGTCGGCCAGCTTGCCGGGCAGGCCGCCGAGGTCGGTGGCCGACTTGCGGCGGACCAGCTCGCGAGCCTTGCGGGCGGCCACGCGGGCCTGCGCCGAGGACACCGCCTTCTGCACGATGGTCTTGGCGTCGGCCGGGTTGGCCTCGAACCAGTGCGTCAGGTGCTCGTTGCAGGCGCGCTGCACGAACGACTTGACCTCGGTGTTGCCGAGCTTGGTCTTGGTCTGGCCCTCGAACTGCGGCTCGCCGACCTTGACGCTCACGATGGCGGCCAGGCCCTCGCGGATGTCGTCGCCGGTGAGGTTGCCGTCCTTCTCCTTGAGGAGCTTCTTCTCCTTGGCGTACTTGTTGACCACGGTGGTCAGCGCCGCGCGGAAGCCCTCTTCGTGGGTGCCGCCCTCGTGGGTGTTGATCGTGTTGGCGAAGGTGTGCACGGACTCGGAGTAGCCCGAGTTCCACTGCATCGCGACCTCGAGCTCGTGGCCGGTGCCCTTGCCCGTGAACCCGACCACCGAGTTGTGGATGGGGGTCTTGGTGCGGTTGATGTGGCGCACGAAGTCGACCAGGCCGCCCGGGTAGTGGTAGGTCCGCGTCTTGACCTTGGGCTCGGCGGGCGCCTCGGCGCCCTCCTCGGCGTGCTTGGGCGCCTCGGCGGTCTCGCTGACCACCTCGTCGGTGACGTCGTTCTCGCTGACCCGCTGGTCGGTCAGGGTGATGGTCAGGCCCTTGTTCAGGAAGGCCATCTCCTGCAGGCGGCGCGAGACCGTCTCGAAGTTGTAGGTGGTGGTCTCGAAGATCTCCGGGTCCGCCCAGAAGCGGATCGTGGTTCCGGTGCGCTTGGTCGGCTCGCCCTGGATCAGCTGACCGGGCTTGGCGTCCTTGTAGACCTGGGTCCAGTGGTAGCCGTCGTTGTCGATCTCGGCTTCCAGCTTGCTCGACAGCGCGTTGACCACCGAGATGCCGACGCCGTGCAGACCACCGGAGACGGCGTAGGAGTCGGAGTCGAACTTGCCGCCGGCGTGTAGCTGGGTCATGACGACCTCGACGGTGGGGATGCCCTGCGCGTGCATGCCGGTGGGGATACCGCGGCCGTCGTCGACCACCTCCACACCACCGTCCGCCAGCAGCGTGACGTCGACGCGGGTCGCGTAGCCCGCCATCGCCTCGTCGACGGAGTTGTCCACAACCTCCCAGATGAGGTGGTGCAGACCGCGCTCACCGGTGGAACCGATGTACATACCGGGGCGCTTGCGAACAGCTTCGAGTCCCTCGAGGACCGTAATGGAGGAGGCACCGTAGCCCTGTTTGCCCGATGCGTTGGAGTCGTTGGCAGCCACTGGTGGGTAGCTCTCCTTACTTGCTGATCCCTGGCGCAGCGATCGGGCAGCACGCACGCGGCTCGGATGGGAAGCCGGGTGAGAACACGTTGCTGCACAGCACGCGCCGAAGGTTCGCCGCTGGTTACGTCACCATCCTACTGGTAGACCCAACTTACAGTGCACCTCCGACACCCCTCACGCCGCCGTGAATGCAAGAAATCGGAGAACGTCGACACGCGACCGCCTCCAGAAGGTTTCCGCCCGGCAGAAATGGCGTGAGAAGTGTCGAGTCCGGTCTCCGCGAAGCCGCCCGATCGCGCCGTCCCGGGCGGTTGTCCACAGGGCCTGTCCACATGTACACAACCATTCCGCGCCCGGGCGGGTCCCGACCGGCGGGTCTGCGCTGGTCACCGCCTGGTTATCCGTAGGTGTCGCGCGGACCGCGTCCCTTGATGTGCCGTTCGCCCTTGCGCCAGCTCGGCGCCGCGGGCCCGGTGATCCGCAGCTGGGTGACGACGCCCTGCCCCACCGCCGCGTTGATCTTGGCCAGGATCTGCGACTGCAGCAGGCGCAGCTGGGTGGCCCACGCGGTCGACTCGGCGGCGATCTCGAGGGTGCCGTCGCGCAGCGCGACCGGCGTCGCGTGCGAGGCGATGTCCTCACCGACCACCCCGGACCAGCGCCCGAACACCATGCCCTCGGCCACTTTCGCCGACCAGCCACGGCTTTTGGCGATCCGGCCGGTCAGCGCGGACAGCATCTGGGGATCGCGATCGTCGGGACCCGAGCCCGACCAGCCCGTGCGCCTGCGGCCCCCCGCGCGCAACTTGCGCACCGGCGAGGCCCGCCCCTGCCCCACCGACTTCCCACTGGCCTTGGCCGCGGCGCGCGCCTCCTCGAGGGCCCGGCGCGCGAGGTCGATCCCGCGGAGTTCCGGCTCGGGCTGCTCGCTCATGGGGGAAGTCTATGCCGCCGGGCCGACACCGCCCGCACGCCGTGGACGGGAATCACCAGAGTGTTGCCGGTTCTCCACAGGCACTGTGGAGAACCATGGCTATCTGTGCATATCCGCGGCCACCAGGTGGGAGGTGCGCGCGTCGGCCTCCCCGCTGGTCTGCACCCGCAGCGGCTCGGCGGCCAGTTCCTCGGGCACATCCTCGGCGACCGCGGCCGTGATCAGCACCTGCTCGGCGCCCGCGGCCACCCGCGCCAGCGCGGTACGCCTGCGCCGGTCGAGTTCGGCGAACACGTCGTCGAGCAGCAGCACCGGCTCGGCGCCGGTCGCGCGCAGCAGCTCGAAGGAGGCCAGCCGCAGCGCCAGCGCGAACGACCACGACTCCCCGTGGCTGGCGAACCCCTTCGCGGGCGAACTGCCGAGCAGCAGGTCCAGATCGTCGCGGTGCGGGCCGACCAGGCAGACCCCGCGCTCGAGTTCCCTGCCACGAGCCGCCGCGAGTTCCCGCAGCAGGATCTCGCGCAGCGCGGCCTCGTCACCGTCCTCCGGCGGCCGCGCCGGATCGGTGAGTTCGGGCGGCAGCGCGGCGCTGCGGTAGGCGATGGCGGCCGGACGCGATTCGGGAGCGATCGACGAATACGCCTCCGCCAGATGCGGATGGAGGTCGTGCACCAGGCGCAGCCGCTGGGCGAGCAGGACCGCCGCGTGCTCGGCCAGATGCCCGTCCCACACGTCGAGGGTGCTCAGGTCGGCGCGCGAACGCGCCTGCCGCCCCGCGGTTTTCAACAGAGCCGAGCGTTGGCGCAGCACCCTGTCGTAGTCGGCGCGGACCGCGGCCAGCCTGGGCAGCCGGGCTGTGCACAACTCGTCGAGGAACCGCCTGCGCTCCCCCGGATCGCCCCGGACCAGCGACAGGTCCTCCGGCGCGAACAGCACGGTGTGCAGGATCCCCAGGATCTCCCGCGGCCTGCGTACCGGCGACCGGTTGATCTGGGCCCGATTCGCGCTGCCCACGTTGATCTCCACATCGATGCGCAGCTCGCGGCCGGCGTTGACCACCGTCGCGCCGATGCGCGCCCGGGACGCGCCGGTGCGGATCAGGGGCGCGTCCGCGGCGACCCGATGGGAACCGAGTGTGGACAGGTAGCCGACGGCCTCGACCAGGTTCGTCTTGCCGTTGCCGTTCGAGCCGACCAGGACCGTGCGCCCTGGGGACAACTCCAGGTCGGCCTGCTCCCACGAGCGGAAATCACGGACCGACAGCGTGCGGATGTACATCCGTCCCCGGTACCGGCCGGCCTAGCCCGGCAGCCGGACCGGCATCAGCAGGTAGGTGTAGTCGCTCTCCAGTGCCGCGAACGCGCCCGACTCGAGCACCTTGGGCTCGTCCTCGGAGGCGGGCAGCAGCACCGCCGGACGGCTGGGGGTGGTGAAGCCGAAGGTCACCCGGTCGGCGTGCAGCGCGGACAGGCCGTCGTTGAGGTAGCCCGGGTTGAACGCGATGGTCAGCGGCTCGCCGCGGAAGTCGGCCTCGAGCCATTCCTCGGCGCGGCCCGCGTCGTCCCCACCCGCGGACAGCAACAGGCCCTCTGTGGAGAACTCGAGTCGTACCTGCGCGCCGCGCTCGGCCACCAGGGCCACGCGCTTGATGGCCTCGCTCAGCGCCGAGACCGCCAGCGTGGCGATGGAGGTGTGCTCCTTGGGGAGCAACTGGCGGAACTTGGGGAATTCGGCGTCGAGCAGTCGCGTGGTGGTGCGTCGGCCCGCGTTGACGATGCCGAGCAGCCCGTCGCTGCCCGCGCCCGTGCCGAGGGACAGCTGGACCGGGGCGTCGGAGGCGCCCAGCGTCTTGGCCGACTCGGACAGCGTGCGGGCCGGGATCAGCACGGCGGTCTCGATGTCCGGACGCGTCGGCTGCCAGCGGATGTGGCGCACGGCCAGGCGGAACCGGTCGGTGGCGGCCAGGACGACCTGCTCGCCCTCGATCTCCACCCGGATACCGGTGAGCATGGGCAGCGTGTCGTCGCGACCCGCGGCGACGGCCACCTGGCCGACCGCCTCGGCGAAGACATCCACACCGACCTCACCGGTCTGCTGCGGCACCTCGGGCAGCTGGGGATAATCCTCGACCGGCATGGTCGGCAGCGAGAACTTCGCGCTGCCACAGGCGATCAGCACCCGGGTCCCGTCGACCGAGACGTCGACCGGCTTGTTCGACAGCGCCTTGGTGATGTCGGCCAGGAGGCGGCCGGAGACCAGCACCTGCCCCGGGCCCGCGACCTCGGCGGCCACGCGCATCTGCGCGGAGACCTCGTAGTCGAAGCCGGAGACGGTCAGGCCGTTCTCGTCGGCGACCAGGAGAACACCGCCGAGAACGGGCACCGGAGGCCGGGACGGCAGGCTGCGCGCGACCCAGGCGACGGACTCGGCGAAATCCTCCCGAGCGACCCGAAACTTCATGCTCGCAAGCTCCATCGCCCGATCTGTCCTCTCCAGTTTCGTATCCCTAGTGCGGCTGTCGGCGGAGTCACGATGTTCCTCGCGCGCGTCGTGTGAGTCTCGCACAAGAGGCCGACACGGCAACGGTACCCGCGACAGCGCTGTCATCCGCATCGACCCTCCGCGTGTATCGACGCCCCGCGCGTCGCGTCCGGACCGCTCCCTTCTCCTCCGTGCCGCCTGTGCGCAACCCGATGCCCGGGCCGAGCCCTCCGAGCGAACTTTCCACACACCCTGTTTTCAAGAGATCTCTTCTAGAGAACTAATTGCAGTAGTAATAGGCACTGTGGAATCTGTGGAGTTCGCCCGTATCCGCAGGTCAGAGCGGGTGGTGCCATGGGGATGACCGTGGAGTGTCTCGAGGATGAACGGGACCCGGCTGTGGACGCCCGAAATCTGTCCCAAGTTCATCCTCGAGTCGTCCTCGAGTTGTTCCACCACTTCGGGGCTGTTCTCCACACCCGACCCACCCCTGCTGATGAACCGGTGGATTCCTCGAGGACTCCACACGGATTCCTCGAGGAATCCACAGGCCCGCCAACGCATCCCCGCAGCTCCGGGCCCTCCACAGCCTGTGGGTGCACGAACCTGGGGACAGTGTGGACAACTTCCTGTGGAGCAACGGTCCCCAGTCCGTGCACAGCACCTGGGAGCGAATCGGTGGACAACCGGTGGATTCCTCGAGGATTCCACAGGGATTCCTCGAGGAATCCACAAGGCAAAAAAGAACACCGCCCCAGGTCAGGGCGGTGTTCGAGGGTTGTGGAGGAATCAGCGCGAGCGCTGCTTGATCCGGGCTGTGAGTTCCTGGACCTGGTCGTACACCCGGCGCCGCTCGGTCATCTCCTTGCGCACCTTCTTCTCCGCGTACATCACCGTCGTGTGGTCGCGACCGAAGGCCTGGCCGATCTTGGGCAGCGACAGATCGGTCAGCTCCCGGCACAGGTACATCGCGATCTGGCGGGCCTGGGCCAGCGGCCGCGCCTTACCCGGACCGGTCAGCTCCTCCAGCGTGGTGTTGAAGTACTCGGCGGTGACCGCCATGATCGTGGCCGCGTTGATCTCCAGCGTGGCCGTGTCCGGCATCAGATCCCGCAGCACCACCTCGGCCAGCGACAGGTCGAGCGGCTGGCCGTTGAGCGAGGCGAACGCGGTCACCCGGATCAGGGCGCCCTCCAGTTCGCGGATGTTGCGCTCCACCCGGCTGGCGATCAGCTCGAGCACGTCGTGCGGGACGTCGAGCCGGTCCATCCGCGCCTTCTTGCGCAGGATGGCGATCCGGGTCTCCAGCTCCGGCGGCTGCACATCGGTGATCAGACCCCACTCGAAGCGCGTGCGTAGGCGCTCCTCCAGCGTGGCCAGCTGCTTGGGCGGCCGGTCCGAGGACACCACGATCTGCTTGTTCGCGTTGTGCAGGGTGTTGAAGGTGTGGAAGAACTCCTCCTGGATGCCTTCCTTGCCCTCGATGAACTGGATGTCGTCGACCAGCAGGATGTCGGTCTCACGGTAGCGGCGTTTGAACGCCACCTTGCGGTCGTCGCGCAGGGAGTTGATGAAGTCGTTGGTGAACTCCTCGGTGGAGACGTACTTCACCCGCATCCCGGGGAACAGCCGCTGCGCGTAGTGGCCCGCCGCGTGCAGCAGATGCGTCTTGCCGAGACCCGAGGCGCCCCACACGAACAGCGGGTTGTAGGCCCGCGCCGGCGCCTCGGCGATGGCGACCGCCGCCGCGTGCGCGAACCGGTTGGACGCGCCGATGACGAACGTCTCGAAGGTGTACTTGGCGTTCAGGCTCGCCGAGGACGACGCCTGCGGCGCGGGCTCGGCGGACTTGTTGAAGTACGTCGGCCAGTTGTTGCGCACGTCGACGACCGGCTCGCCGTCGGCCTCGGGGCGCGGTGCCGGTTCGGGCGCGACCTCGGTCTCCTCGGCCACCGGCGCGACCGGCTCGTCCAAGGGCACCGGCCTGCGGCCACGGGCGGGCACCGCGTCCGGCGTGAACAACGACTCCTGGCCCGGCGGCACCGGATCGCGGCGCGACGGCGGCTGCGGCTCCCGGCGCGGCGGTTCGGGGCTGAGCACATCGGGCCGCGATCCGAAGTCGCCGCGGCCGCCGAACTCGCCGCTCGCGTAGTCCGGCACCGGGTAGGCCGCGGTCGGCTCGTAATCGGAGCCGGGGTAGTCGCCGCCGTCGGCGTAGTCGGGCTTCCCGCCGTACTCCGCGGCGGGCGCGAACTCGGGCTCGGCGACGTACTCACGGCGGCCGGGATACTCCGCGGGCGCCGCGTAGTCCCCACCGGCGGCACCGCCGAATTCCGGGCGACCGGCGAACCCGCCCGCGTAGTCGCCGGTCGGATACTCCTGCGCCTGGGGATAACCGTCCCCGCCGTACTCCCCCGCGTAGCGTGGCCTGCCGTACTCGCCCTGCCTGGCCGGGTACTCGGGCGCGCCGCCGAAGTCGGGGCCGGGATACCCCGACGGCGGGCGCACGGCCTCGCGCGGGCGTTCGGGCCGGCTGGTCATGCGGGCGTGGCGGGGCGTGCCGCCCGCGCGCTCGTTCACCGCGGGCGTCGGCGCGGCGATGCGCACGCCGAGCCCCTCCACCTGGGGGCCGAGCCTGCGTCCGAGCGAACGGAGGATGGGTTCCCGCAGGTCGCGCTCGATCGCCTCCTGCGCCAGCGACGAGGGCACCGACAGCAGGGCGAATCCCTGCGCCACCGTGAGCGGTTTCACCAGCTTGAGCCAGGCCTGCTGGGCCCGGGACACCGCGGGGATCGCGCCGTCGGCCGAGCCGGTGGTCAGCTCGGCAACCACCTCGGGCCACACGGTGGCCAAGACGTTCTGCTCGTCGTCCAATGCAGCTTCCTCCCCGTGGTGGTTTCGATGGGTTCACCACGGCCGGAGTACGCTCGGCAACCGCCGCCGAACTGGGCGGCAGCGCGTGAACTGCGCGTACTTCCGAAGCTGTTCGAACGCCGTCCGGGTCCCCCGACCGGACAGCGGCGTGGGCACCGTCGGCCCTACGAATATGCCACTCCGGCCGTCTTTCCACACAATTATCCACAGATGTGGAAAAACCTGGGGATAAGGTGCGCCGGCCGGTGAGCGGCCACGAATGAGGGGCGGACCAGCGGTTCTGCAGCAATCCCTCGGCTACGTAGGCTAACCGGGACCGACCCAGGATGCCAGACGTGTGGACCAACTCACGAAAAGTGCCGGTATGTCCGCCCGTGGGCCGGGCGTGTCGCGGCCCACGGGCGGCGCCGACCGGAACTTCCGGTGCCCACCGCGCTTTCGCGGGGGCCGAGTTTGACCCGGTCGAGCGGTGTCAGTACCCTCGTACAGTCACCCCTTGGCGCGGTGGCAGCTGTGCGCTGCGCGCGCGCAACGTCGACCGATCGCCAAGGCAGCTGTGTGCGGACCGCGGTCCGTCGCAGACCTGAATCACCGAACAAGCTTCGGGTGCCGAACGGTGCCCACCAACTCGAGGAGTGTCGACCGTGGCCAAGGGCAAGCGGACGTTCCAGCCGAACAACCGTCGTCGGGCGCGTGTCCACGGCTTCCGTCTCCGGATGCGCACCCGTGCGGGCCGCGCGATCGTGTCGGCGCGTCGCCGCAAGGGCCGCGCCTCCCTGACTGCCTGATCGCCCGCGCTCGGGTGTTGCCTGAGCCGTATCGGTTGCACCACCGTGCCGACTTCTCCCGCACGGTGCGCCGGGGCCAGCGAATCGGGAGGCGGGATCTCGTCGTACACGCACTTGTGCACGGGTACGACGATCTCGCCGATCACGATGCCGCCCTCGCCCCGGTGCCCTCCTCGGGACTGGTCCGGGTGGGCGGTCCGCGGTTCGGTCTGATCGTCAGCAAGGCGGTGGGTAACGCGGTGGTTCGCCACCGCGTCGCCCGCCGCCTGCGTCATATGTGCGCCCGGGTCGCCGACGAGCTGCCCGAGGGCACCGACGTGGTGATCCGCGCGCTGCCGGGCGCGGCGACGGCCGACTCCGAGGAACTGCTGCGGCAGCTGCGCGGCGGGCTCCGCAAGCTCGGTCTGCTCACCGCGCCGCGCGCCGGAGCCTCGCGATGACCACCCTCGCCCGTCTGCCCGCCAACGCGCTGATCTTCCTGATCGAGCTGTATCGGACCTACGTCTCCCCCACCCGGATGCCGACGTGCCGGTTCACCCCGACCTGTAGCGAGTACGCGGTCACCGCGCTGCGCACCCGCGGACTCTTCGTCGGCGCCGCGCTGACTGTCGTGCGGCTCGCCAAGTGCGCGCCCTGGCACCCTGGTGGGTGGGATCCCGTGCCGGCGCGCGGGCCGAAAGCTTGTAAAGAGTCATCGCCCGGCGGCGATACGAACGACGGGAGTACCTAGAGCCGTGCTCGACTTCATCTATTGGCCGGTATCCGCGATTCTGTGGTTCTGGCACAAAGCCTTCGGGTATGTGTTCGGGGAGAGCAGCGGCGTCGCCTGGACCCTGGCGATCGTCTTCCTGGTCTTCACGCTGCGCCTGGTGCTGTACAAGCCCTTCGTCAAGCAGGTGCGCACCACCAAGCAGATGCAGGAGCTGCAGCCCAAGATCAAGGAGCTGCAGAAGAAGTACAAGAACGACCGCGAGACCATGGCGCGGGAGATGCAGAAGCTCCAGAAGGAGCACGGCTTCAACCCGCTCATGGGCTGCCTGCCGGTGCTGCTGCAGGTGCCGGTCTTCCTCGGTCTGTTCCACGTCCTGCGCTCGTTCAACCGCACCGGTACCGGCTTCGGTCAGCTCGGGATGTCCATCCAGGAGAACGCGAACACCCCGAACTACATCTTCAGCGCGGCCGACGTCCAGTCCTTCCTCGGCGCCCGGATCTTCGGCGCGCCGATCGCCGCGCACATCACCAGCCCGGCCAACGAGCTCCTCGCCTTCGCCGATCCGAACCCGCCGTCACGGGTGGCGATCGCGCTCGTCGCCATCCCGCTGATGGTCATCGCCGGCATCGCGACCCACTTCAACGCGCGCGCGTCGGTCGCCCGTCAGTCGCCGGAGGCCGCGGCCAACCCGCAGGCCGCGCTGATGAACAAGCTCTCGCTGTGGGTGTTCCCGCTCGGCGTGCTCGTCGGTGGCCCCTTCCTGATGATCGGCATCCTGATCTACTGGGTCGCCAACAACATCTGGACCTACGGTCAGCAGCACCTGGTCTTCGGCCGCATGGCCAAGGAAGACGAGCAGAAGAAGCAGGAAGCCCTCGAGAAGCGGGCCCAGAACGCGCCCAAGCCCGGCGCGAAGCCGGTCGATGTCCGGAAGAAGCAGGACGCTCCCGCGGCCGACGACACCACCACGACGGCCTCGGCCAACGGGACCAAGCAGACCGCCAAGCAGGGTGGCGGTGGCCAGCGCAGGCCCGGCGGCCAGAAGCGACCGGGGAACCGCGGCCGGGCGAATCAGAAGCGTAAGCGCTGAGCAGGATAGAGGAAATCCATGACTGTTGAGACCGACGGAGGGGACGCGACTGTGACTGTGGATGTCGCGAACGACGCCGAAGAAGCGTTGATCGAAGAGGGCGAGATCGCCGGCGACTACCTCGAGCAGTTGCTGGACGTGCTCGACTTCGACGGCGACATCGACCTCGATGTCGAAGGCGACCGGGCCGTGGTGAGCATCGACGGCGGCCGCGACCTGACCAAGCTGGTCGGCCGCAACGGTGAGGTCCTCGACGCGCTCCAGGAGCTCACCCGCCTCGCGGTCCAGCAGGCGACCGGCGTCCGCAGCCGGCTCATGCTGGACGTGGCGGGCTGGCGCGCCAAGCGCCGGTCCGAACTGAGCGAGCTCGGCGTCGCCGCGGCCGAGCGGGTGCTGGCCTCCGGCGCCCCCGAGTCGCTCGCCGCGATGACCCCCTTCGAGCGCAAGATCGTCCACGACGCCGTCGCCGGCATCGAGGGCGTGGCGAGCGAGAGCGAAGGGGTCGAGCCGAATCGCCATGTGGTGGTCGTGCCCGAGTAGGCTGACACCGCCGCGACCACGCTGAGTGTGCAAGGGCCTCCGGTCTCGGACCGGGGGCTCTTGTCATGTCCGGCATCTCGATTACGCGAACGCGGAAGGATGTTTCACGTGGAACTGGACCTGGGTGCGTTGTCCGCCGATCTGGAGCCGCCCGCCGCCGCGGCGCGGGTGTTCGGCGACCGGCTCGACCTGGCCCGGAAGTACTGCGCCGCCCTGGCCACCGCCGGCGTGGAACGCGGGCTCATCGGCCCCCGCGAAGTGCCCCGCCTCTGGGAACGTCACATCCTCAACTGCGCCGTGGTGGCCGAGCTCATCGAGGAGAACGCGTCCGTCGTCGACGTCGGCAGCGGCGCCGGCCTGCCCGGCATCCCCCTCGCCATCGTCCGCCCCGATCTGCGGATCACCCTCGTCGAGCCCCTCCTCCGCCGCACCGTCTTCCTCAAGGAATTCATCGATGCTGTCGGCCTCGACGTCACCGTCGTCCGCGGCCGCGCCGAACAGTCCGGCGTCCTCAAGGAAGCGGGCGGCGCCGACGTCGTCACCTCGCGCGCCGTCGCCCCCCTTGCCAAACTCGCCCACTGGTCCCTCCCCCTCCTCCGCGACCACGGCCGCATGCTCGCCCTCAAAGGCAGCAGCGCCGCCGAGGAACCCGAACGCGACGGCGCCGACCTCATCCGCGAGGGTGCGACCGATCTGCGAGTCGTGGGCTGCGGGGCCGGTGTTGTGGAGACGCCGACCCTGGTGATCAGTGCCGAGTTGCTGCCCCGCGCGGAGCGTCCGGCGCGGAGGGGGTCGCGTCGGAAGGATCGCACTCGCTGAGTGCGCGGGTTTCGAGGTCGACCCATTTCGTAACGTGACATAACTGGCCTGGGGGTTGGGCTTGGTCGGTTGCGGCGGGTATTTCGCGACGTTGGGTCAGGCGGCGGCGCGGTAGGGGTGAGTCCGGAGCGTCGAGCGTGTTCCACGTGAAACGTGTGCGGGTTCGCTCGCCGCTTCTTGTTATTTCGGGATGAGCGGATCTCCGTGGTCGCCCGTGCTCGATGTCGCGGTTTCGGGTGAGCGGGGGCGGTCGGCGATGAGCGAGGTGCACGAGACGCGCAGGTGCTCCCCTGGTCTGGGACGAAAGCCTGCCAGCGATGCTCGGCCACCTTGCTGGAGGTCGACCTTCTGGAGATGTGCTCTCGTTGATCGAGCCGGTCCGTTCGGCGCGGTTGGGAACTCGCTCGGTGTTCGTGAGGTCGGGTCGTCGTCCGTTCCCCTGGGTCGGCCGAGGACGGTGTTGCGCCTTATCGCCCACGTCGTGCCGTGACGTGTCCCGGCGGCGCTCGGAGGTAAAGGTTGCCTCGGTAGTCAGCCGGGGCTGGCTTTGCGGGTTGCTCAGAGCGCGGACGAATTCTGCGGAGTGTCCATTCGGCGGGGGTCAGATGTGGGCGGCCGCAGCGGCGATGGTCACTCGGTAGCGCGGTGTCTCGGTGGGCGTGGGTAGCTGGGGCGCGGCGCTCCCCCATCGCTCCAATGGGATGCGCCCGGGCCGGGGTGCGGCCATCGTCCTCCGGCGACGCCGGGCGGAGTTCAAGCAGGCGGGAGTTAGCCAGGCGGGAGTTCGGCCAGGCGGGGGTTTCAGCCGCGCAGGAGCTCAGCCGGTCGGGAGCTCAGTCGGTGGGAACCCAGACATACGCGAGCCCAGCCGGGTGGGAGCCCAGCCGGGTGGGAGCCCAACCGGGGTGGGAGCCCAGTCGGGTGGGAGTCCAGCCCAGCGGGAGCCCACGGGAGTCCAGTCGGGTGCGAGTCCGGTCGGGTGGGAGTCCAGTCGGGTGGGGAGCCTGGGCGAGCGGGAGTTCAGCCATGCGTTAGCCCAGTGGGGCCGGAGCCCAGTCGGGCCGGAGCCCAGTCGGGCCGGAGTCCAGCCGAGTGGGAGTCCAGCCGAGCGGGAGCCAAGTCGGGCGGGAGCAAGTCGGGTGGGAGTTCGGCCGGTGGGAGGTCGGTGAGGCGAGAGGCCAGCCCGGCCGCGCGCGGGTCTCGACCCGTCGCTGGTGGAACGATGGCGCGCGCTGTCGGGCCGTCGTCCGCGCGCCTCGGTTCGCCTGCGGGAGTTGCGGGGCCGTCGCCACTGGAGGGTCGTGTCAGAGTGCCACGTGGCATCCGTCGATCCTCGACATCACTCGGTGTGGGTCACGCGGTCCACCACGTCGGGACCGATTAAGCGGCTGCTTCTTCGGCCGGCTTCCGGGCGGACTGCGCCCGTGTTGCTTGTCGGCATTCCTTGGTGAGGATCCGATCAACTCGACCTGGACCAGGCGCCCCAGGAGAGCCGATGGCTCCTTTGCCGACCGGGCGATTTTCGTAGAGTGCAGACGGAGAACGCCGGGATCGGTGGATCCCCGGATGCCGAGACGACATACCGGCGCAGCTTCCGTGAGCCGGGCGAGCAACGCGTGCGGTCGTTGGGCTCTGATCGGGCAAGTCCGAAGCCCTCCGTCCGGTCCTCGGTGTCCCCGTCGGATGTGATTCGAGGGCTGGCCAGGTGGGCGTACTGAGGATGCACCGTCGCCCCGGCAGGGGCGGACTGTGGTCAGCCGGGGTTGGGGCGGACTGAGGTACGGCTAGGCCGGGTGGCGTCGACTGAGGTGCGGCTACGCCGGGCGGCGCGAACTGATCAGATGCCGCGAGCCGGGCGCGTGCATTGACCAGGCGGACTGACCAGGCGCGCCGTATCGGCGGTGCGGGCTTCTGTCTGTGGGTTCGATGATGCCGTTCTGTCAGCGGCGGTACCAGTGGTTGGCTGGCACGGTTGTGAGTGCGGTCGAAACGAGCGACCGGGTTCAACCCGCCGTCGCCGGTATCTGTGGCCAGCTGTCAGGTGCACGAGTCGGACGGCGCGCTCGCTCCCTGACAGTCCCCATCCAGCCGCGACGCCGGCTCCACCCCATATCGGCCATAGGGGAACATATCGGCGATAGGCGGATGGGCTA
The DNA here is from genome assembly GCF_000308795.1 of Nocardia thailandica NBRC 100428. Classification (GTDB taxonomy): domain Bacteria; phylum Actinomycetota; class Actinomycetes; order Mycobacteriales; family Mycobacteriaceae; genus Nocardia; species Nocardia thailandica. The sequence goes on along the minus strand of NZ_BAGK01000244.1, from coordinate 69,706 downwards.
CCGCAGGTGAATTCCCGTCGAGACGCTCTTCGCGTCCGCGGGCTCCGGAATCCCGCGTCTGGGAAAGGACGAGGGACCCGCTATCACCGCGACGGTACGGCGGCCGCCGAATCAGATGCGCACCGCTCCCCCGATGCGGATCGGCTCGGCCTGCTCCGAGACAGACGATGCGGCTCAGTCTGCCCTCTGTGTTTCACGTGGAACGTTGGCAGAATCGATAGGCGGATGCCGGGCTCCCGATCACCGAACCGGCGCACGAGAACTGAGTCGACGCCGCGGCTTCGGCGGGGTGTGGGACGGACAAACCGATCGCAGTGAAATTCCAGGGGGCAGGTACCGCGTGAGTCCTGGCCCACTTCGCAGACCGTCACGAGGGCCCCGTCGCGGGGTGCGGCATTGATCGGTGTGGCGAGCAGTTCCCGGCACGGCTGAACTCGGACAGTCGGCGTCGCCGGACCCGTCGCGGTCCCGACCCGGGCGGAGTCAGCGATCCCGTCTCCAGATGAGCGGCAACCTCCCCCGCTCGCACAAGTCATCCGTGACCCGGAGATTAGGCACCGGACTTCTCTGAGACCGAGGCCGCGAGATCTCCGTCCGCTGACCGCCGTGTCGAGCCCCAAACGCCTGACTAAGGCGTCCCCACCGCCAACTCGGCCTAAACTCGCCTGCACGCCCGGACGCCACGAGACCTACAAGCGCACACAGGCGCCATCATCACGCTCGCGTTGGAGCGCGCAGCGAGTCGGTACCACGCGCTGCCACGCGGGTGGCTCGCTCAGGCGGGAGACTCTCGGGCCCGGGTCCATGGCACGAGCTCTCGTCCGATCCGCCGCGCCGCCGACCCGCCTTCGTCTACCCCTCCGTTCGTCGCCGGATGATCAGTTACGCGCCTGGGTTGAGCCCCCTCGTTTGGATAGACCACACCCAGTTGCCGTTGTTTTGGCATGGCGCTCGAGCGGCCGCGCGGGTCTCTGCACTCCCCCGGGCTAGAGGCTCCAGAGACGGTCGTGACGTTGTGGGTGCGCCGCTACCAGCGGCATGTGTGCTTCGCAGGTCAGGCAGCCCGCCCGGCACCGGAGGCTCGACGTGGACTGGTTTCCACATTGGGTCGTGTGCATCGCTAGGCGGTGTGCCGAACCAGAGCGAGACGGTCGACCTGTGCCCAGTTGCCGAACTCGACTAGGCCGGTCGTCGGAAATGGGTCGGGTGCCCGACAGGAGGGGGTCTGCCCGACTCGGGTCGGTTGCTCGGTCGGGACTGGAGGCTGGTCTGGGACTGGAGGCGGGTCGGGACTGGAGGCGGGTCGGGACTGGAGGCTTGGCTGGGACCGGAGGCTGGGCCGGGACTGCAGGCTTGGCTGGGACCGGAGGCTGGGCCGGGACTGCAGGCTGGGCTGGGACCGGAGGCTGGGCCGGGTCGGAGCCTCGACGTGGACTGTGCGACAGCGGGGCTGTGCGACGACTAGGCTGATCGCTGCGCTGGCGCTGGGCGTGCTGGGGTGGTGCCTGGTGCCAGGTGCCGGACTGCGGGGGCCGGGTTGCAGTCTGGGACCGGAGGCTCGACACGGGCTGGGTGCCGAGCTGCGGCCAGGTGTCGGAGTGGGGCCAGGCGCCTGAAGGAGACCGGCTGCCAACTAGAGACTGGGCGCCAGGTCGAGCCCGGGCGCAATAGGCGAGCTGGACATCTGGCGTCGGCCAGGCCGGACCTCGACTGGCTATCCGGCAGGGCCTTATACCCAACAGGGGCCTGGTGCCGGACGGACGCCCGGCGAACGGTGGTTCCGGGCGACCAGAACGCCGTAGTACGTAGGTCACTCTTCGACCGAGTCATGGTCAAGAACCGATCCAGGCGCATCGCTGGCGGAGCCCTCGCGGTGGGCTCCGCGGTGCTCGCCTGATGGTCGGTCCTGGTCTAGCCGTTGTGCGCTGGGGCGTGCGCGTACCGGACGCTCCGCTGGCTAGGCGACGGAAGCCCGCCGCAATTGACCGGCCGACCTAATGCACGGGGCGGCCGAAAGGTCCCCGGGTGCATCGATTGGCGCGCCGAGGGGACCGGGCGTCCGACAGAACCGGCCCTCGCGGCGGGGCCGGACTGTCCGGCGGGACCGGACCTGCCAACAGAATGGGGCCTCGTGACTGGACTGGACCGTCCGACGTAGCGCGCCCTCGCGAGGGAACGGTTCCCTCAGGCGGGCCGGGCCTTCGGACGGGGCCGGGCCTTCGGACGGGACCGGGCCTTCGGACAGGACCGGGCCTTCGGACAGGGCCGGGCCTTCGGACGGGACCGGGCCTTCGGACGGGACCACGCCTCCGGACGGGACCACGCCTCCGGACGGGGCCGGGCCTCCCGATGGGGCCGGGCCTCGCGACGGGGCCGGGCCTCCCGATGGGGCCGGGCCTCCCGACGGGGCCGGGCCTCCCGATGGGGCCGGGCCTCCCGGCGGGGCTGCGAGTTCCGACGTGAACCAGAATCCCCAGGGGCGGGTCAGCGAGAGCTCGACCTAGTGAGATGCCTGGGTCGGGTGTTGGACGTAGCTCGGTCGATCAGGGCGTGCCGCTGTTCGGCTACCCTCCTCTCTCTCGGCGGCGAGCGTTCCGGACCCGTGGCGCTGGCCAGTCCCCGGCCGTGGGCTTCGAGTGTTGCCACGAGCCAGTTCGTTATGGAGTAAACCCTCGGAGCCGTTGGATAGTTGGGGCAGGTCCCGGGCCCGGCGCTCCTGATCAAGACCGCCGTTCGGACCAACGAAGGCCCGCGCCACCACAAAGCGGTTCAGCCGGACTCTGTGACAACAGTGCTCAATGACGGGAGCCTCAGGGGGTGTATTGATCGGGTGCGCCTCTGGAAGCCCCGATGAGAGTGGACAAGAGGTGAGAGCGCCGAGGCGTCAGGATTAGGAGGCGCTGGGTGAGCGGGCAGCGGGTCCTAGCGACGCCGGGACCTAAGCGGCACCGGGACGTAGGGACGCCGGGATGAGCGGGGGCAGGGATGAGCGGACTCTGGGGTGAGCGGGGACGGGGATGAGCGGGGACGGGGATGAGCCGGCGCCAAGTGAGCCGCCGCCAGAATGACCCGCCCGAGCACCCGCGCCCACTCCCCCACTGTTTCCCGTGAAACATCGCGCAGATGCCCGATGTGTGAACAGTTGGGCGTGTCGTCGCCGTCGTGCCGCGATTCAGCTTTCGATTCGTGCGCTGTGCTGGCAAGCTAGTGAAGGTTGATCGAGCGTCGCGCATCCCCAGGTCTTTTCGACTCCTGCCGTTCGATCGAAGCGTGATCTGAGTTTCTCGGGTAAGGAGCTGTCTATGTCGAGCGGTCCGGCGAATGTTTCACGGGAAACAACCTCGCGGGTCCCCGGGATGCTGGACTCCAGCAGCTTCGCCGCGGACAACCTCGGTAGCACTCCGTTCGGCAACATCTCCGCCGCGGACACCCCGATTGCCGCGGAAGCCCAACGTGCCAGTCAGATTCTGCATCCAGGAAAGGTCACTGTGCCGAAGCCTCGCGAGCAACGAATCATCACCATCGCCAATCAGAAGGGTGGCGTCGGAAAGACGACGACCACGGTGAATCTCGCGGCGGCGCTAGCGCATCAGGGCATGCGCGTGCTGGTGATCGATCTCGATCCGCAGGGTAACGCGAGTACCGCGCTGGGCGTCGCGCATCACTCGGGGGTGCCGTCCAGCTACGAGCTGCTCATCGGCGAGGCGTCGGTCAAGGACGCCATCCAGCAGAGTCCGCACAGTGACCGGCTGATGTGCATCCCGGCGACCATCGACCTGGCGGGCGCGGAGATCGAACTGGTCTCCATGGTGGCCCGCGAGGGCAGGCTGAAGACGGCGATCCAGGACGCGAACATCGCGGGCTACGACATCGACTACGTGATGATCGACTGCCCGCCGTCGCTGGGTCTGCTGACGGTCAACGCGCTCGTCGCGGCCAAAGAGGTGCTGATCCCCATCCAGTGCGAGTACTACGCGCTGGAGGGCGTGGGTCAGCTGCTGCGCAACATCGGGCTCGTGCAGTCGCACCTCAACCCCGAACTCCACGTCTCGACCGTGCTGCTCACCATGTACGACGGTCGCACCAAGCTCGCCGACCAGGTCGCCGAGGAGGTGCGCAACCACTTCGGCGACGCGGTGCTGCGTTCGATGATCCCGCGCAGCGTGAAGGTTTCCGAGGCGCCGGGCTACGGCATGACCGTGCTCGACTACGATCCGGGCTCTCGGGGTGCGATGAGCTACCTCGACGCTGGCCGGGAGATCGCCGCGCGGGCACAGGTGGCGCAGGACGTCGCGGCCAACGGCGCTCAGTGACCGTCGGGGCAGGAACGAACGCAGTAGGAACGACGAAGGGATCGGTGGACCGATGAGTCAGTCGAAGAAGGGTGGTCTGGGGCGAGGTCTGGCCGCACTGATTCCGACGGGTCCGGCGGAGGCGCCGGGGCTCAGCAGTGCCGCCGCGAGCGTCATCGGCATCAACCCGATCGGTCCGCAGCCGGCCGAGGCGTTCCTGCACCGCGTCCCGGAGGCCGCCGAATCCGCCGAGGAGGAGCTCTCCTCCCCCGGCGGCGCGATCTACCGGGAGATCCCGCCGGACCAGATCGTGCCCAACCCGAAGCAGCCGCGCCAGGTGTTCGAGGAGGAGGCGCTCGGCGAGCTGGTCCACTCCATCAAGGAGTTCGGGCTCATGCAGCCGATCGTGGTCCGCCGCGTGGAACCCGGGGTGGACAAGTTCCAGATCGTCATGGGCGAGCGGCGCTGGCGGGCCAGCCAGGAGGCGGGCCTCGCCGCCATCCCGGCGATCGTGCGCGAGACCGCCGACGAGTCGATGCTGCGCGACGCCCTGCTGGAGAACATCCACCGCGTGCAGCTGAACCCTCTCGAAGAGGCGGCGGCGTATCAGCAGCTGCTCGAGGAGTTCGACGTCACCCACGAGGAGCTGGCCGCGCGGATCGGCCGCTCGCGTCCCGTGGTGACGAATATGATCCGTCTGCTGAAGCTGCCGATCCCGGTGCAGCGCCGGGTGGCCGCGGGCGTGCTGTCCGCCGGTCACGCGCGGGCGCTGCTCGGGTTGGAAGCCGGCGCCGACGCGCAGGAGGTGCTCGCGGCCCGCATCGTGGCCGAGGGCCTCTCGGTGCGGGCGACGGAGGAAGCGGTGACCCTGGCCAACCGCAATCCGGCCGAGGTCGCTCCCCCGGCGCCCAAGCGCAAGCCGATTCACATGCCGGGGTTACAGGAGGTCGCCGAACGGCTGTCGGGCTCCTTCGACACCCGGGTCACGGTGAGTCTGGGCAAGCGCAAGGGCAAGATCACGGTCGAGTTCGGTTCCGTCGAAGATCTCGAGCGCATCGTGGCGCTCATGGAGCAAAATCAGTCCGTCGGGTGAGTGACAGTGAGTTCGACCGCGAAACGTCACTGTGACAGACGGTCTTCGTGCCTTTCGACTAAAACTGGAAAGAGGCGAGTTCTACGTGATTGCGATGCGGCGTGAGCGTGGATGAATCCGACAGCTGGAGGCTGAGCAGAGCGGTGTCGACTACCGTCACAGCACTGAGTTTGGACGGGCTGGACAAGCTACCCGCACACACCCGCCGGTGTGTGTTCTGGGAGCTCGATCCCGCGGTCGCGGCCGACTCGAAGTCCTTCAGCGATCCGGTCTTCGAAAAGGAGGCCTGGCTCTCGACGGTCATGCTCGAGTGGGGTTCGTGCGGGCAGGTCGCTCAGGTGGACGGCAACATCGCCGGCTGCGCGCTGTACTCGCCGCCGAGCACGGTGCCGCGGGCGACGCTGTTCCCCACCTCCCCCGTGAGCCCGGACGCGGTCCTGCTGACCACGCTGCAGGCCGAATTCCCCTACGAGGAGGCCGACGTAGCCCACCGGCTCATCCAGAGCGTGGTGGCCGATCTGGTGCGTCGTGGCGTGCGCGCGCTGGAGGCTTTCGGCATCCGGTCCGGTCCCCCGAGCAGCGCGCTCTCGGATCGCGGGATCGGGTCCTCCATGCGGCTGATGGAACGCATCGCCGCGCCGCTGCGTGACCCCGCCCAGGCCGCGCAGTGCACCCCGGAGACGTGCATGATCGACGCCGACTTCCTCGAGGACGTCGGTTTCGAGGTCGTCGCGCCGCATCACCGGTTCCCGCGGCTGCGCCTGGAGCTGGACTCCGATCACGGCTGGAAGGAAGACGTCGAGCGCGCGCTGGACCAGCTGCTCGCCGCGGCCTCCATGACCGTGCCGAACCGCGTCGGCGCCCGCTGACCACCTCGGCGACGAAAAGGCCCGCAGGACGAATCCTGCGGGCCTTTTCGCGGTAGGTGGTGCTCAGCGGTTCCCGCCGTCGGCGGCGGCCAGTTCCTCGGCCAGCAGCTCGGCGAAGGTGTAGGTGCCGGTGGGCTGGTCGTCCTGGCCGAGCAGGTACAGGCGCTTGACCGAGACGAGGATGGCCTCGGCGATGATGTCGCGGCTGCGCGGGTTGGTCAGCACCGCCGCGTCGTAGGAATTGGTGAGGTAGCCCAGGTCGACCTGGACGGTCGGCATCTTGGTGAGCCGCAGCAGGTCCCAGGTGCGCTGGTGGGTGCGGCAGTCTTGCAGGGAGGTCCGCGCGACCACCTCGCGCTGGATGAACCCGGCCAGCACCTGGCCGATCATCGACACCGAACCGTGGGAGTTGCCGTAGTAGAAGCTGGCGACGCCGTTGGCCGACGGGCTGTCGCTGCGCGCGCAGCGCAGCGAGATCATCAGGTCGGCCTCGAAGGAGTTCGAGGTCTCGGCGCGCTCGGCGTCGTTGGGGTTGTCCTTCCACGGCCGGGACAGGAAGGTCTCCATGCCGGTGGCGGCCATGCGGCCCTCGAGCCGGGCCGCCAGGTCCCACAGGATCTCCGACTCGTAGACGTCGCCGTACTCCGACGGCACGGCCAAACCCTTGTCGGCGCCGCCGAATCCGGGATCGATGACGATCCGCTTGCCCGTCAGCTGCGGGCCGGCGCGGTGCACCACTTCCTCTTCGGCGATGCGGTGCGGATTGCCGCCGGTGACGCGGGCGCCGAGCAGGTCCAGCGAGCGCAGGGTGTCCGGGCCGCAGATGCCGTCCGCGGCCAGGCCGATCTCCTTCTGGAACGCGGTCAGCCCCTCGTGCGTGTGCTGGCCGAAGTAGCCGTCCACCCGGTGGACATAGAAACCCAGGTCCGACAGCCTGCGCTGCAGCGTGGCCACGTCGTCGCCGTAGAGCGGCGCCGAGAGCTGGTAGATGAGCGTGCGAGCCCCGAGCCGGTAGGAAGCTTCCTTGAGCGCCCGGTAGGTCGCCGGGCCGACGACACCGTCGACGAGCAGGCCGCGCTGCTGCTGGAACGCGCGCACCGCCGAGTCGAGGTGATGGTCGAAGGCCGCGTCGGTGTCCTTCCAGTACTCCGGCGCCGTCGCGGGCACCGGGGAACCGTCGAGGAAACCGAGACCGGCGAGGGTGCTCCGAACCTCTGCTACGGCTGGTCCTGAATCGCCGTGACGAAGTCGGTGCATGGGTGAGAGCCCTTTCCTTCCGTCAAACCCGGGTACCCACTCATGCGACGGCATACACCCTCACATGACCGGAGCGTGGTCGATTGTCTCAGACCCGGGCGGTAATTCGGGAATCCCGGGTGCAGGCATCCTACGGCGAGTCGCCCCCGGGGACCCGGTTTCGCGGCTTCAGATCTCTCCGTCGAGCTCCCGCAGCAGTGCGGCCTTCCCCTTGGCGCCCACGATCGTCTTGACCGGCTTGCCACCGCGGAAAAGCATCATAGTGGGCAGGGACAGGATCTCGTAATCGCGGGCGGTGCCCGGGTTGGCGTCGACATCCACCTTGGCGACGGTCAGCTTGTCGGCGTGCGTGCCCGCGATCTCCTCGAGCACCGGGGCGACCATCTTGCACGGGCCGCACCAGTCGGCCCAGAAGTCGACCAGCACCGGCTTCTCGCTGAGCAGGACGTCGTCGGCGAAGGACGCGTCGGTGACGGTGACCGTCTTGTGCTCGGACATGGATGTCTCCTTGCTTCTACTACGTGCGGCGCGCGAAATCAGTTGCCCTGGGCGGCAACCGGGCGATCCGCGTGCTCGAGGGTGTTGCTGGTGATATCGCCCTGCTCGGCCAGCCAGCGCTCGGCGTCGATGGCCGAGCGGCAGCCGGTGCCCGCGGCGGTGATCGCCTGGCGGTAGGTGTGATCGACGAGGTCGCCCGCGGCGAAGACGCCGGGCAGGCTGGTCGCGGTGCCGGGATCGGTCACCTTCACGTAGCCCTCGTCGTCGAGATCGACCTGGCCGGTGACGAGTTCGCTGCGCGGGTCGTGGCCGATGGCGACGAACATGCCGGTCGCCGCGAGCTCGGATTCCTCGCCGGTGCGGGTGTCGCGCAGGGTGAGGCCGGTGACACTGGTCTCGCCGTTGACCTTGACGACCTCGGCGTTGAGCACGAACTTGATCTTCTCGTTGGCCTTGGCGCGCTCGAGCATGATCCGCGAGGCGCGGAACTCCTCGCGGCGGTGCACGATGGTGACGCTGGAGGCGAACTTGGTGAGGAAGGTCGCTTCCTCCATGGCCGAGTCGCCGCCGCCGACCACGACGATGTCCTGGCCGCGGAAGAAGAAGCCGTCGCAGGTGGCGCACGCGCTCACGCCGCGGCCGAGCAGTTCCTGCTCGCCGGGGACGCCCAGGTAGCGGGCGGCCGAACCCATGGCCAGGATGACCGCGTAGGCCTCGAAGGTCTCGTCGCCGACGGTGACCTTCTTGACGGGACCGGTCAGGTCGAGCGCGTCGACGTCCTCGGTGCGCAGGTCGGCGCCGAAACGCTTGGCCTGCTCGCGCATCTGTTCCATCAGGTCGGGGCCCATGATGCCGTCGCGGAAGCCGGGGAAGTTCTCGACCTCGGTGGTGGTCATCAGCGCGCCACCGAACTGGGTGCCCTCGAAGACCAGCGGCTGCAGTTCGGCGCGGGCGGCGTAGACGGCGGCGGTGTAGCCCGCCGGTCCCGAGCCGACGATGATCAGGTCGCGAACTGGCGTGCTCATGGAGGCCTTCCGGGAAGTATTGCGTGGGACGTGTCGGTCAACAACAGCCTAAACGGTGTTGTTCCCGTCCCGGGGCGAGGTCGCGTCAGCCGATATCGCGCAGGGTGAGCCGCTGCGGGTCGCCGGTGGTGCAGCCGGGACCCACGACCAGCGCGGTGATGGTGGGCGGCCGCGGGCCCGACAGCAGGATGAGCACCGCGTCGGTGCCGCGGTAGGTGAGGTCGGTCGCGCCGACGATGGCCCGGTCGAGATCGTTGGCGGCGACGCAGCGTTGCAGGGCGTCCATGCCCTGCAGTCGGCCGGCGACCTCGGTCTTGCCGAGCGCGGCCATCATTGCGGCGGAAGACAATTCGTCACCGGGCTGGGCGGTGGTGCTCGGCGCGGCCGTCGGCGTGCCCGGGCTGTCGTCGCGCAGCAGGACCGCGGCCGTCCCGATGCCGCCGACCACGGCGACCACCGCCGCGGCCGCGGTGAGCACGCGCAGACGGCGATGCCTGCGCTCGGTGAGCGAGGTCACCGTCGCGACGCCCGTCGGGACGTCGGCGGAACGCAGCCGCTCGGTCGGCCCGTCGTCGGACGCGGCCGCGGCCGCAGACGGCGGGGTGACCCGTTCGGTGGGGGCGTCGCCCGGTGAGCCCGGCGACAGGGCGGTGACGCGCTGGGTCGGTCCGTCGTCGGCGGGGAGCGCGGCGAGGGGGGTCAGGCGCTGGGTCGGCCCGTCGCCCTCGACGGCGGGTTCCGCGTGGTCGGGGGCGGTCAGCCGTTCCGTGGGGCCGTCCTCGGCCTGGAGGCCGGCGACGAAGGCGAACATCCGGTCCGCGACGTCGTCGGGCATGCGGTGGACGATCGTCTCGTCGGCGCCGAGCGCGCGCAGGTGGGCGTTGACGTCGTCGAGTTCGTGCAGGTATTGCAGGGCCGCCGGGTCGTTGCGGACGGCGGGCCACAGTTCGTCACGCAGGGCGGCGGGGAGATTGTCGGCGTGCAGATCGGCCAGCAGCTCGCGGGGGAACGGGGGCTGCGGTACGGACCGGGACGGCATCGCACCTCCGTTCGGTTGCTGTCGGTTCGCGTCGTTTACATCGCTGCGGGGCCTGTCACTGTTAATGACGCGGCCCGGTCAGTTTCGGTTCCCCGGATCCCGGAAAAATTCCAAACGTTCTTGCAGACGTGCTCTCGCTCGGGCGCAACGACTCTTGATTGTGCCCTCCGCCACGCCGAGCAGCTCGGCCGCCTCCGCCACGCTGCGGCCCTCCAGCTCGACCAGCACCAGGGCGGCCCGCTGCTCGTCGGGCAGGGTGAACAGCGCGCGGTCGACGACCATGGACAGTTCCACCCGTGCGTAGTCGTCGCGGCGCTCGGTCGGCTCGGGCATCTCGTCGGGGGTGAAGGTGTAGGCGCGGCGGGTCTTGTTGCGCCGGATCCGGTCCAGGCAGGCGTTGACCACGATGGCGTGCAGCCAGCTGCGCACCTCGGCCTCGGCCCGGAAGGTGCTCGCGGTGCGGTGCGCGGACAGCAGGGCGTCCTGCAGGGCGTCGGCGGCGTCCTCGCGGCTGTACGAGGTGCGCAGCGCGGTCTGCCACAGGTGGTCCTGGTGGCGGCGCAGGAGCTCGGCGAAGGCGTGCGGGTCACCCGCGACGTGCGCGGCCAGCAGCTGCCCGTCGGTGGCGTCGGCGACGGCGGCGGGCCGGAAGCTGGCCGGGCGCGCGCGGTCCCCGGCGGCTCCCCCGTTCACTTCCGGCGACAACGACGACCCCTTGGACAGCGCTCAGTAGGGTGACGACACCGGCACACGCGGTGCGGCTCGCCACCGGACGACAATCGCGACATCCAGGATCGACGTGGACAGATCCCGGGAAGCTCCCACGGCGGGAGCGCCTCGAAATAATAACCTGGGTAACGATTCGGCACCAACCGGACCGCGGTTCGATGAACACGCGCGTCTACCTGCGTAAATATGCCCTGACCTGGTCTTCGTCACAGGTCGAACGGTCTCGGAACCGTGTCGGGGACAAGAGCGGGCGACGTCGCCCGGGGTGAACGCGCGTCAGGGCGCGGCGTCGAAACGGACGTCGGCGATGGCGGTCTGGAACTGACCACCCGCGTTCGCGAGTCCGGTGATCCATACGAGCACGAAACGAGCTGCCTGGTCGGTCGTCACCGGGATGTCGGTGACGCCGTCGACCAGCTTGGCCGAGCCGAGGAGCTGGGTCTGGTCCAGCGTCGGGTTCTCCGTCGGCGAGGTCCGGATCTCCACTGTGGAACCCGCGCTGGGCGAGGTGATCGCGACGTGGGTGAGCTTGGCGGGCGCGGGCAGCGTGGCCAGCAGTCCCACGCCCTTCTTGAGGGCGGGGAACTGCTGGAAGTACTGGTCGGTGCGCCACACGGTGGCCGGGTTCGCGTCGAGAACCGCCCCCGCGCCCGCCGCGCCGTCCGGGGTGCCCTCGGGCGAGAACACCGTGGCGCCGGTGACCGGCACCGGCACGCTCGTCGGCTGGGCCTCCCCCGAGGCGGGCGGCGCCTCGGCGGCGGGCGGCGGGACGCTGGAGGTCAAGCCGATGTTGATCTGCTGGTCGAGCGGCTTCTCCGACGCGCCCGGCGCGAAGATGCTGACCATCCACCAGATGAGAATGCCGACCACGAGCGCGGCGAGGACGCCGAGGGCGACCATGATCCACAGCATCCGCTTGGAGCGTTCCCGCTCGGCGGCGAGCAGCTCGGGATCGGCCAGCGAGTCCGGACCCGCGGCCACCGCCCGCTGGCCCAGCCGCAGGACCGGGATGAAATCGGTCTTCTGGTCGACGACCGAGGCCTGTTCGAGGACGTGCTGCACCGTCGCCGCGGTCCGCACGCCCTTGTTCGACTCGAGCGAGCGCACCGCGACCGCCGAGATCTCGAACGGCACCTCCGGCCGGATCTGGCGCGGCTCGACGGGCGTGCCGTCGGGGCCGAAGTCGGCGAGGCGCAGGCCGCCCACGGTCGCGGCGGTCCCGGTGACACCGCCGGTCCGGATCGGCCAGCGCGCCGTGATCAGGGCGTAGAGCATGGCGCCGAGGCCGCGCACGTCGCCCTGGGCGTCCGCGTCGCCGAGCGTGCCGGGGAAGGCGAGCACGGCGTCACCGGAGGCGCTGATGCGGATCCGGTCGGGGTGGTCGATGGACAGCGAGCCGCCGCCCCGGTGCGCCAGCTCGGCGGCCGACGCCAGGGCGCGGATGGCGCGCGCGGCGCCGATCGGCGACGGCACGGTCTCGGCCATCTCGCGCAGCGAGCGGCCGGGCGTCCATTCCGCCACCACGATGCCGCCGGAGGAACCACGGACGACGTCGAGCACGCGGGCGAGGCCGGGCGAGTTGATCCGCCCGAGGCGCAGCGTGCGGGACAGGATGGCCTGCGGGCCGTCGTGGCCGCTGTTGTCGCCGGCCTTCTGATCGGCGTCGACGAAGGTCAGCGCGACCTCGCGGTCCAGCTTGATGTCGAGCGCCTGCCAGAACTTCAGGCCGCGCGCGCCGCCGTGACTGGCCAGCAGCCGGTACCGGCCGCCCGCGACCGACGCGCCGGGGATCAGCTTCGGGCCGCGCGGGGTCCGCGCCGCCGGGTCCGCCGGAGCAGGCCGCGGCGGGATCGGCAGCATGCCGGTGTCGTGCGTCGGATCGTGCGGCGGCTCGACCTCGCGCTCCTTCTCGCCCGACGGCTCGTCCGGCGCGCTGTCGGCGTCGGCGTCGTTCTCGGACGGCACGGAGTCCTTCGAGATCTTCACCGTGTCCTTGTCGGCGGGCGCGTCGTCGGTGGACAGCCCGCCTCCTGCGCGCGCAGCAGCGTCGGCGGCCGGGACGCCGCCCACCGCGTCGTCGCTCACCCTCGGTCCTCCTTCGGCCTCGTACTTCGAGGTGATGGCGGAATCGCCACCCGTGTTGGTCTGCCGCACAGCGTACGGGAACTGCGGCTGACCGGTGAGGTCAACAGCATCGGGTCGGATCACCGGCAGAACCATGGTCTGCGTGTCCATGACCGGGTCGAAAGCGGGGAACGCGTAGGTATCCGGGCGCCGCAGCACGGTGGTCGCGTGCGGGTCCTCGACCGGGCTCTCCAGATCGAGCGCGGGGGCCGGCGGCGTGATGCCCAGCTTGCGGGAGACCGCCACCGTGATCGCCACGATCTCGGGGATCCCTGCCAGGCGCATCAGGCCGAAGGCGACCGAGAACATGACCAGCGAACCGATCACCACCCGCAGCAGCGAACCGGCGCCGCCGCCGAGCCGGTCCAGCCGGGCGACCTCGTCGACGATGAGCATCACCGCGCCGCCCGCGACGGAGGCGAGCAGCACGCGCGTCACCGTCCGGCCGACATTGGCCATACGCAGATCGCCGAGACTGCGGTGCAGGAGCACACCACCGATGATCGCACCGGCGGTGAAGCCGAGACCGGTCGCCGCGCCGAGGATCATCACGACCTGCTTCGGCCCCGTGGCCAGGACCGGCGCCAGCGCCGAGAACAGGATCTTCACGCCGGTGATGCCGAGGATGATCCAGGTCGGGGTCCAGGCCTGTTCCCTGGCGTAGAACACCCGCAGGTGGATCAGGACCAGGGAGTACGGGATCAGCGTGAACGCCGACCAGCTGACCGCGTCACCCAGGTTCTGCGCGTCCTCGGCGAACCGGCCGTAGCCGTAGAGCGCCGACCCGACCTCCGGGCCGAACAGCGTCAGGAAGGTGACGATCGGGATCAGCGCGATCATCGTCAGGCGGGTGGCGACGGACAGGTCGTCGACCACCGCAGGCGTGTCGTCGGCGGCGGCGTTGCGCGACAGGCGGGGCATGATCGCCGTCAGCAGGGTCACGCCGAGCACGCCGTACGGGAGCTGGAGCAGCAGCCAGGCGTTCTGGTAGATCGCCGGGCCTGCCTCGTCGGCGGTGGAGGAGATGTGGTTGGCGACGATGGCGCCGACCTGGCTGATCAGCACATACAGGATGATCGCCGCGCCCATCTTGCCGAACTGCTTGAGCCGGGCGTCGATGCCCCACAGCGGTCGCAGGTCGATGCCGTGCCTGCGGATCGCGGGCAGCAGGCTCAGCGCCTGGGTCGCGACGCCCGCGGTCACGCCGAGGCCGAGGACGAGCAGTTTCGGATCGCTCATCCGTACCGGGTCCAGCGTGATCTCGCCCGGCGTCAGCGCGTAGGCCGCCAGCACGGCGAGCACGACGATGTTGTTCAGCACCGGCGCCCAGGCGCCCGGTTTGAACGCCTGCCTCGTGTTGAGAATGGCGGTGAACAGCGCGGACATGCCGTAGAAGAGGATCGCGGGCACCAGGAGGAACGTCAGCGCGGTGGTCAGGTTGGTGTTGACCTCGCCGTCGGACGCCACGAAGACATGGGTGGCCAGGATCGGGGTCGCGGCCATGGTCAGCACGGTCGCGGCGAACAACACGGTGAACGCGGCGGTCACGAGCCTGCGGACGAACGCGCGCCCCTGATCCGGGTCCTCCTGTTCGGCGCGGATCAGCGTGGGCACCACGATCGCGGTCAGCACGGCGCCGAGCACCAGCTCGGCGATCATGTTCGGGATCAGGTTGGCCGAGGTGAACGCCGACGCGACGGCCGGTCCGAGCACGGTCAGCAGCAGCAGCTGCTTGCCGAAACCGGTCACGCGGCTGATCAGCGTGGCGAACGCGATCGAACCGGAGTCACGCAGCAGGCGCGAGTTGGCGCTCTCCTTCGCCTCCGGCTTCTCGGCGGGCTCCGGCGCGGCGGGCGCGACCCGCCGCGGACGCGCCTTCTCCAGCCCGGGATCGGGTCGGCCGGGGAACGACTGCGGCGGGCGCTGCTGCCGGGGCAGCGGCCCGGACGCCGGACCCCGTCGCTGCGGGCCGTCGGCCCGCGGACCGCGCTCGGCGAAGGTCGGTTCGGGTCCGCGCGGGATACGCGGCTGGGCGCCCGACTCGGGGCTTGGCCGGACGCCGGGAGGCGTGTCCGTGCGCAGCTGCGGAGGCGCCACCTCGCCCGTGGGCCCGTATGCCCGCTGCTGTTCTCCGTGCTCGGCCGGCGGCACCGGGCGCCCGCCGGGGACCTGTCCCGGGAATCCCGCCTCGTCGCGTGGCCGAGGGCGTCCGGGCACACCGCGCCGGTCGGGCCGCGGAGCGCCCGGTACGCCGCCCGGACCCGGGGGCACGTCGCCTGGCCCGCCGAACCCGTCGGGACGGCCGGGACCGTGGGGATCCCGGCCGTTCGCCGGTCCGGGAAGGCCGTAGTCCGGGCCGCCGGACTCGGACCCGGCGTACGGGTCCGGGCGCGGCCCGTTGAACTCGTCGCCGCGAGCGGCGGCGCCCGGCCTGCCCTGGCGCGGATCGCGCCCGAACACCTCGTCGCCGGGACGGCGGACACCGGGCCGATCGCCCCGGGGCACGGGCCCGCCGGGGTATGGACCGGGACCACCCGGTCGAGCGGTGGGCTCGCCGGGGTGCGGGCCCGCACCGGTCGGTCGCGCGGCAGGACCACCGGGATGGGGTTCCGGACGTCCTGGTCGTGCGGCGGGTCCACCGGGGTGCCGCTCCGCGTCGCCCGGACGCGCGAATCCACGGGGGCGCGGTTCGCCGCCCGGTCGTGCGGCGGGGTCGCCGGGGTGCGGTTCTGCCGGCCGTGGAGCGGGTCCACCGGCAGGTGGCTCTGCGTGGCCGGGACGCGGCGCGCCGGCAGGCTGCGGCCTGGGTCCGCCCGGACGCGCGGACATGCCTGGATGCGGTTCCGCGCCGCCGGGCCCCGCGAATCCGCCGGGTCGGAGTCCGGCGCCGCCCGGCCGTCCGGCCTCACCCGGGTACGGTCCCGCGCCGCCGGGTCGAGCGCCGGAACCGCCGGGGCTGCGCGGGTCGTCCGGGGTGTCGAAGGGTGGGAAACGGTCGGCACCACCGTGATCGGCGGCGGGATCGGCCTGCCAGGGGCGGCCGGGTCGCGGGCCCGGGACCCCCGCGACCGGATGCGGCGGGCCGTCGACACCGGGCGGACGGGCGCCGGGACGCGGCGGCGGGTGACCCGCGGCGGGGTCGGCCGGGTGCTGCTGACGCGGGAAGGCTCCGGAGTCGGGGCGATCGGGCCACTGCCGACGCGGGATCGGGCCGGACTCGGGGCCCGGCCGCTGCGGGCGCGGGACGGCGCCGGCACCCGGCGCGCCCGGCCGATCCAGGCGGGGAATCGCGCCCGAACCCGGCTCGCCGGTCAGGGGCTGACGCGCGCCGGGACGGTCGGGCCACTGCGGGCCGGGCCCTCCGGGCTGACGCGGGAACTCCCCCGACCCGGGGCCGGTGGGGTGGGGTTCGCCGGGCCGCGGGGGCTGCGGACGGCGCGGGTCGGCGTGGCCGGGTTCCCTCATGCCACGCTCCCACGGCGCGACGGGGCCGCGGCGGGGCGCCGCGTCGTCGCGTCCGTCATCACTGTCTCGCCGATGAGCGGATTCATCGTCGCTCATCATGCCTCCTGTATCCGGCGTAACCCGCGGATCCCGCCGGTCCGGTGCGCGTTTCGCGCCACCGTGCACTGCTCGTCGTCGCTGTCACTGGTCCCCCGCCACTCGTTCCACGTTAGGTGGTCACGGCATGGGTGGCGGTTCGTGCCCTTCGTCGGCGGGATCGGGCCGACCGCGGAAACGCCGCCACAGCCGGCGTCCGGCCAACAGAAACAGCAGCAATCCCGCGCATGCGGTAATTATGGCCAAGGCCTGGCCGTAGGCGTTCGAGCGAACGGAGACCGAGGTCGGCTGGCCGAGCGGGACCCCGTCGGGGGTGGTGAGCGAGATCGGGATGACCAGATTCCTCGTGTCGCTGACCTCGGTCGGGATCTGGAACGAGCGCGTACCGGTCGGCGGGAGCTGCTGTTCGCCGATGTCGGTGATATTCGTCTCGGCGGGCGCCTCGATGCGGAAGACGACCCGGATCGCGACCGGCAGCTCGTTGCGGGCGACCAGCAGCAGGGGGCTCTCCTCGGAGGCCAGCGTGTAGACACCGCCGGGCGGGAGCACGGTCACCGCGTCGTACATGCCGTCCAGTTCGCGGGTGGTCTGGTCGACCCGGCGCTGGGCGTACAGGTCGGCCTGGGCGGCGTCGTCGACCCGCCGGTCGGACAGGCTCAGCGCGCGCAGCAGGTCGTCGCGCGCGGGGGTCATGTAGACGAGCGGGGTCAGTTCGGATTCCGGGATGGCGACCATGGCGCGCAGCAGCTCGGTGATCCGGATGCCCTCGTCGCGCACGGGCGCGACGAAGCGCTGCGGGACGGCGTTCGTCTCGGCGCGCGGCAGGTACTCGAGCGAGTACGGCGCCGGGTCGGGCGGCTGAGCGACGAGCTCGGTGAGGCCGCGGGCGGTGACGAGGTTGCTGCGGTTGAGCAGTTTGAGCTGCTCGAGCAGGGCGACGCCCTCCTCCCGGCTGGCACCCCACTGCTGGGGCGGCATGAACACCTGGCTGCGCGGACGGTCCGGGGAGGGGGTGATGGCCGACCAGGTCAGGGCGCCGAGCGCGTCCTGCAGGCGGGCCGCGCGCGAGTCGTTGGTGAGGTCGTAACGGACCCGGGCGGGGGTGAACGAGGGCGTCGGCGGGTTGGAGCCGACGGCGGCCAGCGCGGTGGCGGCCCAGACGTCGTAGGTGGCGACGTGCAGCGCGGGGTCGGTGGGCACCGGTTCGGGCACCGGCGGGGTGGCGCTGACCGAGGGCACGCGCACCACGTCCGGCGCCGGGTTCTCGGCGGCGCCCTGGCCGCCCGCGCTGTGCCCGGACTGGACCGTGTCGGTGGCGGGCGCGCCGGTGCCGACCGCGTTGCCCGCCAGCAGCGCGGTGGTGAAGCCGTGCCCGCGCAGCAGGGCGCCCGCGGAGTCGTCGATGCTGCCGGAGTCGGGCAGTGCCACCCCGCGCACCGAGCGGGTCGCCAGGATCGTGTCGACGATGTCGGCGGGCGCGGTGAGTGCCCTGGCCGAGAGGGCCGGGTCGTTCACGGCGGCCAGCGCGGTCAGGTCGACCTGGCCGAACGGCAGCGCCACCGTGCACATCGAGCCCGCGACGGCCCGCAGCCGGTCCAGCCATGCCTGCGCGTTCGCCGCCCCGGCGCCCTCGCGGGTGGCGCCGCCGGGATCGGAGGGGCTGGCCAGCACCCGGTAGCCGCGCGTCATCGCCTGGGCGGTGAGGAGCAGGTCGGGGTCGACGGCGACGCAGACGCCCGCCCCGGCGTTGCGGTCGCGGCCGGGCGCGACCGCCTCCAGCGCGGCGACCAGCTGTTCCAGCCTGCCGCCCTTGCCGAGCGAGGCGGCCAGTTCGTCGTCGACGAGCTCGACCTGACCCTGTACCGAGCCGGGTTTGCCCGCGACCATGCGGGGTCGGTCGGCCAGCGGCCAGAACATCGTGGTCGCCATGGGAGTGGCGTCGGCGGGCGGGCTCACGGGGGTCGCGGCCGCGCCGGTGGCGTCCGGGCCCGCGGGCGGGAGCCCGAGGACCGGCAGCAGGAAGCGGGCGTCGTCGAGCCGGGCCTGGGTGCCGTAGGCGGGCTCGCCGTTGACGTTGAGCAGCAGCGGATAGACGCCGGGGTCGGACAGTTCCAGCGAGGACGCGCTCGGCCCGCCGGGACGCAGCGCGATGCTGACGGAGAACTGTTTGCGCTGGCCGGGGCTGAGCCGCTCGGCCACGTCCTCGAACGGACCGATGACCCCGTAGCTCGCCTCGTCGAGCCGCAGCGCGGTGCGCAGGCCGCTGGGTGAGTCGACCGCGGCGCCGCGCTGGATCCGGACCGCGACGTCGTCGACCACGCGGTCACCGATGTTGGTGACCGTGCCCGAGACCGTCAGCAGCGGATCGCTGGCGGTGGTGACCGAGCCCGGCGTCACCGCGTCGAGGGTGAGCTTGAGGAACTTCGGTGCGGTGGCGCCCGACCCGCTGGGCTGCGCGTGCGCGAACACCGGAAGAACCGCCACCGTACCCAGGAGGGTCAGGACCGCCGTGATCAGCCGGAACAGTCCACCCGTCATCGCTTGCCGGTCTCCATCCGGTCGATCAATCGGTTCGCCACTTCGGCCAGTCTGCGCTCGTCCGCGTAGGCCAGACGGGAATCCAACTCGCTCAACGGGACCCACGCAACCTGGGTGACTTCGACGTCCGCGTCGGAGAGTTCGCCCCCGAGCGAGCGCAGCAGGAAGTGGTGCACCGTCTTGTGTACCCGCCTGCCCTCGGTGACGAACCAGTAATCGATGCTGCCCAGTTCGGCGACGACCTCGCCGTTGATCCCGGTCTCCTCGGCGACCTCGCGGATGGCGGTCTGCTCGGAGGTCTCGCCCTCCTCGATGTGGCCTTTCGGCAGCGACCACAGCAGCCTGCCGCGCCGGTCGGTGCGGCCGATCAGGGCCGCGGAGCGCTGGTCGGAGGGGCCGTCGAGCCCGTCGACGACGAGTCCGCCCGCGGAGGTTTCCCGCACCGTCCGCATGCGCGGCTTACCACCGTTACCCGCCGAACCGCGGCGCCGCGGCTGGCGGCGTCGACTGTTCGAGCGTTCGGCCGGAGACACCGAACAACTGTAACGTGGGCTCGCACTAGACTCGTCGCCGTGGTTGCCCCCGACACCCCCGCTGACATCGCCGCCGTGCCGGATCGGCGTACACGTTTGCTGGCGGGTGCCGCGGTGACGCTGGGCGGTCTCTCCGACATCCTGACCCCGCTGGGCGCGCTGTTCGCGGCGCGCGGGCACTCGCTGTATCTGGTGGGCGGCAGTGTGCGGGACGCGGTGCTCGGCCGCCTCGGCACCGACCTGGACTTCACCACCGACGCGCGTCCCGAGGTCGTGCAGGAGATGATGCGCGGCTGGGCAGATCACCTGTGGGACACCGGCGGCCTGGCCTTCGGCACCGTGAGCGCGTCCAAGGCCGACCAGCAGCTCGAGATCACGACCTTCCGCGCCGACACCTACGACCGTGTCTCGCGCAATCCCGAGGTGACCTTCGGCGACACCCTCGAGGGCGACCTGGTCCGCCGCGACTTCACCGTCAACGCGATGGCGGTCCGGATCGGCGCCGACGGCGCCCTCGAGTTCGTCGACCCGCTCGACGGGATGTCCGCTCTGCTGGACGGCGTGCTCGACACCCCGGCGGCGCCGCAGGACTCGTTCGACGACGATCCGCTGCGCATGCTGCGCGCCGCCCGGTTCGTCGCCCAGCTCGGTTTCCGGCTCGCGCCCCGGGTGCGCGCGGCCATGGTCGAGATGGCCCCGCAGCTCGCCCGCATCACCGCGGAGCGGGTGCGCACCGAACTGGACAAGCTCATCGGCGCCGCCCATCCGATCGACGGCATCGACGTCATGTGCGACACCGGCCTGGCCGGGGTCGTGCTGCCCGAGCTGCCCGCGATGCAGCTGGAGATCGACGAGCACCACCAGCACAAGGACGTCTACCAGCATTCGCTGACGGTGCTGTCGCAGGCCATCGACCAGGAGGAGGGCGACCCCGACCTGGTGCTGCGCTGGGCGGCGCTGCTGCACGACATCGGCAAGCCCGACACCAAGCGCAACGAGCCGGGCGGCGGGGTCAGCTTCCACCACCACGAGGTGGTCGGCGCGAAGCTGGTGCGCAAGCGGATGCGGGCGCTGAAGTACCCCAAGCAGTTCACCGAGGACGTCGCGCGGCTGGTCTTCCTGCACCTGCGGTTCCACGGCTACGGCAAGGGCCAGTGGACCGACTCGGCGGTGCGCCGCTACGTGACCGACGCCGACGACCTGCTGCCGCGCCTGCACAAACTGGTCCGCGCCGACTGCACGACCCGCAACAAGCGCCGGGCGGCCGCGCTGCGCGCCACCTACGACGAGCTGGAGGAACGCATCGCCCGCCTGCAGGAGCAGGAGGACCTCGCCAGGGTGCGCCCCGACCTGGACGGCAACGCGATCATGGGGCTGCTCGGCCTGTCCCCCGGGCCCGAGGTCGGCAAGGCGTGGAAGTTCCTGAAGGAGCTCCGCCTCGACCGCGGCCCGATGGACCGCGACGAGGCCGAGGCCGCGCTGCTCGAGTGGTGGCGGACCCAGGGCTAGGGCTCAGAAGACGATCAGGGTGGTGCCGGCGACGATCGCGGACCGGATCTGGGCCAGGTCGAACGAGCCGGTCGTCTCCGGCAGCTCGATCCGGAACCTGACCAGGTTGCCGCGCCTGCTCGCGTAGCTGATGCTCGCCCGGTTGGGCAGCCCGTCCAGCAGCAGCGCGGGCGCGGAGACCGCGCGCCGGGGCAGGCGGATGCCGTGCCAGCTGGCGCGCAGGATGTCCAGGGTGAGCAGGTTGTCGTAGACCTGCGCCTCCAGGATGGCGCTCATCCGCTTGGTGCGGTGCGATGCCTTGATCCGGCCGCGGTCGTCGAGGACGACGCGCCAGTCCAGGTCCTGCTGGTTGACCCAGTCGATGAGCGCGTGCAGGGTGATCGTGCCCTCGATGTCGAGCTGCTGGGCGCGGACCTTGGTGGGCACGCCCGGGATCAGCCGGACACCGTGCGCGATCACGGTGACCTGCTCGAACGGGTGTCCGTCCCACACCAGGTCGGTGAGCACGGTCTTGGACTGGAAGTGGGCGCCGCGCCTGCGCACCTTGAACACGTCGAGGGTGGCGCCGAGTTCGTGGCCGAGCAGCGTGGCGGTGACCCGCTGACCGCCGAAGCGGCTGAGCACGCCCTCGCTGAGCACGGTCATGAGCACGTCGGGCATGAGCGCGGTGACCGTGCCCGAGCCCATCTCGGCGACCGGATCGACCCAGGAGGTCGTGAACGCCAGCCACTGGTCGATCCAGGACGGGTCGATCAATCGCATGCCGAAATCGACCGCGCCAGAGAGCGACCAGGACTTCGGGTCGAAATTCATGGCCATGATGAGGCTCAGCGTACAAGCCGCCCGCGCCGGTGACCATGGTCTCTCGGCACAGTCCCCTCGACCGCCCGATGTGCGCACCGACCCCCGGATCGGCCATGCTGGTGGTATGCCGCTGGATCTGAACAGTGATCTGGGCGAGGGTTTCGGCCCGTGGCGGATGGGCGACGACGCCGCCGTCCTCGACATCGTCACCAGCGCCAACATCGCCTGCGGGTTCCATGCCGGAGATCCGCGCATCATGCGCCGCACCTGCGACCTGGCGGTGGCCAGGGGCGTGCGGATCGGCGCGCACGTCGGTTATCGCGACCTCGTCGGTTTCGGCCGTCGCGACATCGCCGTCGCCCCGGACGACCTGCGGGACGAGACGCTCTACCAGATCGGCGCGCTGGCGGCCTTCGCCCGCGCGGCCGGGGACCGCGTGCGCTACGTGAAGCCGCACGGGGCGCTCTATCACGCGGCCGCCGCCGACCCCGCGCTCGCCGACGCCCTGCTGGCGGCGGTCGCCGAGTCGGACGACGAGCCGGCCCTGCTCGGCCCGGCGGGCACCGAGCTCGAGCACGCCGCGGCGCGCGCCGGGGTGCGTTTCGTCGGCGAGGGTTTCGCCGATCGCGCCTACACGCCCGCGGGGACGCTGGCGCCGCGCGGCACCCCCGGCGCGGTGCTCGGGCCGGACGACGCGGTGGCCCAGGCGGTTTCCCTTGCGTTGTCGGGCACCGCGCGTACCGTTGACGGTCCCGGTGCGGTCGCGGTGTCCGCGGGCAGCATCTGCGTGCACGGCGATTCACCGGCCGCGGTCGAGATGGCCCGCCGTATTCGCGGTGCGCTCGCCGAGGCAGGCGTACCGGTGGAGCCGTTCGCCTGAGGGGAGACAGGATGGAACAGCGGGTTCCGCAGCGGTCCGTCGAGGGGGACCGCCGCATCCGCGCGGCCGGTGACCGGGCGCTGCTGATCACCCTCGACGATCCCGGTCCGGTGCAGCGGCTGGCCGCGGCGCTGCGCGACTACGCCATCGCGGGGGTGCAGGATGTGCTGCCGGCCGCCGAAACGGTGCTGGTGACGCTGCACGCCACCCGCTACCTGCCGCAGGTCCGCCGGGAGCTGCGCGCGCTGCTCGAACGCCTGGACGACGAGCCGGGAAACGGCGATGTTTCCCGTGGAACCGGATCGGGCGACGTGCTCGAGGTGCCGGTGCGCTACGACGGCGAGGACCTGCCCGAGGTCGCGCGGCTGCTCGGGATGACGGTCGCGGAGGTCGTCGCCGCGCACACCGGCACCGTGTGGCGCTGCGCCTTCGTCGGTTTCGCGCCCGGCTTCGGCTACCTCACCTCCCCCGACGGCCGGCTGACGGTGCCGCGCCGCGACCGCGCGCGCACGGCCATCCCGCCGGGTTCGGTCGCCCTCGCGGGCGGGTATTCGGCGGTGTATCCGCGCGGCACGCCCGGCGGCTGGCAGCTGATCGGCAGTACCGATCTGCGCATGTGGGCGGTCGATCGCGACCCGCCCGCGCTGGTGCGGGCGGGCACCGAGGTCCGATTCGTGGACTCGGCCGGGCGGTCCGGCGCACAATAGATGTCTCGAGATGTCTCGAGATGTCTCATCTCGCACAGAATCCAGGCAGCTCAGCGTCGTGCCGCCCCGAACGGGAATCGGGGGCAGATCGCATGCTGATCCACATCGAGCAGACCGGGCCGTTCGCCACGGTCCAGGACCTGGGCAGGCCCGGCTGGTTCGATTCCGGCGTCGGGCCGTCCGGCGCCGCCGACCGGTCGTCGCTGCGGCTGGCGAACCGGCTGGTCGGCAATCCCGAGGGATTCGCCGGGCTGGAGGTGCTGCTCGGCGGGCTCGTCCTGCGCGCGGGCGGCCACCTGACCGTCGCGGTGACCGGCGCCCCCGCCCCCGCGACGGTGGACGGGACGCCGGTCGGGCACGCGAGTGTGCTGGAACTGTCCGAGGGGCAGGTGCTGTGTCTCGGCGCGCCGCGCACGGGACTGCGCAGCTACGTCGGCGTGCGCGGCGGCATCGACGTGCCCGAGGTGCTGGGTTCGCGCAGCTACGACACCATGTCCGGGATCGGCCCGCCCCCGCTGCGGCCGGGGACCCAGTTGCGCGCCGGGCCGCCGCCGCGCACCCTGCCCACGGTCGAGTTCGCCCCGCAGCCGGTGACGAAGGACGAGGTGATCGTGCGCGCCCTGCCCGGGCCGCGGGCGGAGTGGTTCGCCGACCCCGCCGCGCTGTTCCGGGGCAGCTGGTCGGTCGCCACCGACACCGATCGGGTCGGGGCCCGGCTCGACCGCCGGGAGGGGCCGCCGCTGGTGCGCACCGTCGAGCGCGAGCTGCCCGCCGAGGGTGTGGCGCTCGGGTCGGTGCAGGTGCCGCCGAGCGGACAGCCCGTCGTGTTCCTGGCCGACCACCCGATCACCGGCGGCTACCCGGTCGTCGCCGTCGTGCTCGACGACGACGTGGATCTGGTCGCGCAGGCCCAGCCGGGCCGGGTGCTGCGCTTCGTGCCCGCCTGACCGGTCAGCGGCCGGAGGCGGTAGCGCAGCGTGACCACGGAGGTCGCCCGGTCGGGCGGGATGGGCGCCGCCTGACCGGTCAGCGGCCGGAGGCGGTAGCGCAGCGTGACCACGGAGGTCGCCCGGTCGGGCGGGATGGGCGCCGCCTGACCGGTCAGCGGCCGGAGGCGGTAGCGCAGCGTGACCACGGAGGTCGCCCGGTCGGGCGGGATGGGCAGAGCCTGACCGGTCAGCGGCCGGAGGCTGCCGGCTTCAGCCGGGCGTGCATGAGATAGACGTTGTAGCTGTGCCAGGCCGACATGGTGAAGTACAGGTCGCGCTCGGTGGACCAGGGGTGGATGAAGCCGCCGTAGGCCGTGGGGTAGTCGGCCGTCGACACCAGCGGCACCGGGTCCGACCAGGCGCCCTGCGGCCGGTCGGCGGTGCGCAGGACGATCGCGCCCGCGGCGACGTCGAGGTAGACCATCTGCCACTGGTTCGTGGCGCGGTCGTAGCGGACCGACAGTTCGCTGGCGGTGCCGAGCACCAGCGGTGTCGCCGCGAGTTCGGCGCTGCCGCTGGCGCTCCCCGTGCCGTCGGCCGCGCCGCCGGACCAGCCCGCCGGCGTCCAGGTGCCGCCGATCCAGTACTGGTAGGCGGTCTTGTTGAGGACGTCGGCCTTGCGCACCCGGGCCAGTCCGATGACGCCCGCCCGGCCGTTGGGCGTGCCGAACATGTAGACGTAGTCGCCGTCGGGCACCATGGCCGCCACCTGGAAGCGGCCGAGCCCGAAGATGTTCTCCCAGCGGGCGTGCTGATCCTTGGTCCAGGTCTTTCCGCCGTCGTCGGAGTAGGCGAGCCCGCCGTAGTTGGTCAGCCACATGCCGGGGACGCGGGACCAGTGGTTGACCGACATGTAGCTCAGGAACTGGCGTTTGCCGAGGACGAAGCCCGAGGTGGGGATGGTGGTGGTCTCCCAGTTGCGGATCTTGCGGCTGCCGAGCAGTTCGGCGGCGTGGCAGCGGCGGTCCTGCACCATTGTGTCGATGGTGAGCCCGTCGGCGAGGTCGCGGTCGGTGCTGTAGCCCAGCACGTTCGAGCGCCAGTCGGCGTCTTCGGGACCGGCGCCGCCGTACTGCCAGCCCTCGCCGAAGGTGTCGCCGAAGACGATGGCGATCTTGCCCGGCGTCGGTTCCCACATGAGCCCGAGGTCGGTGCCGTCGACCTGCCAGCGCATGTCGGTGCGGTTGATCGAGCCGTGCCCGGTGATCTGTCCGGCCAGGGTGACCGATTCGACCGCGCGGGCGGGGATGCCGGGCGCGGCCGGTCCCGGTTCGGCGGGCACGTTCGCCCGTTCGGGCGCGGGCTGCGCGGGTTCGCCGGGGCCGTCGCCGGGGACCGGGATGGGGATGGGTTCGTATTCGGGCTTGATCCGTAGCCGGGGCAGCTCGGCCGAGCCGCTCGAAGCGGCGATCTCCGCGACCGGTTCCGGGGTGTCGCGGACCTCGGGGCAGGGGTTGCGGCAGGGATCGGCGGGCAGCGGCTCCTGCTCGACGCGGGTGTTGTCCTGGGGCGGATCGGGCAGCGGCACGGGTGTCGGCTCGGGCACGATCACCGGGATGTCGATCTCGTCGGGCAGGTCCGGCAGGCCCGACGAGGGCGGCGCGGCGGGGTCGGGGAGGCGGTCGAGGGGGTCGAATCCGGTTTCGCCGCACATGTTCACCGGCGGCGGCGCCCAGGGGAACGGGGCGGCGCCGGTGGGCGCGGGCAGGCCGACGACACCCGTCAGGAGCAGGCCGAGCAGTGCGGCGGAACGGCAGACCGGGGTCGACGTGCGCATGATCTCCTCACCGGGTGGCGGCGGAGCACAGTGCTGGCGGCCAAAGATACCCCGATCTCGTCGTGGGACAATACAACTGACGGTGGTCCCGGCGTGCCGGAACCGAACGGCTCCCGGCGGCGTCCAATCCGGGTGTGAACGAGATCGATTACGTCTTCGGCACCGGCGACGGCACGGTGACCACCTGGTCCGGCATCGCCGACCTGTCACTGGCCGACCCGGCCGTGCCCGATGCGATCTGGCTCGACTTCGACGGCGCGGGCCCACCCGACGACGCCCTGTGGGATTCCGACCGGGACGGCGTCGCCGATGTCGCCGCGCTCGACACCGACGGCGACGGCGTGCTCGACCACTTCTACACCGACCCCGACGGCCTCGGCACCTGGTCGCATCGGGTCACCGGCGCACCGGCCGACGCGAGCGCCGAGCCGCTGCCGTGGACGGTCCGCGGTCCCGACGGTGCGCTCTCCGCCCCGCGGGCCGACCCGGCGCCGGCCACCTCGTCGCCGGGCGCGTCCGCTCCCGGCCCGGTGTCCTGCCTGACGACAGAGGTGCCGCTCGTCCCGGTCGATCTGCGCACCGCCGCTCCCCCGTTACCCACCGAGACCGGCGCGCCGCCGCCCGCTCCGACGTCCGCGCCGGACCGTCCGCCCGCCTAGCCGGCCCGCCCCCGTGCGCGGCGGGCGTTGACCACGATGGCCGCGATGCCGAGCAGGTAGACCACCGCCCCGGCCAGCACGACCGGCAGCGAGCGCCCTTCGGCGGGGATGACCAGCGCGGTGGCGGCGATGGCGAGCACGAAGGTGATGTTGAAGACGGTGTCCTGGAGGGCGAACACCTGCCCGCGCCGGTCGTCATCGATGTCGATCTGCATGGCGGCGTCGCCGGTGAGCTTGATGGTCTGCCCGGCGAGGCCGAGGCCGAAGGCGCCGGCCAGCAGCAGCCGGTAGGCGTTGTCCTCGGCGGCGCCGCTGGTGGCCACCGCGATCGGCGTGACCAGGGTGAGCTGTACCGCGACGGCGGTGGTCAGGCCGACGAGCACCGTCTTCGGCCTGCCGAGGCGCGGGATCAGGACCGGCGCGAGGAGCGCGGCCAGCAGCATGCCCCCCGCGGTGACGGCGATGGCGACACCGAAGCCGACGAGGCCGCCGCCCGCCGCAGCGCCCTCGGCGGGCCTGCGCAGTACCAGCACCATGACCAGGGTGTTGATGCCGAACACGACGCGGTGCACGCCGATCCCGATCATCGCCGTCGTCACCTGGGCGGACTGCCAGACGGCCAGCGCGCCGGTGCGCAGGCCGGTGAGCACCGCGTGGACCGTGCTCTCGGTCCGCGCCGACCCGGTTTCCGGCCCGAGGACGTGGGAGGCGAACCCGCGGGCCAGCAGCGCGGCCGCGAGCGAGGCCGCCGCGCTGAGCGCCACCGCGACCGCCGAGGCCGCGTCGCCCGCGCCGATCAGGGCGATCACCGCCACCGCCAGGGCCGCGCCGACCCCCGCGCAGGCGGAGGCGACCGTGGCCAGGATCGAGTTCATCGGCACCAGCCGGCGTTGTTCGAGGACCCGCGGCAGCGCCGCCGAGACGCCCGCCATGACGAACCGGCTGATGCCGACCACCGACAGCGCCAGCAACAGCAGGGGACCCTCCCCCAGGCCGCTCGCCAGGCCGAGGGCGGCGGCCAGGATGAGGACCGCGCGCAGCACGTTGGCCCAGAGCAGGACCAGCCGCCGGTCCCACCGGTCGAGCAGCGCGCCCGCGTACGGCCCGAGCACCGAGTACGGCAGGAGCAGCACGGCGAAGCCGGCCGCCACCGCGAGCGGGTCGGTCTCGCGTTCGGGGTTGAACAGGATCGCGCCCGACAGCGCCGCCTGGAACATGCCGTCGCCGAACTGTCCGGTCAGCCGCAGCAGCGCGAGGCGGGGCATCTCGGGATTGCGCCGCACGACCTGGCCGCTCTCCCGGATCAGGTGCCGTAGCGAGTGCTGGGCCGCGTCGCCGTCGTCGGTCACCGGTGCGGTCGCGGCGTCGCGAGCCGGGTCGTCAGAACGTGGCGCAGACACTCGCTGAGCTTAGGGCGCACCGGCGTACCCGGCCACGCGCCGGGGGAAGTGGCAGACTCGAGGGCGGGGCGGTGAGTGGATAGCAGGTTCGAGGAGGTTCGCATGACCGCGATGGCGCCGCACATCGACGTCCACCGGGCCGGTGACCGCGCGAAAACGCGTGTGTCCTGGCTCGATTCGAAGCACTCGTTCTCCTTCGGCGAGCACTACGACCCCGAGAACACCCATCACGGCCTGCTGCTGGTCAACAACGAGGACATCGTCCTGCCGGGTGAGGGATTCGACACCCATCCGCATCGCGACATGGAGATCGTGACCTGGGTGCTCGGCGGCAGCCTGGTCCATCAGGACTCGCTGGGGCACAGCGGCATCATCTACCCCGGCCTCGCCCAGCGGATGAGCGCGGGGACCGGCATCCTGCACTCGGAGAAGAACGACTCGTGGCGGATCGACGGCCGGGTCCCCGAGCACGACGAGCCGGTGCATTTCGTCCAGATGTGGGTGGTTCCCGACGAGCCGGGCCTGTCGCCGGGGTATCAGCAGCTCGAGATCGACGACGAGCTCGCGAGCGGGCGCCTCGTCACGGTGGCCTCGGGCCTGCCCCGGTACCGCGACCGCGCCGCCATCGCCATCAATTCCAGCCACGCGGCCCTGCACGTGGCCCGCCTGGCGGCCGACAGCGCGCCGGTGGAACTGCCCGAGGCCCCCTATCTGCATCTGTTCGTCGCCCGGGGCGACGTGGACGTCGAGGGGATCGGCACGCTCTACCAGGGCGACGCCGTGCGGCTGACGCATTCGGGTGGGCAGCGGGTCCGCCCGATCGGACCGGCGGAGGTCCTGATCTGGGAGATGCACGCGCGCCTCGGCGGTCAGTGATCCCGCGCGCGGCTACCATCCGAGATGGAGATCCGGTGCCCGGCGGCACCGCGCCGCACGTCCGAGAGGGAACCGATGCCGAATCCGCTCGACGATCCCGCCGGCGACCCCGACTCGGGTGAGAACACCGCCACCCCACCGGTTTCCGGCCGCCGACGCCCGCCCCCGGCCTATCTGACGGGCCGCGCCCCCGAGCCGCCGCCCCGCGAGTATCCCGCGCCGGGGTCCGCCGCCGACGACGCCGAATCGCGCCCCGCCCCGCTCCCCCGCAAGCCACCGGGCGGCGAGGACCGGCCCGGCCATCGGCCGCCCGAGCCCCCGCCGCGCGACTATCCGATCTCCGCGGAGCGCCCGGCCGCGGGTGCCCGCCCGCTCGGGTCGATCTTCGACGTGACGCCCGACGAGGTCGAGGAGCTGAGCCGCCCGGCGCCGGCGTCCGTCGGCGGCGCCCGGGCCGATCAGCCGCCCGGCCACTACGCGCCGCCGGACATCGGCGACGACGATCCGCGTGCCTCGCGGAGCAGGACCCTCGCGGTCGTCGCGCTGGTCGCGGGCGTGCTCGCGGTGCTCGCCGGGGTGACCGTGCTCGGCGGCCTCGTCTTCGGCCTCGCCGCGGTGATCGTCGGCGTCGTCGCGGTGCTGCGGATCCGTCGTGGCCGCGCGACCGGCACGATCCTGGCCTGGAGCGGCCTGGTGCTCGGCATCCTCGGTATCGCGGTGGCGGGCTGGTCGGCCTGGCAGCTGTGGACGGATATCGGCGGCCGGGACTACCTGGACTGCGTGGACCGTGCCGCCGGGAACAGCGTCGCCGAGCAACGCTGCAAGGACGTGTTCAGTACGTCGATCGAGCGCAAGATGGGCCGGGAGCCGGCTTCCGTAGTGCCCACAGTGCCCACGGTGCCCACAGTGCCCCCGGTGCCTACTCGCTGAGCATCGCGCCCGGCACCGTGTTGGCGCGGGTCGAGGCGACGACCTGGGCGAAGTCGGGCCGGTAGTCGCCGTTGGGGGCGTTGACCCAGGTGCGGTAGCCGCTGCGTTCGTCGGCGGGCGAGGGCAGCACGATCTCGGAGCCGGGCAGGGCCACCGACGCGCAGACGCGGAAGAACTCGGCGAAGAGCACGGTGTCGAGGTAGGAGTTGTCGGTGGGTCCGGTGAGGAAGGTCCAGCGGCCCGAGCGCGGGTGCGCGATGACCGGGCCGCACGGGTCGCCGCGGCGGGTGAGGTGGTCGCGCACCTTGGCGCCGAGCCGGGCGGGCATCACCACCGCCCCGACCGCGCCGATCTCGAGCATGATGCGGCCGAGCGCCGAGTCGACCACACCGTAGAGACCGTTGATCTTGCGGTAGTGGCGACAGCGCGCGAGCGCGTCCTGGGTGGCCGAATACTCTTCCGCCGCGGTGAAACCGCCTGTTTCCGTGCTCATCACGACCTCGTCTCTGCCGACGGTGACTGGATGTAGCTGTGGATTCGCTCGCGGTTCGGCAAACGTTTCATCACGAACCGGTAAGAAACAAAACTTTCCTATAACAGCCGGACATCTATGGATTTTTGCCGTTCGATACAGCGTAATGCCGCACAACTGCACTGACAATAGTCAGTTGCTGGTGTGTCAACAGGCGTACGATAGCGGGGCATGGCACCTGTCTCGCCCACCGTCGCCCGCTGGGAGCTCGTGCTGCGCCTGCGCGAACTGCGCGAGCAGCGCGGCTACGACTCCGCGAGCTTCGCCCGCCGGGTGGGTTTCACCCCGGCGAACTGGTCACACGTGGAGAACGGCAGGCGGATGCTGACCGCGGCGACCATCACGCCGGTGCTCGACCTGCTGGACGTCACCGCCGAGGAGCGGGCCGAGCTGGTCGCCCTGCTGGAGGCGAGCAAGCAGCGCGGCTGGTGGGCGAAGTCGGCCGCGCTGATCGGTCCCGAGCTGCAGCGGCTCTACGGGATGGAGGCCGGCGCGCAGAGCGTGCGCAGCTACGACAGCCTGCTCGTGCCCGGCCTGTTGCAGACGGAGTCCTACGCGAGGGCGTTGATCAGCACCGACGTGATGATCCGCCCGGTCCAGGTGGAGCAGCTGGTCGCGCTGCGGATGCGGCGTCAGCAGCGGCTGCGCGGCGCCGGACCGCTCGAGCTGACGGCCGTGGTCGGCGAGGCGGTGCTGCGCCAGCAGACCGGCGGCCCCGAGGTGCTGCGCGGCCAGCTCGAGCACCTGGCGGCACTGCTGCGCGACCTCGACACCGTCGAGGTGCGTGTCATCCCGTTCACCGCGCGGGCGGGGGCCGTGCTCGGCGGGTCCAGCTTCCATCTGATCGACTTCGCAACCGAACAGCTACCGACCTTCGCGTGGGCCGAGAGCGCGGTCTTCGGCGGCGCCGTCGACGACGAGGAACAGGTGCGCGATCTGCGTTTCGCCTACCAGCGCGCCCTCGACCAATCCCTGTCTCGCGCCGATTCTCTGGCTCTGATCAGGGAGTATGCGAGCGTGTAAGATTTGTGGCATGGCCACCACAGCTAGCCGGGTGCCGGCCGATCGCGGCTGGTTCACCTCCTCGTACTCCAACAACGGCAACCAGTGTGTCGAGGTTCGGTTCGACGGCGACGTGGTCCTGATACGCGACAGCAAATTCCGGCGCACGCCCGCCGCCGAGGGTGCGCCCGAGCCGGTCGTCGCCGTCCGCGCCGAGCTGTGGACGTCGTTCCTGCACTGCCTGCTCGCCGGTCGGCCGCACCCCGAACTGGCCACCGCACCCACGCCCGACGGCGGCACGCTGCTCCGGCACGGCGGCACCACCCTGCGTTTCACCGCCGCCGAATGGGCGGCCTTCGTCGCGGGCGTCCGCGACGACGAGTTCGTCTGCGCCTGATCCCCCGCTCCCCGTCCCCCGGTCGCGGGAATCGGCATACTGGTTCCCGTGACTTCCGAACTGAGCGTTCCTTCCGGCATCGATCTGTCGTTCCGTGATGCGCAGGTGCGTGTGCAGGACGATCTGTTCACCCACGTCAACGGCCAGTGGTTGCGCGATTACGAGATTCCGGCGGACCGCGCCGTGGACGGCGCCTTCCGCACCCTCTACGACCAGGCCGAACTCGATGTCAAGGCGATCATCCAGAACAGCGCCGCGAACGCCGACGGCGACGCCGACGCCCGCCGGATCGGTGACCTGTACTCCAGCTTCATGGACACCGACGCCGTCGCGGCCGCCGGGCTCGCCCCGGTCGCGGACGAGCTGCGCGCGATCGCCGAGGTCGCCGACGCGAGCGTGTTCGCCGCGCTGCTCGGCAGCCTGCAGCGCACCGGGGTGCGGGGCGCGCTGGCCTATTACGTCGACACCGACGCCAAGGACTCGTCCCGCTATCTGGTGCACGCCACCCAGTCCGGGATCGGCCTGCCCGACGAGTCCTACTACCGGCAGGACGAGTACGCCGAGATCCGTGCGAAGTACCAGGCGCACATCGCGCGGCTGTTCGCCCTCGCCGCCGCCGATCCGGCGCTGGCCGGTCTGGTCCCGGCAGACGCCGAGGACGCGGCCCGCCGGGTGGTCGAGCTGGAGCGCACGCTGGCCGCGGGGCACTGGGACGTCGTGCGCCGCCGCGACGCCGAACTGAGCTACAACCTCACCTCCCTGGCCGCGCTGATCGAGGATCATCCCGAATTCGACTGGTCCGCGTGGGTTTCCGCGCTCAGCGCGGGTACCGGTCGCGACGGTGCCGAGCTGTTCGCCGAGCTGGTGGTGCGTCAGCCGTCCTACCTGGATGCCTTCGCCCGCGCCTGGGCCGAGCTGCCGCGCCGCGACTGGCAGGACTGGGCGGCGTGGCAGGTGCTGCACGCGCGGGCCCCGTACCTGACCGACGCGGTCGTGGAGGAGAACTTCGACTTCTACGGGCGGACCCTCACCGGCGCACAGGAGAACCGGGAGCGCTGGAAGCGCGGGGTCTCGCTGGTGCAGGACCTGCTGGGCGAGGCCGTCGGCAAACTGTATGTGGCGCGGCACTTCCCGCCCGAGGCGAAGGCCCGCATGCTCGAGCTGGTCGCCAACCTGCAGGAGGCCTACCGCCGCAACATCGCCGAGCTGGAGTGGATGGGCCCCGACACCAGGGCGGCCGCGCTGGCCAAGCTGGAGAAGTTCACCCCGAAGATCGGCTACCCGGACACCTGGCGGGACTACTCCTCGATCGTGATCGACCCGGCCGACCTGGTGGGCAACTACCGCAACGGCTACGCGGCCGAACACGATCGGGACCTGCGCAAGCTCGGTGGCGAGGTCGACCGCGGCGAATGGTTCATGACCCCGCAGACGGTCAACGCGTACTACAACCCGGGGATGAACGAGATCGTCTTCCCGGCCGCTATCCTGCAGCCGCCGTTCTTCGATCTGGAGGCCGACGACGCCGCCAACTACGGCGGTATCGGCGCGGTCATCGGTCACGAGATCGGGCACGGCTTCGACGATCAGGGCGCCAAGTACGACGGCGACGGCAACATGAAGGACTGGTGGACCGACGCCGACCGCGCCGAGTTCGCCGCCCGCACCAAGGCGCTCATCGATCAGTACAGCGTGCTGTCCCCGGCCGACCTGCCCGACGAGCACACCGTCAACGGCGAGTTCACCATCGGCGAGAACATCGGTGACCTGGGCGGGCTGTCCATCGCGCTGGAGGCATACCGGATCTCCCTCGACGGCGCCGAGCCGCCGGTCATCGACGGCCTGACCGGGCTGCAGCGGGTGTTCTACGGCTGGGCGCAGGTGTGGCGCACGAAGGCCCGGCCCGAGGAGGCGATCCGCCGGCTCGCGGTCGACCCGCACTCGCCGCCGGAGTTCCGCTGCAACGCGGTCGTCCGCAACATCGACAGCTTCCACGAGGCGTTCGGCCTCACCCCCGAGGACGCCCTCTATCTGGCGCCCGAGGAGCGGGTGAAGATCTGGTAGTGGTCCGTCGGCGGACCGGGTGAGGAGAGTTGTCGGCCGTGCGGTACGAGCAGGTGGCCCCGGAGGTCTTCCGGGTCGAGGGCACGCACGTGAACATGGTCCTGGTGCGCGAGGGTCGTGAGCTCACGTTGATCGACGCGGGCTGGTTGCGGGACGCGGCGGTGATCGAGCGGACCATCGCCGCGCTCGGGCACCGGCCGGAGGATCTACGCGGGGTGCTGCTGACGCACGCGCACCTGGATCACGTCGGCGCGCTGAATCATCTGCATCGCCGCTACGGGATCCCGGTGTACGCCAGCGCCGTCGAGGTGGCGCACGCGCACGGTGACGTGCACGAGTCGGCGACGCCGCTGGACGTGGTCAAGCGGCTCACCGATCGCCGCACGCTCGGCTGGGCCGTCGGCATCGCCTGCGCGGGCGGGTTGCTGCCGAACACGGTGCCGCACGCGCGGGCCTTCCCCGCCGAGGGGCCCCTCGACCTGCCCGGCCGGCCGGTCCCGGTGTCCTGCCCCGGGCATACCTCCGGCCACAGCGGTTTCCACCTGCCCGACGTCGGGGTCCTCGCGACCGGCGACGCCCTGGTGACCGCGCACCCGACCTCGAGAATCGCCGGGCCGCAACCGCTTCCGGACTTCTTCAACCACGACACCGCCGCCACCCTCGACAGCTACGCCGCGCTCGCGGCCGTCCCGGCGGACACCCTGGTGCCGGGCCACGGGCCGGTCTGGTCGGGCGGGGCCGCCGAGGCGGTGGCGGTCGCGCTGGAGAACGCTCCCCGGCAACGGAAGTGAGCGGCGGGCGGCACCGCGCGGGCTGATCAGCCGCTACCCTTTCTCCTGGAAGGGCACCGGGAAGCCGGACGCGACAGGGGGATTCACGTGGCGCTGCTGCCTGGCACGTCGGTGGGCGGGTACCGGATCACGGCGATCCTCGGGGTCGGCGGGATGGGCGCGGTGTATCTGGCGCGGCATCCGCGACAGGAGGCCGACGTCGCGCTGAAGGTGCTGCACGAGTCGTACGCGCTGGACATGAAGGTGCGCCGGGCCTTCGATCGCGAGGCCGAGCTCGCCGCCCGCCTCGCCCACCCGAACATCGTCGCGGTGCAGGACCGCAACGCCCCCGGCGACACCCATCTGTGGCTCACCATGCGCCCGGTGCGCGGCGGCGATCTCGCGGGGCTGTTGCAGGCCAGCCCCGGCGGGCTCGCCCCGGAGCGCGCGGTCGCCCTGATCACCGACATCGCCCGGGCGCTGGACTACGCGCACAGCCAGGGCGTGCTGCACCGGGATGTGAAGCCGGGCAACATCCTCGTGGAGCGGGGTCCGCAGGGCGAGGCGGGCGTGCTGACCGACTTCGGGATCGCGCGGGCGCTCGACGCGACGCTGACCGTCACCGCGATCCTGGCGACCTTCGCCTACGCGGCGCCGGAACGCTTCGCCGGGCACCACACCGCCGATCACCGCGCCGACGTGTACTCCCTCGGCTGCACCCTCTTCGAGACGCTGACCGGGTCGCGGCCGTTCCCCGGCGCCGACCCGGCCGCGATCATCGGCGCGCACCTGTCGTCGCCGCCCCCGTCCCCCAGGGCGCTGCGGCCGTCGCTGCCGGAGGATCTGGACGCGGTGATCGCGACGGCCCTGGCCAAGCGGCCGGGTGATCGCTACGGCACCTGTGCCGAGCTGGCCGAGGCTGCGGCGCGGGCGATCCGGCCGAGGGCCACCGTGCGGGCGGCGCGGACCGGCGAGGAGGTCCGCCTGCGGCTGGCGGTGGAGAGCGGGGACGGGCGCGCGATGCTGCGTCTCGGCACGCTGCTGCGCCGCCGCGGCAACTACGAGGAGGCGTACTGGTGGTATCGCAAGGCCGTCGACGCGGGCC
This sequence comes from Nocardia thailandica NBRC 100428, assembly GCF_000308795.1. Classification (GTDB taxonomy): domain Bacteria; phylum Actinomycetota; class Actinomycetes; order Mycobacteriales; family Mycobacteriaceae; genus Nocardia; species Nocardia thailandica. Next base: position 33,747 of record NZ_BAGK01000244.1, on the reverse strand, counting down.
AGACCGCCGCGCTGCGGCACCTGGGTGCGCTGGCCGCCGCGCGCAACGAGCACGACCGCGCCGAATCCTGGTACCGCCGGGCGATCGAGGCGGGACACCATCAGGCGATGCGCCCGCTGGCCGGGGTGCGCGAGGCAGTCGGTGACCTGACCGGCGCCGAATCCTGGTACCGGCAGGCGGTCACCGCGGGCGACCTCGACGCCTGCCGGGCGCTCGGCCTCTTCCTGTATCGGCAGGGCGCGACCGCCGAGGCGGAGTCGATGCTGCGCAGGGCGATCGACGCGGGCGACAACGAGGCCATGAACGATCTGGGCTGCCTGCTGCGCGACCGCGGCGACGTCGAAGCCGCCGAACGATGGTTCCGCGCGGCGGTCGCGGCGGGCGACCCCTACGCCAAGGGCAACCTCGGTCGGCTGCTGCACGCGCGGGGCGCGGTCGGCGAGGCGCGCCGGCTGATGGACGAGGGCGAGGCGGGTTCGCTGCGCGGGCTGGCCGATTCGCTCCAGCCCGAGGACGTGCCCGGCGAGGAGGTGTGGGATCGCCGCGCCCTCGACGCGGCCGATCCCCTGGCGATGCGCAATCTGGCGATGCTGTTCGAGTCGCGCGGCGAACTCGACGCCGCGCGCACGTGGTTCGGCCGTGGGGCGCGCTCCGGCGACCCGGTGTCGGCGCAGCACCTCGCCCGCCTGCTCGGCGACCGCGAGCTGGACGACGACGTGCGCCGCTGAGCGGGCCGCCGGACGGCCGGGTGGGTGTGCCCGCCCGGCCGTCCCGGTTCACTCCGCCGCGACGGCCTCCTGCGCCGGCTGGCGGGTGACGTCGTAGGCGTCGATGTCGAAGCGACGCAGCGCCTTCCGGAACCGGAAACTGAAATCCGGCCACAGGGTGGCGTTGTGGCCCTCGGCGTCGACGAACCAGCTGTGGCAGCCGCCGTCGGCCCACACGGTGCCGGGGAACTTGGCCTGCAGCGTCGCGTTGTAGTCCTGCTGCACGTCCTTGCGCACCTCCACCGTGCGCAGCCCCTCCCGCTCGAAGGTGGCGATCGCGTCGGCGATGTAGGCGATCTGGCATTCGATGGTGATGATGGCCGAGGTGTAGCTCAGCGCGGAGTTGGGGCCGAGCATGACGAACACGTTCGGGAAGTTCGCGACGGCGCTGCCCTTGTAGGCCGCGATGCCCTCGGTGGCGAACATCTCCGCCAGGGTGCGCCCGTCCCGCCCGGTGATCATGTCGTAGGTGGGCGAGTCGGTGATCTTGAAACCGGTGGCGAACACGAGGGCGTCGACCTCGCGCTCGGTGCCGTCGGCGGCCACGATCGTGTTCCCGCGGATCTCGGCGATCCCGTCGGTCACCACGTCCACGTTGTCGCGGGCGAGCGCCTGGTAGTAGTTGTTCGAGATCAGCATGCGCTTGCAGCCGAGCCGGTACTTCGGCGTGACCTTCGCCCGCAGCTCCGGATCGCGGATCTCCCAGCGGATCTTGGCCCGCGCGACGAGCCCGACCAGGTCGGCGACGAACGGGAACTTGGCCTGCCACAGCACGAACGACTCACGCAGCCAGTAGATGGCGTTGCGCGCCAGCCGCTGCGCCCCGGGGACGCGGCGGTAGGCGAATCGTTCCAGCGCGGTGTAGCGATGCCCGACGCGGGGCAGCACCCACGGCGCCGAGCGCTGGTACAGGTCGAGACGCGCGGTGTCGCCCGCGATGGCGGGCACGATCTGGATCGCCGAGGCGCCGGTGCCGACGACCGCCACCCGCTTGCCCGCCGGATCGAAGTCGGCGTCCCAGCGCGCGGAATGGAACATCGGACCCTCGAAGGTGCTCAGGCCCTTGATGTCCGGCAGGTTCGGGGCGCTCAGCGGGCCCGCCGCCGAGACCGCGATGTCCGCGGTGAAGGGGCCCTTGGTGGTCTGCCCCTCCCAGCGGGCGGTCTCGTCGTTCCAGCGCGCGCCGGTGACGGCGGACCCGAACTCGATCCGGTCCCGCACGCCGTAGGTGTCGGCGACGTCGCGCATGTACCGCAGGATCTCGGCCTGATTCGAGAAGGACTGCGTCCATTCCGGATTCGGGGCGAAGGAGTAGGAGTACAGCTGCGAGGGCACGTCGCAGCCCGCACCGGGGTAGGTGTTGTCGCGCCAGGTGCCGCCGACGTCGTCGCCGCGCTCGTGCACGATGAAGTCGGTGAAGCCGCGCCGGGTCAGCTCGATGGCGAGGCCGAGCCCGGAGAAGCCCGCGCCCATGATGGCCACCCGGAAGTGCCGGGGAGTCGTCTCGCTCATGCCGTCCTCGCCGTCGTCTCGTAGGCGTCGATGTCGAACTCGCGCAGCTTGTTCCGGTAGCGGAAGCTGAAGTCCGGCCACAGCGCGGAGTTGTTGCCCTGCTGGTCGAGGAACCAGCTGTCGCAGCCGCCGGTGACCCACACGCTGCGCGACATCTTGTCCCGCACGTCGGCGTTGTAGGTCTCGAGGGCGTCCTCGCGGACCTCCACCGAGCGGAGCCCGCGCTCGCGCATGGTGTCGATCGCCTTGATCAGGTAGTTGATCTGGGACTCGATGACGTAGATCAGCGAGGTGTAGTTCAGGCCGGAGTTGGCCCCCAGCATGAGGAACAGGTTCGGGAAGTTGTTGACCGTGGTGCCCTTGTAGGTGCGGTAACCGACCTTGTCGGCGACCTCGGCCAGCGTGCGCCCGTCGCGGCCCGCGAACAGGTTGTAGGTGGGCGAATCGGCCACGTGGAAGCCCGTGGCGAGGACGATGGCGTCGACCTCGCGTTCGGTGCCGTCCTCGGTGACGATGGAATGCGCGCGCACCTCGGCGATCCCGTCGGTGACCAGCTCGACGTTGTCGCGGGTCAGCGCGGGCAGGTAGCGGTTCGAGGTGAGCAGCCGCTTGCAGCCGGCCCGGTGGGTCGGGGTGAGCTTGCGCCGCAGTTCGCGATCGCGCACCTCGAGCCACAGCTTGACGCGGGCGATGATCTCGAGCGCGACGGCGGTGCGCGGGTACTTGGCCTGGGTGACGACCAGCAGTTCCCGGTTGGCGTAGATCAGGCCGCGGATGAGTCGCTGCAGGCCGGGAATGTGCTTGAACGCCAGCCGTTCCACCGCGAAGTAGGGCCGCAGGAAGTGCGGCATCACCCAGGTGGCGGTCCGCTGGTACACGTCGAGCCGCGCGACCCGGCCCGCGATCGACGGCACGATCTGCACCGCCGAGGCGCCGGTACCGATGACGGCGACGCGCTTGCCGGTCAGGTCGGAGTCGTGGTTCCAGCGCGCGGAATGGAAGATCTCGCCCTCGAACTCCGAGATGCCCTTGATGTCGGGCAGTCTCGGCTCGGCGAGCACGCCCGCCGCGGAGACCACGATCTCGGCCGTGAAGGCGCCCTTGGTGGTCTGCACCTCCCACTGCCCGGCCGACTCGTCCCAGCGGGCCGCGGTCATCTCGGTGCCGAACAGGTGCTTGTCCAGGACGCCGTAGCGCTCGGCGACCCCGCGGATGTAGCGGTGGATCTCGGCCTGGGGCGAGAAGGACCGCGACCAGTCCGGGTTCAGCGCGAAGGAGTAGGAGTACAGGTGCGAGGGCACGTCGCACCCCGCGCCGGGATAGGTGTTGTAGCGCCAGGTGCCGCCGACGTCGTCGCTGCGTTCGAGCACCAGGAAGTCGGTGATGCCCTCCTGGGTGAGGCGCACGGCGGTGCCGACGCCCGACAGGCCGCTGCCGATGATCAGTATCTGGGTGTGCCGAACTGCCCCGGCGGCGTCCGCCGGGGCTGTTTCCTTGCTCATGAATTACCTCATCGGGCTTCGTAGATGCGTTTGTGCCCCGAGATCGCGGCCAGCCGGTACGGGCGGCGGGTCTCTTCCGCGGTGGCGTGGTAGGCGCCGTCGGACGGCGAGGCGGCCTCGTGCAGCGCGCGGTAGTGCGCGTAGTCGATGGGCTCGCGGGAGTCGATCGCCGCCTGGTTGGCCGCGGTGCGGATGTGCTCGCGGTAGCCGGGCTGGACCGTGCCGCTGAAGAATTCGGCGACGGCGCCGGAGCCGTAGCTCAGGAAGGCCAGCGGCTTGCCGGTCAGGTCGTCGGCGTGATCGAGCAGCGCCGCGAGGCCGAGGTACAGCGAGGCGGTGTAGCTGTTGCCGACGGTCCGGTTGTAGAGGGTGGTGAGCTTGATCGCGGCGTCGATGTCGGCGGCGTCGGCGGTGAAGCCCTGGCTCTCCAGCAGGTGCTTGTGGGCTTTGTAGGCCATCTTGGTGAAGGGCTGGTGGTAGCAGAAGGCGGCGAACTCGGTGAGCTCGCGGCCGCCCCGCCTGCGGTAGTCGGTCCAGGCCTCCTGTGCGGCCTTCTGGTACGCGTTGACCGAGGTCTTGCCGTCGACGATGGCCTCGGAGCGGTAGTTGGGCCGCCAGAAGTCCATGATGTCGGCGCTGTAGAGGCCCTGTTGCGGATCCAGCGTGACGATCGCGGGGTTCGCGCTGATCAGCATGGCGACCGCCGCGGCGCCCTGGGTCGGCTCGCCGGGGGTGTCGAGCTCGTACTTGGCGATGTCGGCGGCGATCACCAGCACCCGCTCGGACGGGTCGCGGGCGATCAGGCCCGCCGCGAACGCCAGGCCGGCGGTGCCGCCGTAGCAGGCCTGCTTGAGCTCGACGACGCGGGCGGTGTTGGGCAGCCCGATCAGCGAATGCAGGTACAGGGCGGCGGCCTTGGACTGGTCGACGCCGGTCTCGGTGGCCAGCAGCACGGTGCGGATGCCCTCGGTGCCGTGGCGCTCGAGGATCGGCTTGGCGGCGGCCGCGGCGAGGGTGACGATGTCCTCGTCGGCGGCGGCGACGCTCATCTTCTCCTGGCCGATGCCGAGGTAGAACTTGTCGCGGTCGACGCCGAGACGCTCGGCGAGGACCGCGTGGTCGAGGAAGTAGTGGGTGGTGGCGAAGGAGAGGTCGTGGATGCCGACCGGCTGTGTGCTCATGCTGGAGTTCCGTTGCTCGTGGTGGACCGCTCGAATTGGGTGTGGGCGCGCATCAGCTCGCCACGATTGGTCTGGGCTGCCATCAGCGACAGTTCGCCGCACAGCACGCTCGCCGCGCCGATGACCGCCAGTCGGCGCGCGTTCTCCCCCGGCTCCCGGTCCTCCCGGCAGCCGAGACGCTCCAGGTTCTCGTCGACGAAGCTGGCGTGCTTGCCGTTGCCGACGGTGCCGACGATCAGGTTGGGCAGGGTGCAGGAGAAGTAGAGGTCGCCGTCGCGGTCCTCGGCGTGGGTGACGCCCTGTGACCCTTCGACGATGTTGGCCGCGTCCTGGCCGGTCGCCAGGTAGAAGGCCAGCAGCATGTTGGCGTAATGCGCGTTGGCGGAACGGATTCCACCGGCGAGCAGGGTGCCGATGAGGTTCTTGCGGATGTTGAGCTGCACCACCTTGTCGGCGGTGGTGTGCAGGCGCTTCTCGACCACGTCGCGCGGGATCAGCAGCTCGGTCACCACGTTCTTGCCGCGGCCGAGGATGCCGTTGACCGCGGTGGCCTTCTTGTCGGTGCAGAAGTTGCCCGAGATGGAGCCGTAGCGCACACCCGGATAGGTGGACAGGATGTGGTCCATCAGGTGATCGCTGGCCAGGGTGGCCATGTTGTGCCCGGAGGCGTCACCGGTGGTGAACTCGAAACGCAGGAACAGCAGGTTGCCCGCGATCTGATGGTTGAGCTCGATCAGCTTGGCGAAACGGCTGCTGCCGGAGACCACTTCCTGCAGCTGCGCGAGGTTGCTCTCGAGCAGGCGGACGGTGGTCAGCGCGGTGTAGGCGTCGTCGGCCTCGAGCAGGATCGACCGGGTCATGCGCTCGTCGAGCAGGGTGGCGACGATGCCCTTCTCGGTCAGCGTGCTGATCCGCGCACCCCGGCCGACGGACGGCCACAGCGGCGTCTCGTAGGTGGCCAGGGGGAACTCGACGGCGTCGTCGACGACGTTGCCGGTGATACGCGCGGGGCCGACCCACTGCATCGGGACAGCCGCAAACGGCGTGTCAGTCATGGATGACTCCTCCTTCTCGGACTTTCGATTCGCGCCACCAGAGGCTCCGGTGGGCGAGGGACGCCACGTCGATGCCGCGCAGCCGGCAGAAGCTCGCCACCTCCCCGGAGACCAGCACGTCGGTGCCGATCAGGTCCGCGGGGGTGTGGGCACCGAGCACGGTCAGGATGTTGCGCAACTGGTCGGTCCAGGTGCGGATCTGCCGGACCAGGGTCTCGGTGTCGTGGCTGACGAGCGTCTCGAGGAAGACACCCGCGACGCCGGTCGCACTCGCCCCCAACGCGAGTGCTCGGGCGATGTCCAGTGGTGAACGGATCCCGCCGGATGCGGCGATGTCGATGCCGGTGAGCCCGGCACAGTCCAGCAGGCAGCTGGGGGTGGACTGTCCCCAGCCTTCGATGAACGCGAAGTCCGCGGCCGCCCGGCGATCGTTCTCGATCCGGGCGAAGTTGGTGCCGCCGCGACCGCCGACATCGGCGACCGCGACTCCCGCGTCGCGCAGCCAGGTGACCGTCTGACGGCTGAGGCCGAACCCGACCTCCTTGACGATCACCGGGACCGGGACGGCCGCGACGATGGCCTCGATGCGGCGCGGCCAGTCCGCGAAGGCGCGGTCGCCCTCGGGCATGACCACTTCCTGCACGGCATTGAGGTGGATCTGCAGCGCGTCGGCCTCGAGCAGGTCGATGGCGCTGCGCGCCTGATCGGGGGTCGCGTTGGCGTTCACGTTGGCCATCACGAATCCGTGCGGATTCTCCTGGCGCAGTACGCGATAGGTCGGCGCGGCGGCGGGATCGCGGAAGAAGGCGCTCATCGAACCGGACGCGATGGGCACGCCGGTCTCGCGCGCGGCGATGGCCAGCTGGCGGTTGATCTCGCCGGTGCCGACGCTGCCGCCGGTCATGGCGTTGACGTAGAGCGGTGTGTCCCAGTGCTTCCCGGCGAACTCGACGCCGAGGGTGACATCGGCGGTGTCGATGCCGGCGAGGGCGTGGTGCACGAAACCGATGTCGTCGAAGTCGTTGCCGCCGGACTGGGCGCGCCGGTGTTCGACGGCGTGGCGTACGTGGTCGTCCTTGCGGTCGGCGATCATGCGCGGTCTCCCTCGAACGGGTGTAGTCGCAGCGGCAGCGGCTCGATGCCCGCGCTGATCCAGCGGCCGGTGAGCTCGGCGGCGGCGCCGGCGCGATCGCGGCCGACGATCGCGATGCCGCAGTCACCGCCGCCCGCGCCGGACGGTTTGGCCGCGGCGCCGACCGCGGCGCCCGCCTCGCACAGCGCGTGCAGCAGCGGGGTCATGATGCCGAGGCCGGAGAAGGCGTCCAGGTCGAGCAGCAGCGCGCGGGCGGTGTCGATCTCGGCACGGATCGCGGCGGCGTCGTCGGCCTCGATCGCGGTCACCAGGCGCTGCACGCAGGCGTCGCTGCCGGTCGCGAACTCGGCGCGGGCGCGCTGCGCCTCGGGGCGCGCGGCCGTCTCCCGCCGGGCGCCGAGCGCGGCGACCAGCTCCGGGGTGGACGCGGGTGACCCAGTCCAGCCGACCAGCAGCTCCACCGAGGCCGGGGTGGGCAGCGGGCGCACGGACAGGCCGGGCCACGGCTTGCCCAACGCGGTGTCGACGCCGTCGGCGGCGGCCAGTTCGGTCACCGCGGCCCGGTCCGGCGCGGAGTAGGCGACCCAGCCGCCCCAGGTGCTCGCGGCGATGTCGCCGCCGGAGGCGCGGGGATTGACCGCGATGGTGGCGAGCATGGCGAGGCGGTAGCGGTCCATGACCGTCAGCCCGAGATCGTGGAACTCGCCGAGGGCGTCGATCGTCGCCACCGTGACGGCGGCGCTGGAGCCGAGGCCGTACTTGCGGCCGTCGGTGGACCCGAGCTCGGCGCGGACGTCGAGCGCGTAGGGGCGGGCATCGATTCCGCGTTCGGCGAGGAGCCGCTCGAGCACCGAAACGGCCGCGAAGACGTAGGCGAAGCGCGGCGGCACCGCGCCGTCGGCGGTGTCCGGGACGAGGGGGCCGTGCGTCGCGTCCGGGCCCGGTGTCGCGCCGGAGCGGAGGCAGCCGAGGACGTGTCCGCCGTCGAGATCCGTGCGGAGCGTGACCTTCTCGGACTCCGTCACTGTGACGGTCGCGTAGCGGTCCACCGCGACCAGCACGGCGTGCCGCCCCGGCTCGACGACGGCGTATTCGCCGGCGACGAAGAGCTTCCCCGGGGCGCGACGGCTGATCATCGCTCGGCGTCCGTGGTCAGGTACGCGCCGGGACCGATGTGCGCGGTGCGGGTGGTGACGAAGTCGCCGAGCGCGTCGACCGCGGCGGCGACGCGGGGGGCGTCGGCGCGGGCGCAGAGGATCTTCACGTTGGGTCCCGCGTCCATGGTGGCGTAGGCCGCGACGCCGTCGTTGCGCAGCGCGAGCACCGCGTCGAGGACGGACAGCGAGTGCGGCGACATGTAGCGGATGCCGGGACGGGCGGCGAGCATGGTGGCGTGCATGCCGAGGGCGTTGCGCTCGGCGATCTCGCCGATGGCGGGCAGGTCGCCGCGGGCGACGGCCGCGCGCATCTCGGCCAGGTCGGTCACCGAGGACTCGGCCCACGGCCGGTACAGCGGCGAGGTCGCGGTGGTCTGCCGCATGGCGTCGCGGCTCGAGACGGCCTTCGCGCCCGCGGCGACCACGGCCACCACCAGGGCCGGGTCGAGCTCGTCGCCGCCGATCGGCTCCGCGAAGGAACTCAGGTCCCCCGCCTCACCCTCGCCCTCGCCCGCGTGCCACACCACGAAACCGCCGAAGATCGACCGCGAGGCCGAACCCGAGCCGCGCCGGGCCAGCCGCGAGAGCGCGCGACCGTCGTAGTCGAGGCCGTAGGCGGCGGCCGCCGCGGTGGCCAGGGCGGCGAACCCGCTCGCGGAGGAGGCGAGGCCCGCCCCCGTCGGCCCGGCGTTGTGGGTGACCACGGCGGCGCGCTCGGTGCGGCCCGCCTTCGCGCGGACCAGCTCCAGGAACTTCTCGATCTTGGCGCCCGCGGCCCCGCTCGCGGGCGCGCCGTTGAACTCGACGGCGTCGGCGCCCGCGTCGGTCAGCCGCACCGACGTGGTGGTCGGGAAGATGTCCAGCGTCATCGACAGGCTCCCCGTGACGGGGAGGAACAGCGCTTCGTCGCGCTTGCCCCAGTACTTCACCAGGGCGATGTTGGGGTGGGCGACGGCGACGGCCTCGCCCTCGCGCGCCGCGACGGCCGGGGCGGCGGGAGATGCGGGGAGTGTGGTCATGCGTGGGTACCGATTCCGGAGTCGAGGCGGATAGGGACGTCGGCGGCCAGGCTGCCGGTGGTGACCGTCCAGGTCTGCGCCGCGCCGGCGTGGCGCAGCGCAGCTCCCACCGTATCGGCGGCGGCCGGTGTGGTGAGAGCGAGGACGCATCCGCCCAGGCCGGCGCCGGTCAGCTTGGCGCCGAACGCGCCCGCCTCGCGCGCGGCGGAGACGAGGGTGTCGATGTGGGGCGTGCTGACGCCGAGCTCGGCCAGCAGCTCCTGGAAGCGCGACATCGTGGCGCCCAGCTCCTCGGCCCGGCCGGTGGCGAGCTGGTCCTCCGCGGCGGCGATCAGCTCGCCCGCGCGGTCGAGCAGCCGCCGCGCGCGGGCCGGGTCGGCCTCGAGCACGCGGCGCACGCCCGCCACGGCGCGCTGGGTGGACCCGGGGACCCCGGTGTCGGCGATGATCAGGGCGGCGTCCATGTCGATGGCCAGCGGGCGCGTGCGGCCCTCGTGGAAGCGGATGGGACCCGCGGCGAGCACGGTGCTGGCGTCGATGCCGCTGGCGCGGCCGTGCTCGACCTGCTCGCCGCACTGCACGAGGTCGTAGAGGGTGCCTTCGTCGAGGACACGGCCGTACAGGTCGGCGACGGCGCGGACCGCGGCGCCCGCGCAGGCCGCGCTCGACCCGAGGCCGCGCGCCAGCGGGATGTCGCAGTCGACCAGGATGTCGACGCGCGCGTCGGCCAGGCCCCAGCGGCGCAGCGCCTCCTCGACCGCGACCCGCGGTCCGGACAGCGTGCCCGCGGGTGCCGGGGTGTCGCCCGCGCTGAAACGGAACTGCCCGTCGGGGGCGGCCAGCGGCGTCTCACCGCTGGTCAGGACGCGCGCGACGGCGCGCACCGGCAGCGCGGGCAGGGGGAAAGCGATGGCAGGGGTGCCGTGGACGACGGTGTGTTCGCCCAGCAGGATCGTCTTGGCGTGGGCCTGTCCCACACCCTGGACCAAGCCCGTCGTTGTGGAAATGTTCACGTCGATTCCTTCCGAACTCGGGCAGGGCCCGCCCGGTGCCTCGGGAACCATTCTCCCGCTGCACCGGACGGCCACTTCCTACGGCCTCCGGGTCGATCGGCCGAAGAGGCTGAACACGGACGGGAAGAACGCGGGGACCTGGGCGGCGTACGCCTTGTAGGACGCCCCGAATCGCGCGATCAGATCGCGCTCCTCGAGGTAGGTGCCGAGCAGGATGTACCCGGTCAGGCCGAGGGCCCACACCAGGTGCCCGACGCTGAAGTCGGCGGCGAACCAGAACGAGATCAGCAGGCCGGTCATCAGCGGGTGCCGCACCAGCTTGTACACGCCGTTGACCTGCAGCCGGTCCACCGTCGCGTCCGGCACCTGGATGACGTACTCACGGTAGGCCTGGCTGATGCCGAGCAGGTGGAAATGGTTGAGCAGCAGCGTGGCCGCGTAGACCAGCACGAAGCCGATCCAGAAGCCGGTGTCGAGCGCGATGCCGAGGGCTCCGTCCGCCGACCACAGCAGCGCGGGGATCGGCTGCCAGGCGAGCATGATCAGCCACATGACCAGGCAGACCCCGACGATGTACAGGCTACGCTCCAGCGCCTCGGGCACCCAGCGGGTGACGAACGCCTTGAACGCGGGCCGGGCCATGCCCGAGTGCTGCAGGGCGAACAGGCTCAGCAGCGCGAGATCGATCACGATCGCGGCCGCGGTACCGACGTGCGGGCCCTTGTCGATGGTCTTGGGCAGCCACCAGCCGCCCGCGAACAGCAGCATGATGGGCACCGTGATGCCGGCGAAGCCGTAGACGGCGAACGCGATCAGGAACGGAACGAGCCGCGAGGGGCTCGACAGCACGCTCCGTGCCTGCTGCGGGGTGATCAGATCCATACGAACCACGGCAGGTAGCGCGAGCGGATCGTGCCGGTCTCGAGCCGGTGCTCGAGCTTGGCCTTCCACTTGTTGCCCCAGCGCTCGTTCAGGAAGCCGCCCGGCGCGAACAGCCGCCAGCCGGACTGCGCGACCATCCAGTACGGCACGATGACGCCGGGGTTGACGTCACGCATGTAGTCCATCTTGTCCGGGATCTGGCTCCAGTGGATACCGGGGTAGCGGTGGTGCACCGAGTGGTAGCCCTGGTTGAAGATCAGGATGTTGAGGATGTTGCCCGCGTTGTTCAGCGAGGTCGACGGGTCGTCCTCGAAACCGCGCGCCGGGGCGTGGCTCAGCCAGGCGAAGTAGCCGGCGTTGATCTGGGTGATGAAGAACGGCACCCAGTAGAACAGCACGAAGCGCGAGCCGGTCAGGTACCAGACGCCGCCGATGACCGCCGCGTAGACGATCAGGTCGAAGATGAACTGGTTGCGGGTCTTGGTGCGGCGCGCGGCCAGCTCACCGGAGAAGAACAGCACCTTGACGGTGTGGAGCTTGACGATGGTGCCGTAGCGGATCCAGTACCAGATGGCACCGAGACCCTTCTCCATGTTCGTGGTCGCGGTGACGTCGCCCGGACCGTCGTTGAACCGGTGGTGGTTGAGCACGTGCACTTCGCGCATCTCGGCCGCGGTCAGGTTGCCGGGCAGACAGCACAGGATGTCGACGACCCGGTTCGGGAACTTCGACACGAACAGCGGCCGGTGCGTGTGCATGTGCATGACGCCGATGGTCAGCGACAGGTTCAGCAGCGAGAGGACGATGATCAGCGGGATCGCGAACCACCACTGGGTGGCGAACGGCACGAAGAGGCCGACCGCGGTCATGCCGATCCACAGCGCGATGTGGATCAGTGGCCCGACGTTGGACGCGTGCTCGAACTTGAGGACCCGCCTGCTGAACGGTGGTCTGTCGGTGGCGACGGTGCTGGTCATAGGAGAACTCCTCCGCTAGGGGTGACGATGTCGGCGAGCTGAGGTCTTCCGGCGGTGCTCATAGGCGGCTTCCTCGGTGACTGGGTTCGAGTGCGGCGAGTTGGAGTCTCGTGGCCAGCGCCTGCAGCGCGGCGGGCTCGTGCGGTGGCACCCGTTCCATGGCGCCGAAGGCCAGGTGGTCGGCGATCATCATGGTGCGGACCTCGGCGTCGGGCAGTTCCCCCGTCAGCGGCTCCTCGGGGAGGGTGTCGACCAGGGCGAAGGTGGTGTCGACGATCAGCGGCACCAGCGAGGGCGACATGGTGCGCGGGTCGCCCGCGCCCAGTACGCCGGTGGCCGGGCCGGTGCCCGCGGGGACGTCGGCCGAGGCGTCGAGCATCCGGTGGATCGCGGTGTCGGCGCTGCGCCGCACGTGGTCCAGCATCCGGTCCCACCGCTTGGCCGAGGTGGCCGCCAGCAGCGCCGCGCTCACCTTGCGGCGGTAGGGCGCGGGCGCGTCGACGGCGGCGCACAGGAACGCGCCGGTGGTGATGGTCATGTAGGCCATGGCCGCCCGCGCGCCGCGGCTCGGCGTGCCGGGGCCGAGCCGGGCCAGCAGCGCGAACCCGCCGAGGGCGGGCGCGAGCAGCCGCAGCATGACCACCCGCTTGAGCTCTTCGCGGTCGGCGACGCCGTAGATCGCCACCTCGCCGTCGCGCAGGTCGTTGGCGGACTGGGCGACGACGGCGATGCAGCCGGTCAGTTCGCGCAGGTCCTCCTCGGCGAGCACGTCCGCGGCGACCAGGGAGCACGCGTAGTGGGTCACCCGGCCGAGCACGCCCTCGCTGTAGGCGACCCGGCTGATCGGGGTCTCGATGTTGCGGGCCATCACCCGCGCGACGTCGGTGAGCACGCCCGCGATGCGGCCGCGGCCCTGCGGGGGCAGGACCGCGATGAGGGCGCGGATGTCGTCGATGCGCTCGGCGAGCAGGCGGTCGACCGCCTCGCTGTCGCGCAGGTCGGCGGTCACCGTCGGCAGCGCGGGCGGGGGCGTGTCGGTGGTGCCGTTGAGGAACTCGGCGGCGGTGAGCACCGCGGACGCGGCCGACGCGCGGTCGCTGAGGTCCTCGAAGGCGTCGAGGACACGGCAGGCGAGCAGCGCCGCGGTGGCCTCGTCGCGCAGGTGCGCGGGCAGGAACGCCACCGAGATGCCGAGGTTGCGCCCGGCCGGGATGATCGCCAGGTGGGCCAGCTCGGCGGGGGTCCGCGCGGCGCGCAGCGCGGCGAGATCGGGCCTGCGGCGCAGGTGGCGGAGGCCGTGGGCCAGTGCGCCCATCCGGGTCTTGCTCATCGGGTGATCACCTGCTGCAGGAGTTCGCGGAGGTCGTCGCGCGCGGGCGACGAGGGGAAGATGTCGAGGGCCTGGCTGGCGGTCTCCACCGCGCGCATCGCCACGCCGCGAGCGGCCTTGGTCGCGCCGCTGTCGACCAGGTCGGCCTGGAGGAACTCGGTGGAGGTGTCCGCCGAGAGCCACATCTCGCGGGCGCCGGGCCGCATGGCAAGCCACTCGATGACCGGCCAGGTGGGCACGCGCCGCTCGAGATCGCCGCCCGCGTCCTTGCCGAGTTCGGGGCCGCCCTCGACGTCGCGGACGTCGTCCATGATCTGGAAGGCCATGGACAGCTGGTCCGCGTAGGACATCAGCGCGGTCAGCCCGTCGTGGTCGGCGCCGCCCGCCGTGCCGCCGTAGGAGCACGACAGCCGGAACAGCGTGCCGGTCTTCGCGCCGGCGACCAGCTCGTAGTGCCTGCGCAGCGCGTCGGGATCGACGGCGGGCGGCAGGGTTTCGATGAGCTGGCCGTAGGAGAGGTCGGAGAGCTTGTCGGCGTAGGTGACGCCGGGCGCGTCGCCGAGGCTCGCGAACACCACCGGGTTCTCGGTCAGCACCCGGGCGACCGTCTGCATCGCGACGCCCGCCATGTGGAAGCCGGCGCGGGCGGCGGTGCGGACGCCGAAGGCGGCGGGCACCGAGGGCGCGCCGCGGCGCAGCAGCGAACCGTCGCAGATGTCGTCGTGCAGCAGCGAGGACTCGTGCAGCATCTCCATCGCGCAGGCCATGTCGATCGCGGCGTGCAGCGGGGCGATCGCGGCGGGCGCGGGCGACGCGTCGCGCAGCAGGCCGGCGCAGGCCAGGACGAGCCGGGCCCGGACCCGCTTGCCGGGCGCGGCGAGCACGTGGGTGTACACGTCGTCGAAATCGCTGCCCGTGATGAGGATTTCACGCAGGCGCGCGGTCACGAGGGGGATCTGTTCGGTGGGCCGGGCGTCGGCGAGCTCGGAGAGCCGGTCGGTCACCGCGGCGGCCGACGGTAGCGCGGAGTGGTCCATGGCGCTGAACTCCTTTGATGTGGTCACGAGGGCGGTAGGAGGTTCACCCCGGCGGAGGGGTGTGCAGGAGGGCTGCTGCGCCGCGGCCGTGCGGAGTGGTCTCGCAGTGGCCCGGGCTCGCCCATCCCGGTCGCCGAGTGCCGCTGTAAGTGTTAGGGGACCTTGAACGAAACGTCAAGTGTCGCAATGGTTTTCATCACAACGATGTCGAATGCGTGCTTGTCCTCGGGGACAAGGGCCGTCGTCGGCTACGTGATTGCCGGTGTCACAACTGTTTTCGGGTGCGCCTCACGGTACGGGCCGGTCACCGTAGTGATCGGCGTACGATGCTGTTCGTATGCTGGAACATCGAATCGGCGGGCGCACGCGTGACGTCGCCGGTACCGCTCGATGTGTTCGCCACCCCGTTGTGGCCGGCGCCAGGAATGCGGGTGCCGGTCGGACGCCCCCTGGCCACAGGCTGCCTGCCGGGTCGTCGGCAGGGCCTCGATGTGCATGTGGCGGGCGCGAACCCGGCCACACACGCGGAACGCTATCACGCTCAACCGCCAGCTGTCGCATGGAGTTTCGGGGACTTCAGGTCGTGAGCCTGCGGAAAAAAAATTCGTATACCACTCGGTAACATGCATGTGTTACGCTCGCTGCTGCTGCCGTCCGGTCGGTTCGTGGTTACCGGTTGGCAATTGCTTGCGGCCCAGCACGCTTCGGCGAAGCCGCGTCGGCGCGGTGCCCGTCCCCGGCCGGCCCACCCGTGCTGCGGTGAGAGGGGAATCCGTTGCAAGGCACCGTGATCGAGCGCTTCGGCATGCTCGTCCTACGTTTCCGCCACCCGATCGTCCTGCTCTGGCTGACCGTCGCGGGGTTGTCGAATCTCCTTGTCCCCCAACTGGAGACGACGGTCTTCGCGAGTTCCACCGCCATGGTCCCGGCCGATACACCCGCCGCGCGGGTGCTGGCCGACATGGGCGAGCAGTTCGGCGAATCGCGCAGCTCCGGCGGCGCGTACCTCGTGCTCACCCGGGACGGCGAACTCACCGCCGCCGACCGCGCCTACTACGACCGCGTCGTCGCCGCGCTGTCCGCCGACCGGGCGCGGGTCGAATCGGTGATGGACCTGTGGTCGTCGCCGGTCACGGCAGGCTCGGTGCTCAGCGGCGACCGGCGGGCGGTCTACCTGCCGATCCGGCTGGTCGGGGACACCGGAACCAACCAGGCCACCGCCTCGCTCGGCGCCGTGCGCGAAACGATCGCGGAAACGCCGAGGCCACCGGGCCTTTCGGCCGACATCACCGGACCGGCGCCCACCTTCTCCGACGAACTCGACGGCATCCACCGCGCGCTGACCGTGATCACCCTCCTTACCGTGGTACTGATCACGTTGCTGCTGCTGGCCACCTATCGCTCGCTGTCGTCGACCATGGTCGCGCTGATGACCATCGGGCTCGCGCTCGGCGCGTCCCGGCCCGTCGTCTCGGTGCTCGGTCAGCACGGGCTGCCCACCTCGATCTTCTCCGTCGCGTTGCTCTCGGCCCTGATCCTCGGCGCGGGAACCGATTACGCGATCTTCCTGATCAGCCGCTACCACGAGGCCCGCCGCGAAGGGCTGGCCGCGCGCCCCGCCTACCTCGCCGCCTACCGCCGGATCACCCCGGTGGTGCTGGCCTCCGGGCTCATCGTCGTGCTGACCTGCGCGACGATGGCCGCCACCCGCATCGGGGTCTTCCGCACCATCGGCATCCCCTGCGCGGTCGGCGTCGGCGTGACCGTCCTCGCCGCGATCACCCTCGCCCCCGCCCTGCTGGCCATCGCGGCCGACTTCGGGCTGGCCGAACCCCGCGCGCGCCGCAACCCGGTGGGCTACTGGCAGCGGCTCGCCGCGGTGGTGACCGCCCACCCGGCCCGGATGCTGGCCGCGTCGCTGGCGGTGATCGCGGTCCTGATCGCGGTGCTGCCGAGCCTGGCCCTGAGCTACGACGAACGCGCCACCCAGCCCGCGGACACCCCGAGCAATCGCGGCTACGCCGCCGCGGCGGCGCACTACCCCGCCAACGAACTGCTGCCCACCTACCTGCTGGTCCGGTCCGACCGCGACCTGCGCAACTCCGCCGACTACGCCGCGCTGGAGACCCTGGCGACCGAGATCGCCCGGCTGCCCGGTGTCGCCTCGGTGCGCTCGATCACCCGTCCGCTCGGGACGCCCATCCCCGAGGCGGCCGTGGACGGCCAGCTCGGGCTGGTGAGCGACCGGCTCGCCGCCGCCGGGGACCGGCTCGCCGGCGCGCGTCCCGACCTCGCCCGCCTGTCCGACGGGGCCGGCAGACTCGACGACGGCGCGACCGCCCTGGCCGGCGGCCTCGGCGCCCTCGCGGCCGGGTCGGACCAGGCGGGGCAGGGCTCGGCCCAGCTCGTCGACGGCACCCGCACCCTGGTCGGCGGGCTGGACCGGCTGGTCGACGGCGCCGCCCAGCTCGAGACCGGCGCCCAGCGACTCCGCGCGGGCAGCGCCGAACTGGCGGCCGGGGTCGACGCGAGCCTCGCGCCCGCGCAGGGCTCCCTCGACGCCGTCGCCGCCCTGCGGGCGCTGGTCGCCGCGGAACCGAACTGCGCGGCCAGCCCGCTGTGCTCGGCCGCGCGGGCCGCTCTCGGCGCCCTCGACGCGGGCCCGCTGGGCGAGGTCGGCCGGTTGCGCGACGGCATGCGCACCCTCGCCGACGGCAACGCCCAGCTGGCCACCGGTCTCGGCGAGCTGCTCACCGGACTCCGCGCGGCGCGGCAGGGTTCGGTCGCGCTGGCCGACGGGCAGGACCGGCTGCACCAGGGGCTGGGCACGCTGGGCGCGGGCATCGGCCGGGCACGCGGCGGCGCCGACGAGCTGGCCGCGGGCACCGGGCAGCTGCGCGGCGGCGTCGGTCAGCTGAACGCCGCCTTCGACGAACTCCCCGACGGGCTCGGCCAGGCCGTCGGCCTGCTGAACGGCCTGCGGCACAACCAGACCATCTCCCCCGCCGCCGGCGGCTTCCACATCCCCGACTTCGCGCTCGCGAACCAGGATCTGACCACGGCGGCGCGGTTCTACCTCTCCCCCGACGGTCGTTCCGCCCGCCTGATGATCATCGGCACGGCCGACGCGTTCAGCACCGAGGGCATGGCGCTGGCCCGGCAGGTCACCGAGGTCGCGAACACGGCCGCGGCGCGGACCTCCCTGGCGGGCGCGGGCATCGCCGCGGGTGGGCTGGCCGCCACCTACACCGACCTGCGCGCCCTGGCCTTCGGCGACCTGGGCACCATCGTCGCCGCGGCCTCGGCCCTGATCCTGCTGGTCCTCGCCGTCACGCTGCGCAGCCTGATCGCGCCGCTGTACGTGTTCGGGACCGTGCTGCTGTCGTACCTGGCCGCGCTCGGGCTCAGCGTGCTCGTCTGGCAGCACCTGCTCGACGTGCCGCTGCACTGGGCGGTGCCCGCCATGTCGTTCATCGCGCTGACCGCGGTCGGCGCCGACTACAACCTGCTGCTCATGTCCCGGGTCCGCGACGAGCTGCTCGCCGCGCCCGGCGACGGCCTGAAGGCGGCGGTGGCCAGGGCGCTCACCCGCACCGGCGGGGTCATCACCACCGCCGGGGTGGTCTTCGCGATCACGATGTTCGCGCTCATGCTCTCCGACGTCACCAACATCGCCCAGATCGGTTTCACCATCGCGGTCGGGCTGCTGCTCGACACCCTGGTCGTGCGCACCGTGACGATCCCCTCGGCCGCGCTGCTCGCCGGAAGATGGAACTGGTGGCCCGGCGCGCTCTTCCGCGCGAAGGCGACCGAATCACCCGCCGACGCCGAACCCGAACCGGTCCCCGTCCCGACCTGACGACGACGGAGCGCGTGCGGCCGAGGCCACACGCGCTCCGTGTCGTATTCGCCGGAACCGGCCGGCGGATCAGTTCCAGTCGCCCAGACCGTCCGAGGCGCTCAGGGTGCCGCCGTTGGTGTTCACCACGATGACGGCGTCACCGCGGCGCGAGTTCTCCATGAACCAGCGCGCGTCCTCGGTGCTGACGTTCAGGCAGCCGTGGCTGGCGTTGGACACGCCCTGCTGGGCCACCGACCACGGGGCGGCGTGCACGAAGATGCCGCTGTTGGAGATGCGGGTGGCGTACTCGACCTCGAGCTTGTAGCCCTCCGGGTCGGTGACCGGGACGCCGTAGGTGGAGGAGTCCATGGTCATCTTGCGGAGCTGCTCGCCGACGATGTAGGTGCCGTTGGGCGTCTCGTGCTTGACCTTGCCCATCGAGGTCGGCATGGTCTTGACGACCTCGCCGTTCACCGTGACGGTGATGGTGTGGGTGGTGTCGTCGGCGGTCGCGATGAAGGCGTCGCCGATGCGGAAGGCGCTGGTCGTGCCACCGGCGACGACCTGCACGTCGGTGTTGGCGGGCCAGAACTCCTCGGGCCGCCAGCGGACCTGCTTGTCACCGGTCCAGTAGAAGTGGCCCGGCGCCGGGTTCGAGGAGGTGACCTTGATGGCCTTCTCCGCGGCGGCGCGGTCGGCGATCGGCTCCTTGAAGGTGATGATGATCGGCTGCGCGACGCCGACGGTCTCGCCGTCGGCGATGTTGATGTTCGGCGGCGCGAATGTGGCCTGCGGGGTGGGCTCGCTGAGCGCGCCCTGGCTCGAGCCGTTGCCCAGTCCGGGGATGATCGGCTCCGCCTGCGCGGGAGCGAGCACCGCGGCACCGGCCGCCGCGATCGCCACGGTCAACAGCAGGCCGCGGCGCACGCGACGCTTTGCCTGAACATGCATAGGTATCTCGTCCATTCCATCTCCCGCCCGGAACCGGGCGGGATCTTCGTGATTGACGTGGTGTCCACACGGGACTCCACGGGTACTGACGCCCCGACCCCTGAGGCTCATGTCTACCCGGCGGGGGCGACACAGTGCCAGCCCCGTTGCGTGGCGATAACGCGCCGATAACTGCGTGTCCTGGGTCACAGAACCGATTGCGGCCCAGCGGCTTCGGCGAAACGCCGCGCTCACGGCGGCGAGTCGGCCGCGGTGCGGGCCGCGGCGCCATTCTCCCGCGGTCACGGCGACCAAACCGGAAGTGACCTAAATCACTGCGTTCGTGTGAGCTGGATCGCCCGGTTCGGGCCGGTCGCGAGGTTGCGCGGCACCGCCCGGGGGCCGCCTCCGCGTGCGGTCGCGGGGTGCAGCGCCCACCGGGGGCCCGCCAGCAGGGTTGCCAGCACGATGCGCAGCTCGTAGTCGGCCAGGGCCGCGCCGACGCACCGGCGATGCCCGCCGCCGAAGGGCGCGTACTCGAACGGGGAGTACCGCCGGGTGGCGAACCGGTCGGGGTCGAAAACGCGCGGCTGCTCGAAGGTAGCCGGGTCGCCGTGCAGCAGGGGCACCGCGAGGCCGAGCGTGGTCCCGGCGGGTAGCGCGAGACCGCGCCACGTCCAGGGCTCCCGCAGCCTGCGCAGGACGATGGGGACCGGCGGGTGCAGCCGCAGGGTCTCCAGGCAGACGCCGTCGAGGAACGGCAGGCGCGCCCGCTCGGCCGGATCGGTCGCCGTGGCCGCCTCGGCGCGCGCCCGCTCGAGCAGTTCCGGATCGCGATGCAGGTGGTACAAGGCCCAGGCGAGGCTGGTCGCCGTCGTCTCGTGGCCCGCGACGATCAGCGTGCGCAGTTGCTCGCACAGTTCGGTGTCGGTCATCGCGGCGCCGTCGGCGTAGCGGGTGGCCAGCAGCAGGTCGAGCAGGTCGGGGCTCGCGGTGGCGGGCTCGCGACGGCGCCGGCCGACCTCGGTCAGGATCAGCCGGTCGAGCCGGCCGCGCGCGGCGACGAACCGGTCCCACGGTGCCCGCCCGGCGAAGCCGCGCCGCAGGGCGGGCGCCAGCAGCAGTGGCGGAATGAATGCGGCGAGGAAATCGGTGACGGCGGAAGAGAATTCGCGTGCCCGTGATTCCGGCAGCGGGCCGAACACGGCGGTGAGAATGACGCGCAGCGTGATGCGCCTGCCCGCGGTCAGCGCGTTCATTTGGTCGCCGGTCCAGTTTATCTCCGATTCGGTTGCCGCGCTGATCACTTCGGCGAGATCACGAATTGTGGAACCGTGCAGTTTCGGTCCGATGATTGCGCGGTCGGCCCGGTGCCGTTCCCCCGCAGTGAGAATCAACGACGCGGTTCCGACCATCGGTTCGATCGGATTCGGGCGCGGTGGTTCCACGACTGTGATAGGCGCACGGAACAATTCCCGCGCGCCGTCGCTGGTGCCGCTGAACAACACCGGAGCGAGTCCGGGGAACGACAAATAGAAGGGATCGCCCTCCCGCGCCCGCCGACGCAGATAGCGGTCGAAATCCAGTCCGGCGGCCAGCCCGTGCAGCAGCGACCAGCGCGGCAGCCGGGGCGCGGCACGGCCGGAGGTGTCGGCGTCGGCGTCCATGCCCGGTACTACGTCGCGGACCGGCCCCCGGTTCGATCCCGGTTCACTCGCGCACGGCCTTCGCCCGGCGCACCGTGCTCTGCGCGATCGCGGCCAGCTTGGCCAGGCGCGCGTCGCCCAGCGCGGTCACCGCGTTCCCCAGGCGGTTGGTGACGAAGGCGACCGACATGCCGAGCTGCGGATCGGCGTACGCGCCCGAACCGCCGATCCCGTAGTGGCCGAAAGCGGTCCGCGGCTGCTGCTTGGTCATCAGCACCGGCCGGTGATAGCCGAGGGTGAAGCGCAGCGGCAGACCCAGCACGTAGTCGCGGCTCTCGGCCTGCTGGGTGCGGCCGATGGTCTCGATCGTCTCCGGACGCAGCAGGTGCACCGGTCCCTGCGTCGGACGCTCGGCGTCCGGGCCGTACACCACCCCGCCGTTGGCCAGCGCGCCGTACATGCGGGCCAGCGCCCGCGCGGAGAACACCCCGTTCCAGCCCGGCATCACCGCGTCGTGCACGCGCGGATCGCGCACCAGCTCGTCGAAGCTCTCCGGCATGCCTGCCTCGGCGAGGCCGCGCACGGGGCGCACCCACGACAGCACCGAGGAGGCGGTGTTCCAGCGGATACCCGGCGGCGCGAGGTGCGGGAAGATCTTGGCGATCCGGTGACGCTCGGATTCCGGTACCCGGAACCAGAATTCGTCGGTCCCCAGCGGCTCGGCGATCTCGCGGCGCAGCACGTCGGCGAACGGGTCGCCGGTCACCCGCGACACGATCTCGGCGACCAGCCAGCCGAAGGTGATCGCGTGATAGCCCGAGGTGCGGATGCGGCGCGGGTCGGCGGGACTGTCGGCGAGCGCGGCGACCACCGCGTCGTAGTCGAGGATGCCCTCGCGGCCCGGGACCAGCCCGCGCACCCGGTGCAGGCCCGCCCGGTGCGAGAGCACGTCGCGGACGGTGATCTCGGCCTTGCCGTGCGCGGCGAACTCCGGCCAGTACTCCGCGACCGGCGCCTCGTAATCGATCAGGCCGCGCTCGGCGAGCCGGTGCACCACCGTCGCGGCGACGCCCTTGCCGGTCGAGAAGGTGAGGGCGACGTTCTCGCCGGTCCAGCGCTGATCCTTGCCCGACCAGCCCGCCCACACATCGACCACGGGACGTCCGTCCAGGTACACCGCCAGCGCCCCGCCGCCCCGGCTGGTCTGGCCGAACATGCCGAAGAACTGGTCGGCCAGCCGGATGAACCGGGGGTCGACGTGCATCTGCCGGGGCGCCCGCAGGCGCTGCTTGCCGGACCGGGTCTGCGGGCCGAAATCTCCCGCCGATGTTGCTGCCACCATCGGGGTCTCCTCCTGATGCGCCACCGGCCGGGAGGCCGGACAACCAGCGTAACGGTCGAAGCCGGTCGCGCCGGGCGGAACGCGGAGCGCCGGTCGAGTCGACGCGCACCGCGTTCGTCGTGTATGCATTGCGTGTTATGTCTCGTTCACTGATCCTCGGCCGGATGACGGCCGCCGCGGCCGTCGTCCTGACCGGCCTCGCCGTCGCCGGCTGCGGCGGGACCATCCAGGGCAAGGCCGAACCGGCGATCGACGTCGTCCCCGCGACCAGCGGTGCCGCGCCGACCAAGTCGGGCGCGCCGACGACCTCCGGCCGGGCCAAGCCGACCTCCGGCAAGCCGACGCCCACCACCGGCCGCGGCGGCTCGACCGACTTCCAGGCCGAAGTCGGCGACTGCGTCGACCTGGGCGGCACCACGACCAACGCCAAGATCGCCAAGGCGTCGTGCGGCAGCCGCTCGTCCAACTACAAGGTGATCGGCAAGTCCAAGAACAGCTCCGGCTGCGTGGCCGACCGCGACGCCACCTACTACGAGACCCTCAACGGCATCGAGACCGGCGCCCTCTGCCTCGACGTCGACTGGGTGGTCGGCGGCTGCATGGACGTCGGCGGCGAGGACCCCAAGCGCATCGACTGCGGCCAGGCCGCGTCCGAGGCGGTCAAGATCGTCAGCGTCGTCGAGAACGCCGACAGCGTGGATTCCTGCCCGGCCGAGGCGGATACGGGCTTCGAATACCCGAACCGCCACTTCGTGGTCTGCGCCAAGGGGATGTAGGCCCTCGGGTCAGACGACCCGATACCCCGCGCCGACGCCGCCCCGGCGGTTGATGTCGTCGATGATCGAGTTCATGTTGGTGCCGACCTCGGGGCCTGCGCAGGCCACGAGCAGGTAGGCGTTCACCATGCCGACCAGGGTGGTCCCGACGACCACCGGCGCGCCGGAGTCGCCCTCGACGACACACATCTGCGACCAGGTCTCGGTGTGCGTCTGGAAGACGTCGCCCCAGCTGATGCCGCAGGTGTTGCCGGTGGTGCGGCCCTCCTTGCAGACGATGCTCGGGAACGGCGCGGGCGCGCCGGTGCCGGTGATGGTGACGTTGCCGATCCGGTTGACCGGTGTGATCCGGCCCGGGGTGAACTCGATGACGGCGTAGTCGAGGTCGTGGTCGGCGTAGGCGAAATGCCCGATCGGGCCGTAGCCGGGGTCGGCCTCGGCGAACACGGTGGAGCCACCGTCGCCGCAGTGACCCGCGGTCAGGCCGACCAGCCTGCCCGCGCCGTCGAAACCGACGGTGGTGACGGTGCACTGGTACAGGTTGTCGATGACGATGCCCGATCCCCCGCCGACGACCGGAGGGCCCGGTTGCGCGTGCGCGGTCCCCGCCCCGGAGCTGAGCAGGGCGGCGCCGAGGACGGCGGCCAGGACAGTGGCGAGTTTGCTGAACATGTCCCTCCAGAGGTCGGAAGCCCGCACGATATCAATCGATGATGGCTATCGTGCCTGTATTCGGTCCCGGGCGTGCCCCGTACTGGTGCCGGGGAGCAAACGGACCGCGAGTTCGTCCGGTTAGCTGCTTACCAGTACCGCCCGTCACGCGTTCGGTGATAGCGGGGAACTATCGAAATCGTGACCGCGGGGCCCGCGGTTCGAGTTCTGTTCGTGATGTGCCGGGTTTTTCGGTGAGTATTCGTTTTGAATGACGGTTATTCGACTAAATCGAATCCCCGGGCCGTGGTACTGGGAAGTGTCGGAGAAAAGCGACACGGCGACTGTGATCCTGAGGCCATCGAATTACCCGCGTAGGGTCTGACGTGGCCCGCCTCATAGCCTTTCCGGACAGTGACCTCGATCTATGACACCAATCACATGTCGGTGGTGTGTTCTGCGCTACTCCGTAGTAAGGTGCATCGAGCAAAGCAAGCGTCGGGGCCTGTGGAACCGGCGTCGAGAGGGGTTGAAGTAGTGCAGTCGACGGAGAGTCCACCCACGCGTTCACGCCTCAGTGAGGCTGTCGACTGGACGAAGGACCTGTGGGAAGAGCATCCCAAGCGATCGCTCGAGACCTTCGGCCGGCAGATCACGATGGGTGTCGAGGCGATCACGGAGCTGATCGTCGCGATCTTCCGTCGGCGCTTCCCCTTCGGTGAGTTCGTCCGCCAGTGCGCCTTCATGGCCAGCGTGGCCGCGGCGCCCACCCTGCTCGTGGCCATCCCGATCGCGGTGATCGTCTCGATCCAGGTCGGCGCGGTCGCCAGCCAGGTCGGCGCCACGTCGTTCATCGGCGCCGCGAACGGCCTCGGCATCATCCAGCAGGGCGCGCCCCTGGTCACCGCGCTGATGATCGCGGGCGCCGTCGGTTCGGCCATCTGCGCCGACCTCGGCTCCCGCACCATCCGCGAGGAGATCGACGCCATGAAGGTCATGGGCGTCGACCCCCTGCGCCGCCTGGTGGCCCCCCGCCTCGGCGCCGCGATGCTCGTCAGCTTCCTGCTCTGCGGCTTCGTCGTGTTCGTCGGCTTCCTGACCGGCTACATGTTCAACATCTTCGCCCAGGGCGGCACCCCCGGCTCCTACATGAGCACCTTCGCCTCCTTCGCGGTCACCCGCGACCTCGCGGTGGCGCTGCTCAAGTCGGTCCTCTTCGGTCTGATCGCCTCGATCATCGCCTGCGACTGCGGCCTCAACGCCCGCGGCGGCCCGGGTGGCGTCGCCAACGCGGTGAACTCCGCGGTGGTCAGCTCCACCGTCATGCTCCTCGGCGTCAACGTGGCGATCACCCAGATCTACGCCGCCGTCTTCCCCCCTCAGGTGGTGTGAGCCATGTCGTCAACGTACGTACCCCCGCTGCTCCGGCCGCTCCAGCAGATCAAGAAGGCGGGCAAGGCCCCCGTCGACATGCTGGCCCGGCTCGGTCACCAGGTCTTCTTCTTCCTGCGGTCGGTCGGCTCGATCCCGCTGGCGTTCAAGCAGTACCCCAAGGAGGTCTGGCGCCTGCTGTCGGACGTCACGTGGGGAAACGGCAACATCGTCGTCGGTGGCGGCACCATCGGCGTCATCCTGATCATCAGCGCCTTCGGCGGCATGACGGTGGCCATCCAGGGCCACACCTCGCTGAACCTGCTCGGCCTCAGCCCGATCACCGGCGCGATCTCGGCCTTCGCCACCACCCGTGAACTCGGGCCGCTGCTGGCGGCGCTCGCGTTCGCCGCGCAGGCGGGCTGTCGATTCACCGCCCAGCTCGGCGCCATGCGCATCTCCGAGGAGATCGACGCGCTCGAATCGGTCGCGATCCGCCCGCTGCCCTACCTGGTCAGCACCCGGATGATGGCCGCGGTCATGGCGATCGTGCCCCTGTACGCGCTCGGCCTCGCCACCGCCTACATCGCCTGCTCGGTCACCGTGCAGCTGATCGGCGGCACCGCCTCGGGCACCTACTCGCACTACTTCTACCAATTCCTGGTGCCGACGGACGTGATCTACTCGCTGCTCAAGGCGATCGTCTTCGTCATGATCACCACGTTCATCCAGTGCTACTACGGCTTCTTCGCCTCGGGTGGTCCCGAGGGCGTTGGTGTCGCGGCGGGCCGTGCGATCAAGATGTGCATCATCCTGGTCGTGTTCGCCGACCTTCTGTTGACGTTGGCCATCTGGGGTATCAACCCCGGAATCCGGATCTCGGGGTAGGGCGCGATGATCATCGATCCCAGTGGGCGCGGGCCCACGATGAAGCAGCTGTACCTGGCGGGCACCATCGGTTTGCTGGTCTTCGCCGTCGTACTCGGCTTCCTGATGGCGCGGTACAAGGGTTACTTCGTGCCCAAGGTGAACGTGGTCGCCAACCTCTCGACCACCGGCGACGGCCTGCCCTCGCAGGCCGACGTCAAGTTCCGCGGCGTCCTCGTCGGCGCCGTCAAGGACGTCGACATCGCCGACAAAGGCGCCACCCAGAAGGTGAACATCGAGCTCAAGCCCGAGTTCGCCGACGGCATCCCGGCCAACGTCACCGCGCGCGTCGTGCCGAGCAACCTGTTCGCCGTCACCTCGGTGGAACTGGTCTTCAACGGCGCCGACGCCGCCCACCTCGAGGAGGGCTCGCAGATCCCCGAGGACCGCAGCCAGGGCACCATCGCGCTGCAGGACACCCTCACCACGGTCCGTGACATCCTCAACCAGGTCGACCCGGTCCAGCTGGGCCGCGTGCTCGGCACGCTGACCCAGGCCCTCGACGGCAGCGGACGGGTCCCCGGCTCGACCATCCAGCGCCTCGACCACTGGCTGACCACGGTCGCCGACGCCGGGCCGAACCTGGGCGGCATGCTCGACAACTTCTCCGCCTCGGCGCACGCGCTCAACCAGTCCGCGCCCGAGCTGATGAACGTCCTCGCCAGCTCCGTGGAGACCGCGAGCACCATCGCCAACAAGCGCGACGAGCTCGTCGCCCTGCTGGCGGGCGCGGGCGCGACCACCGACCGGGTCAACGACCTGTTCGCCGACAACCCCGACGTCGGCAAGGACATCACCGTCGGCATGAACGCCCTCGTCGGCTCGCTGGCGGTGGATCCGGGCGCGATCACCAAGACCTTCCAGGTCTTCGGCACCTCGCTGGCCAAGCTGAACACCACGTTCCACTGGGGCCCGCAGAAGCAGATGGTGTGGAACGCGGGTCTGACCTTCACCCCGTACAAGCCCTACACCCGCGCCGACTGCCCGCGCTACGACGAGCTGGCGGGCCCGAGCTGCTTCACCGCGCCGATCGAGGCCAGCCTGCCGCCGCTGCCGGAGAACCTGAAGCCGCGCAAGCTGGACTCCGCCGCGGGCCTGCCGCCGCTGGTCAACGTGCCGGGTCTGCCCGCCATCCCGGGCCTGACCACGCCGGGCGCGCCGCTGCAGGCGGCCTCGGGCACCGAGGTCAAGCCGTTCGCGGGCACCCCGCTCGAGGGCCTCGTGCCCACGATCACCCTCCCCGGCCTGCCCACCCTGCCCGGTGCCGCCGCCCCCGCGGCCGCGCCGGACAAGCAGGCTCCCGCGGCGGCGCCCGCACCGGCGGCCACCGGTAAGCCGGTCTCCTACCAGGGCAACGCGGCCATCGCGCAGGTCCTCGGCAGGCAGCCGACGGCCACCGAGTTCCTCCTGCTCGGTCCGATCATGAAGGGCGGAACCCTGCAAGTGTCCGAAATCGGGGGTGGCGCGTGAGCATCCGCAAGCCACTGATCGGGTTCAGTATCTTCGCGCTCGTCTCGCTGCTGGTCACCGTGCTCGTCTGGAACACCCTGGCGCGCACGGTCGACGGCGACACCCGCAAGTACACCGCGATCTTCACCGACGTCCTCGGCCTGCGGCCGGGCGACGACGTCCGCATGGCGGGCGTGCGCGTCGGCAAGGTCGAGGAGATCGAGCTCGACGGCAAGAACGACGCCAAGGTCTCGTTCATCGTCCAGAGCGACCAGACCGTGTTCGACGACACCAAAGCCCTTGTCCGGTACCAGAACCTGATCGGCCAGCGCTACATCGCGCTGACCCCGGGCAAGGCGCCGAGCCCCAAGGCACTCGACAGCGGTTCGGTCATCCCGATCGAGCGCACCGAGCCCTCGTTCGACATCTCGGCCCTGCTCAACGGTTTCCAGCCGCTGTTCCAGGCGCTGGAGCCGGCCGAGGTGAACGCCATGTCGGAGACGCTGATCCAGGCACTGCAGGGCGACGGGGTGTCGCTCTCGGCGTTCATCGTCCAGGCCGCGCAGCTGGCGACGGACTTCCAGCGCCGGGACGCGATCCTGTCCGACGTGATCACCAACCTGTCCGGGGTGATGTCCGGGTTGGCCAAGCGAGGGGATGAATTGGAGACCCTGATTACCCAGACCAGGGCGCTCATCGGCGGCCTGTACGACCAGGGCCAGTCCCTGCAGGCCTCCACCGAGACGCTGGCCGATGCCACGACCTCCCTGGTCGGCATGGTCAACCAGATCCAGCCGAAGCTGGCGGCGGCGCAGAACTCGACCACCGCGGCGCTGACGCTGCTGATCGCCAACGGTCCCAAGCTGGACCAGGTCGCGATCGACATGCCCTCGATGCTGGCCGACCTCGGTCGCTTCACCTCCGAGGGCACCCACGCCAACGCCTACCTGTGTGGCCTCGATGTCTCGCTCTACGGGGTCCTGTTCCCGCGCGGCATTTTCAGCCAGATCGGTGGCAACTCGCATTCGGCGGTGTGCAGGCCATGAAGAAGCTGAAGACGACTTTCCTGGGTAACCGCAATTTCTGGCTCGGCGTCATCGGGTCGCTGGTCATCGTGATGCTGCTGGTCGGCTCGAGCGTGTACAAGCTGCTCGGGTTCGGGCAGCAGACGGTCGAGGCCGAGTTCGTGCAGGCCGCGGGCATCAAGGTCGGCGACAAGGTCGCCGTGTCCGGCGTCCAGGTCGGCACGGTGGCCGGCGCCGAGATCGAGGGCGATCACGTGGTGATCAGCCTGAACGTGAACAACTCGGTGAAGCTGGGCCCCGACGCGCACGCCGCGATCAAGATGGCCACGCTGCTGGGCGCCCGCTACGTCGACCTGAACCCGGGCGACGGCTCGGGCCTGAAGGGCGACCGGATCCCGCGCAACAACACCGACGTGCCGTACAACATCGCCGATGTGGTGCAGGTCGGTACGCCGAAGTTCGAGCAGCTCGACACCAAGAAGCTGGCCGCCTCGCTCAACACCATCAACAGCCAGCTCGGCGACTCGCCGCAGCTCGTCGCCCAGGCGCTCGACAGCGTCGGCGCGGTGGCCAAGGTCGTCGACCAGCGCCGCGGCGAGGTCGACCAGTTGCTCAAGGACCTCAACCGGGTCACCCAGGTGCTCGCCGACAACCGCAACAGCGTGCTGCTGGTCATCACCCAGGGCGAGGCCATCGCGAGCAAGGTGATGCAGCGCCAGGACCTGCTGCGCCAGCTGCTGGACAACATCTCCACGCTGACCCGTCAGCTGGAGCAGATCGGCGCCGAGAACGGCAACCAGTTCGGCGACACCATCAACCAGCTCGACACGATGGCGGCCGGCCTGCAGAAGAACAAGGACAACCTGGACCGGCTGCTGTCGATCGGCGCGCCGACCGCGCGGTACTTCAACAACGTGCTCGCCGACGGTCCCTACGGCGAGGTGGCGCTGCCGTGGCTGTTCCCCGACAACTGGCTGTGCTTCGTTCAGGTCATCGAGGGGTGCCAGGGATGAAACTGACCAATCCGCTTCGCAGCGCGCGGTTCGTCGCGCGATCGATGATGATCGGCGCGACCGCGCTGGCGCTCGGCAGCTGCTCGCTCATGCCGAGCAGCTTCGACGACGCGCTCAATCGGTCGACGAAGATCACCGCCGACTTCGACAACATCGCGGGCATGTACGAGGGCAACGAGATCATGGTCCTCGGCCTCGCCGTGGGTAAGGTCGACAAGATCGTGCCGAAGGGCACCTTCGTCGAGGTCCACATGACGGTGAAGCCCGGGGTGAAGATCCCCAAGGACGCGATCGCCGCGATCGTCTCCCCCTCGATCGTGACCGACCGCCACATCGAGATCACTCCGCCCTACACCGGCGGCGACGCCCTCGAATCCGGCGATCACCTGCCCAAGGCGCGCACCCGCACGCCGGTCGAGCTGGACACGATGATCAAGACCATCGACCAGTTCGCCGCGGCGCTGAAGCCGGAGCCGGGCCAGGACGGGCTCGGCCCGCTCTCGGGCCGGGTGCTCTATCCCGTGCTCAACGGCAACGGCCAGAAGATCCGCGAGACCCTCGACGCGCTCTCGGGCGCGCTGAAGGTCGGCGTGGACAACAAGGACGCGATCTCCAACATCATCATCAAGCTCAACGAGCTGACCACGATGCTGGCCGAGAACGATCAGTCCGTGCGCGATTTCAGCAACCGGATGACCGCGCTGTCGGGCCTGCTCGCCGAGCAGTCGCCGGGCCTGCAGGCCACCCTGGACCAGCTCAACCAGTTCCTGGTGAACACGAGCACCACGTTCTCCGGGCACCAGGAGGAGCTGGCCTCCTCGCTGACGGGTCTGACCAACGTCACCAAGCAGCTGCGTGACAACGCCACCCAGGTGGTCGAGATCGTCGACGTCGTGCCGCTGCTGATGCAGAACATCAACAACTCCATGGACAAGGAGCGCGGGTTCGTCCGTCTGCACGGATTGATCGGCACGGCGATGTCCGGCGAGATCGTGAGTGTGTTCTGCGAGCGGATCCAGATGAAGTCCGACGGCTGCCGGACCGGAAACATGCAGGACTTCGGCCCCGACTACGGTCTCACCGCCGCCCTGCTCGGACTGACGAAATGAACCGACGAATGAACCAGAAAGCCCGTCGCGCGCTGCTGGCCGTCGCGGCGCTCGCCACGGTGACCGCCACCACCGCAGGCTGCAGTCTCACGGTCGAGGATCTACCGCTGCCCAAGCCGGGCACCGGCGGCGAAACCTACACGCTGCACGCCGAGTTCGAGAACGCGCTGAACCTGCCCGACCAGGCCAAGGTGAAGATCGGCGGTTCGGACGTCGGCGTCGTCACCTCGATCAAGACCAAGAACTTCCAGGCCGTGGTCGACATGGACATCCGCACGGACATCGTGCTGCCGAAGGGCAGCACCGCCGAGCTGCGCCAGGCCACGCCCCTCGGTGACGTGTTCATCGCGCTCAACGAGCCGAAGAACAACCCCGGCGCGGGCAGGCTGGAGAACGGCGACACGCTGCCGCTGTCGTCCACCTCGGCCGGCGCCACCGTGGAGGAGCTGCTGATCTCGGTCTCGATGCTGTTCAACGGCGGCGGCGTCGCCAGCCTGAGCAGGCTCGGCACCGAACTGGGCTCGATCCTCAACGGCCAGGGCGGCAACCTCGCGCACCTGATCACCGAGATGACCGGCGTGGTCGGCGAACTCAACAACAACAGCGCGCGGATCGACAGCGTGCTGACCGAGTTCAACTCGCTGGCCAACACGGTCGAGAACAACAAGAACCAGCTCGGCCAGGTCGCCGACACGCTGCCGCAGGCCATCGGCGCGGTCGCGGAGAACACCAAGGCGATCGGTGACCTGCTCACCAAGGTGTCCACGGCCAGCGCGGCGCTGGGCGACTACTCCGCCACCACCGGCGATCAGCTCTCCCAGCTGCTCACCAACCTGGACAACCTGATGAACGCGCTGGCGGCCACCGGTGACAGCTTCGGCTACACCATGGAGCAGCTGCACGCCATCCGCCCGGGCGCGAACGCCACGTTCCGCGGCAAGTCGCTGGCGCCGTTCGCCACGCTGACCAATCTCGACATCGGTCTGCTCAGCGATCCGGCGCACAGCAAGTTCTTCGACCTGAACGATGTCAACGACTTCGTCGGCACCTTCATCCAGGTGCTGCAGGTCGTCCAAGGCAGGGTGGGAGGACGCTGATGTCCAAGCTGAAGAAGTTCTTCGGGAACAAGATCCTGCTGGCCAACACCGCACTCATCGTGGTGCTGCTGGTCGGCGGGACCTACCTGCTCGTCAACGTCATGCGCGTGAACCCGCTGCGCACGGAGTACGACGTGACCGTCACGCTGGACCGCTCCGGCGGCCTGCAGCCGGGCAACGACGTGACCCTGCGCGGGCACCGCATCGGCAAGGTCACCTCGATCGAGCTGATCGACCAGGGCACCGCGATCGCGGCGAAGGCCCAGATCGACAAGAGCTACAAGATCCCGGCCGACACCCAGATCTCGGTGCAGGCGCTGTCGGCGGCGGGCGAGCAGTACATCGATTTCCGCCCGAACTCCGACCAGGGCCCGTTCCTCGGCGACGGCGCGGTGATCAAGTTCAACCCCGAGCAGATCAAGACCCCGACCCCGGTCTGGGCCGTGCTCGACGACACCAGCGCGCTCATCGCGCAGGTGAACCCGCAGCAGTTCAGCACCATCCTGGCCGAGCTCGACATCGCCCTCGGCGGCGGCCCCGACCAGATGCGCAGCCTGATCAACGGGGTGAGCCTGGTGGTGGCCGGCCTGGACAACCTGCTGCCGCAGACGGTCAACCTGATCGCCAACCTGCGGGTCATCGCCGAGACGACCTCGCACGCCCAGCCCGATCTGCAGACGCTGACCCGCAACTCCGGCGCCCTGCTGACGCAGTTCAACAACGCCAACGCCGAGCTGCAGAGTGTGCTGGACAACGCGCCCGGTCAGTTCCAGACCCTCGGCGCGGTGCTCGACGCGACCACCGACCCGATCACCAGCCTGGCGTCGAACTTCGTCGCCATCACCCGGGCGGCGCAGCTGCGCCAGCCCGCGCTGCGGGCGCTGTTCCCGTCGCTGGCGATCGGCATGGAGGCGATCGGTGTCCCCGCGCACGACAACGAGTTCCACACCATCATCGACATCTGGCCGCGTCCGACGTGCTACTACGACACCGAGTACATGCGGAACGAGGAGATCCAGGACGGGCCGATCCCGAAGTGGAACTACTGCACGAACCCGCCCGACGGCCAGCAGATTCGTGGCGCGGCCAACGCGCCGCGGCCCAACGTGCCGAACAACGGCGCGACGATGCCGCCGGGTGTCGATCCCCACGAGAAGACACTTCCGCCGCTGAAGTGAGTGACCGCCCGGCCCAGCTGTCTCTCAGCTGGACCGGGCATACTCGTTCGGGACCATGTGGCCCGGCTCACGGGTGAACGAAGATGATCGGTGCGATTCGTGTGCCGGGAAAGAGCAGGATTGATTCGATGACCAGCGACGACGCCGGCAAGAAGGACGAGGCTGCGGCGGACAAGCCGGACCTGGCGAAGGCCGAAGCCCCCGACGAGAAGACGGCGAAGACGCCCGAGCCGAAGGCCGAGGCGGCAGCGACCGAAACGGCGAAGACCGAGGCCGCGAAGGCGGAGCCGGCGAAGACCGAGCCCGCGAAGACCGAGCCCGCGAAGACCGAGGCGGCGAAGGCCGTCCCCGCGGCCCCGAAGGGCAAGCTGCCGACCGCGTGGCTCGCGGCGGGCGCCGCGGGCGTGGTCGCGGTCGCGGCGGTGACCACCGCCGTGGTGTTCTACCTGCAGAGCAGCGACAAGGGCGAGAAGCTGGACGCGATCTCGGAGTCGACCGCGGCGGCCTGCGCCTACGGCAAGATCGTCGCCAACTACGACTACTCGAAGAACCTCGACCAGTACATCGAGTCGATGAAGGCGGGGGCGACCGGCGACTACCTCGAGCAGTTCACCACCGCCTCGGACGCGCTCAAGAGCCTGATGATCGAGCAGCAGGTCCGTTCGCGCGGCGAGGACGTGCAGTGCGGGTACATCACCGGCACCACCGAGGAGGCGAAGGCGATGGTGACCTTCGCCCAGTACCGCACCAACGTCACCGGATCGGATCAGACGCCGATCAACCTCGCGGTCGAGATGACCCTCGAGCGCCACGGTGACAAGTGGCTGGTGAGCAAGCTGGACTCGCCGCTGCTCAAGTCCGGCGGCG
>NZ_BAGK01000245.1 GCF_000308795.1 Nocardia thailandica NBRC 100428 | reverse complement strand
CTGGCCGAGGTCGCCGCGGCGGGCAGCGACACCGTCGCGGTCACCCATCCGGCCGTCGTGCGCAGCGCGGTCGTCGTCGCCCTGGACGCGCCCCCCACCGCGTTCTG
>NZ_BAGK01000246.1 GCF_000308795.1 Nocardia thailandica NBRC 100428 | reverse complement strand
GTCCTCCCCCTCGGGGAAGTCCACGGTGCGCGACACGGCCGGGACCGCCGCGGCGTCGGCGAGGTCCAGGCTCATGACCTTGCCGGGATCGTGCCACCAGGCCACCACG
>NZ_BAGK01000247.1 GCF_000308795.1 Nocardia thailandica NBRC 100428 | reverse complement strand
AGCCGTAGAGGACGACGTCGCGCGGACCCTGCGCGTGGGGCGCGTCGCCGCCGATCACCTCGGCCAGCGTGGCCGCGGTGAACTCCGCCACCGACCGACCCGCGCCCTCGGCGCGG
>NZ_BAGK01000248.1 GCF_000308795.1 Nocardia thailandica NBRC 100428 | reverse complement strand
TGGTTCGAGGCCGCGGCCGCCTGATCGGAGCCGACCATGACCCGTGACCGCGCCCTGCGCGCCGGACTCGCCGCCGCCACGGCCCTGAGCCTGGTGCTCGGTCCCGCCGCGGCCACCGCGCTCG
>NZ_BAGK01000249.1 GCF_000308795.1 Nocardia thailandica NBRC 100428 | reverse complement strand
TGCGCGAGCGAGGATTCGGCGACGACGCCTGCAGCCACAGCTCATAGGCGGCCGCGAACGGCTTCTTGCCCGCCTTGGGATCGATGTACTTGCGGTCCAGCAGCGAATCGTCGATGTGGGTCTGATAA
>NZ_BAGK01000250.1 GCF_000308795.1 Nocardia thailandica NBRC 100428 | reverse complement strand
GCGGCACCCTTGCCGACGAACTCCACCGCGGGGACAGTGAGCTTCGGATGGTGGACCGTTGGTGCGACGTCGATGGTATTGCGCGCGGCGACTGGTCCTCGCGGGCCGACCGCGTGCGGCGAATGCTGCCAGTGAGTTCCGTC
>NZ_BAGK01000251.1 GCF_000308795.1 Nocardia thailandica NBRC 100428 | reverse complement strand
CCGCATGAGCATCGTCACGTCCCGTACCCGCGTCGAAACCCACCACGAATGGGTCGTCCCGCTTGACGACAGCGGCAAGGTCCCGGTCGGGGACTTCCTCGAAGCCATCGCGTTCGCCCGCAGC
This sequence comes from Nocardia thailandica NBRC 100428, assembly GCF_000308795.1. Lineage (GTDB taxonomy): Bacteria > Actinomycetota > Actinomycetes > Mycobacteriales > Mycobacteriaceae > Nocardia > Nocardia thailandica. Next base: position 26 of record NZ_BAGK01000251.1, on the reverse strand, counting down.
GGATACGCCGCCCACCACGGCAGCAT
>NZ_BAGK01000252.1 GCF_000308795.1 Nocardia thailandica NBRC 100428 | reverse complement strand
TAGCGGGCCATCTTCCGCACGTTCCACGAGTTCTTCCGGATCGCCGACACCCGCGAGAGCGAACGCTTCGCCGAGGTCTTCACCCCGGACGCGCTGATCGAGTACCGGATCATGCCCGGCCCGGTCGTGCGTTTCCACGGCGGCGAGGAGTTC
>NZ_BAGK01000253.1 GCF_000308795.1 Nocardia thailandica NBRC 100428 | reverse complement strand
GTTCGACACACCGGCCACCCCGGCCGCCATCCGGTCCTGGGGCGAGGGCGACACCACGCGCGGGCGCGCCCTGCTCCGGCAGGCCGCCGACGCGGGCGTCTTCGGGCTGGCCGTCGCCGAGGAGTACGACGGCGCCGACGCGACCCCGGTCGACCTGGTCGTCGCGCTGATCGAGCTGGGCCGGGCCGC
>NZ_BAGK01000254.1 GCF_000308795.1 Nocardia thailandica NBRC 100428 | reverse complement strand
GCCAGCTGGGCGTGCCAGCGCTCGAGGAACTCCCGCGAGACGGGGGCGTCGAAACGGTAGGCGAGCTGGTTGACGATGGCGTTCGGATACAGGCTGTGCAGCTTGTAGAACAGGTCGTCGTCGGCGGTGATGCGGTTGAGGCCGGCCTGCGCGGTGCGGACCGCGGGGGCGGGGGAGGTGACGGTCACGT
>NZ_BAGK01000255.1 GCF_000308795.1 Nocardia thailandica NBRC 100428 | reverse complement strand
CAGCCGTTGTTCACGCTGCACACCGATACACCCGATGCCTTCCCCGCCGCGCTCGCCGCGCTCGCCGACGCGGTGAGCATCGAGCCGACCTCCGAGTACAAGCCCGGGGCACTGGTGCTGGACCGCCTCGGCGGCTGACCGTCGAGCACCGCGTCACCCGCCGGACCGGCCACGCGGCGGCGCGATGTCGTCGCAC
>NZ_BAGK01000256.1 GCF_000308795.1 Nocardia thailandica NBRC 100428 | reverse complement strand
AACAACTGTCTCGACTGCTCCCTGTCGGCTCTCTCATCCTTCTTCGGCGTGCCCGCTGTATCGGCGCCACGCACTCTGGATCAGCTGCCCGATGGCACCATCGATCGGCGTAGCGGCGAAATCGGTGGCACGCAGAGGGCCGAGGCCTGGCTCGGCGAGGGGCTCCGAGACATTCCGGGGCTGTCGGTCAGCGATCAGTTCGCCGCACTTCACGC
>NZ_BAGK01000257.1 GCF_000308795.1 Nocardia thailandica NBRC 100428 | reverse complement strand
CGGCAAAGCCCTGAACCGGTCCAGCGGCGCGGTCCACAACGCCCTGGTCAAGTTGACCGATGGCGGGACCGCGCGCCAGACCAGCACGGCCCCCAAGAAATTCACCCTCGCGTCCTGAAACTGGGCGATGCCGGAATCCCCGGAGCCGCTAACTCCGGGGAGTCCGACACCGCCCTCTCAATCTAACCCCTGAGAAAGGTGCTCGACCATGTACTA
>NZ_BAGK01000258.1 GCF_000308795.1 Nocardia thailandica NBRC 100428 | reverse complement strand
TTGCCCGCCTCGATCCAGGTCCCGTCCTGCCGATGCCGCGAGATCGCCGTCCCGGCGACGAAGATCGCCATCCGGTCCATCCTCCCGTCCTCGACCGTCACCGCGTAGTCCGCTTTGCTGATCGTCAGCGCCCGGGCGAACGGGGGGTCCGCTCCCCCGAACCGGTAGATCACGTCCGTGTCCGTCTCCGACTCCTTGCGGAACAGCAGAAGTATCGCCAAAGGC
>NZ_BAGK01000259.1 GCF_000308795.1 Nocardia thailandica NBRC 100428 | reverse complement strand
GCGTGCCGCGCTCGATGCGGGCGGACGGGTCGAAGAAGTGCTGGCCTGGTTCATCGAAACGATGACCCCCGCGCAATCGCAGCGGTTGCGCGAGGCACTGCGGCAGCGTCCGCGAGGAATTGACCACCCCGACCCCAGCGGCTAGCGGGGTCCGGAGCACACGCGAGGTGTGCAGTGGCCACCGTCGTCGGACGGGTCGTGTCGACCAGCGTCGGCGCGATCGTGGCCGTGCCCGCGT
>NZ_BAGK01000260.1 GCF_000308795.1 Nocardia thailandica NBRC 100428 | reverse complement strand
CCCGCGTCCGCCGTCGTGAACCCAGCGTCCGCCGTCGCGCCCCTCGCGTCCGTCGTCGTGAACCCTGCGTCCGCCGTTGCGGACCCCGCGTCCGCCGTCGCTGCGAACCCGGTCGCCGGTCGGGAGCGCCCGGACGACGTGCCGGTATCCGGGCCCGTGGCGGCAGGAGCCCCCGAGGGCGCCTGTGCCGCCCCAACGGTCCCGACCGTCGTCGTGCCCGGCACGACCGCGGTGCCCGGCGCCGCGTCCCGATCGGGCCGGGTGACGGCGGCGGGCACAGGGGCCGCCTCGGGAAGGGCGCCCGCGCCGGTCCGGGTCGGCGCGCCGGGGCCGGTCGGGCCGCCCGACAGGTCTGCCGCGCCGGTCGTGGTGGTCGTGGTGCGGGGCGCTCGGCCCTGCCGTCGAGCCGGGTGCGCCGGGTCCCGCCGCGGCGCGTGAGCCTGCCGCGCCGTGGGCTGCCGCGATTCCGGT
>NZ_BAGK01000261.1 GCF_000308795.1 Nocardia thailandica NBRC 100428 | reverse complement strand
ACCGAACTGGCAGCCACCGGGCAGAGCCCACCCCGGGCCCGGCTACCCCGGTAGCGGATATCCCCCGCCCGGCTACCCGCCCAGCGGCGCCTATCCCCCGCCGCCGAAGAAGCGCAAGATCTGGCCGTGGGTGCTGGGTGGGGTGTTGCTGGTGATCCTGCTCGGATTCGCCGCGTGTTTCGCCCTGGTCGGTACGACGGTCAACGAGATCGACAAGGAGATCAACCGGGCCGTCACCGTCACCTACCAGGTCGACGGTTCCAGCGACGCCAGCTCGATCACCTACTCCGGCAAGAACATGGACATCGCCCAGGACACCGACGTCACCCTGCCGTGGACCAAGGAGGTCTCCGTCGACGGCTTCGCCAAGACCGTGACCCTGACCGCCAGCGCCGGAGCCGACGGCGGCCAGGTCACCTGTCGCATCCTCGTCGGCGACAAGGTCATCGCCGAACAGACCGCCAACGGCCCCTACGCCAGCGCGTCCTGCAGCGG
>NZ_BAGK01000262.1 GCF_000308795.1 Nocardia thailandica NBRC 100428 | reverse complement strand
GGAGCTGTGATGCAGCGTAATGTCCTGCCAGGGTGCTGCACCGATGTGGATCGGGAAGCTTGGAGATTGGCTCGGTCGTCATTCGCCCTGTCGGTGTGTGCAGGCAAAGGGATGGTAATATCGGGGTTGAGAGGGCGATGAGACACGCTGGATGACGAGAGACGCGGTGGTACGATTGGATCATCAGGCACGCTCATCAGCAATCCCGCTCCTCGACCCTCTGCTACCTTCAGTTGGGGAAAGTCAGTTTTCGTCGCTTAGGGAGAGTGAATGGAGAGCCAGGCACAGATCAAGCGGGACAAAGGGATTTCAGGGACGGGGTGCACCGCCACCTGCGCCGCGGACGGGCTCTGGCCGGCGCACGGCGGCCGGCACGTGAGCGGGGCCACAGCGACGCCGTTTCCCGCCTTTTTCTGGCCGCACCAGGTGGGCGCGGTGCTTAATTTGGCACGTTACGTGTTTGTCACGAGGTGGTGTGTGTGCGGAAAAGGTATACGGTCGACAGCTTCCGGGGGGGA
>NZ_BAGK01000263.1 GCF_000308795.1 Nocardia thailandica NBRC 100428 | reverse complement strand
CCGACCGCAGCGTCGGCGGCACCCGTCAGCGCACCGCCAAGGCCCACACCAGCATTCGCGGCACCATCGAGCGCGCCGCCCAAGCCTGCGCCCAGGTCGATCGCAGCGTCGGCCGCGCCGGTCAGCGCGCCGCCGAGGCCCACACCGGTATCGGCGGCGCCGCCGATCGCGCCGCCGAGGCCCGCGCCTACACCGGCGGCCGTGTCGACGGCGCCAGTCAGCGCTCCGCCCAGATTCGCACCGGTGGTGGCGGCACCGTCGAGGGCGCCACCGAGACCGATCGCGGCGCCGGCCACGCCGTCGAGCGCCCCGCCGAGGTGCGCTCCGGTTTCGGCCGCGCCGCCGAGAACACCACCCAGACCCGCGCCGACACCAGCGGCCGCATCAGCGGCGCCGTTCAGCGCGCCACCGAGGCCCGCGCCCGCGTTGAGCGCGCCGCCAAGAGCCCCACCGAGGGCGCCACCGAGACCTGCCGTCGCATCGGCGGCACCGTCGAGAGCCCCGCCGAGCTGCGAACCGACGCCGACCGCGCCACCGAGGGCGCCC
>NZ_BAGK01000264.1 GCF_000308795.1 Nocardia thailandica NBRC 100428 | reverse complement strand
GGTGCGCAGGGTACCCAGCTGCTCGGGACCGAGATTCGGCAGCGACGGGAAACGCTCCTGCAGGGCACCGATCACCTGCACCCGCTTGATCGAATCCACACCCAGATCCGCCTCCAGATCCATCGCGGGGTCGACCATCTCCACCGGGTAGCCGGTCTTCTCGGCGACCACCTCGCGCAGCGCGTCCAGCAGCTCCGCGCCGGAGACCGCGGGAGCACGGTCGTGCGCGGCGGGGGCGGTGGCGCCGGCCGAGGCAGTGGCCGCGGCGTGGACTCCGTGGTGGCCGTTGCCGGTCGCGACGGGCGCGGCCGGCGGTTCCGCCACGGGTCGAGGGCCGGCGGACGGCACCGGCGCGGCCTGCGGCCCATCGTGGACCAGCGGGACGGCGGGGGCCGCGGGCGGCGGGGTCGCGGTGAGCGCCTGCGGCACGGGGGCGGCAGGCAGGGCGGGGGTGTGCACGCGGTAGGCGGGTCGGCTGACGGTCACCGGCGCGCCGCTCTCGAGCCCGGCCAGCTGGGCCAGCACGGCACTGGCGTGGGCGTGGCTCTCGCTGATGGCGACGCCGTGATCCTTGACCGCCTCGATGGCGCGCAGCAGGCCC
>NZ_BAGK01000265.1 GCF_000308795.1 Nocardia thailandica NBRC 100428 | reverse complement strand
ATCGGCGACGCGGCGGCACGCGGCGCGTACGCGCCGTCCGCCGGCGCGGCCGACCTGTGCGGCGCCGCGAAGGCGGAATGGTCGGGTGTCGTGTCCGCGCCGAGGGGCGACAGGCCGGCGGACGAGAGACCTGCGGACGACAGACCGGCGGACGACGGGCGGGACGCCCGATCCGCGCCGCCATCCCGCGCGCCCGCGCCGCCATCCCGCGCGCCCGCGCCCGCGTCGGCAGCCCGATCCGCGACGGCCGATCCCGCCGCAGCCGACGGGCCGAGTCCCGTCTCGCGTCCGGACGCCTGGAGGCCCGAATCGCCGACTCCGTCGCCCGGCGCCGCAAAGCGCGCGGTCGTCGCGCCCCTCGCGTCCGTCGTCGTGAACCCTGCGTCCGGCGTTGCGCCCCTCGCGTCTGTCGTCGTGAACGCTGCGTCTGTCGTCGTGAACGCTGCGTCTGTCGTCGCGGCCCCTGCGTCTGTCGTCGCGCCCCTCGCGTCCGTCGTTGCGAAACCCTGCGTCCGCCGTTGCGGCCCTCGCGTCCGTCGTCGTGAAACCCTGCGTCCGCCGTCGCGAAACCCTGCGTCCGCCGTCGTGAACCCAGCGTCCGCCGTCGTGAACCCAGCGTCCGCCGTCGTGAACCCAGCGTCCGCCGTTGCCGGCCCTCGCGTCCGTCGTCGTGAACCCTGCGTCCGCCGTCGCGAACCCTGCGTCCGCCGTCGT
>NZ_BAGK01000266.1 GCF_000308795.1 Nocardia thailandica NBRC 100428 | reverse complement strand
TTTTGGTGATGGCGGCGGTGTTCCCGAGTTGGCGTGCGGCACGTTCCGGGTCGCCGGTCGCGTGGTCGATGGCGGTGCCGGCGCCGCGGCGAAAGGTGCGCAGGGTCATCCAGGCGAAGTTGTCGCCGCGGGCGGCGCGCCAGGCGCGGGCGAAGTTGTTGGGGTTGAGGAGGATCCGTTGCGGGCGGGGAAGAGCAAGCCGAGTGGGTGGGGAGTTCGGGTGCGTTCGAGGTCGGCGATGGCTTCGCGGATGGCTGTGATGGTGTGTGGGGGCAGCAGGATGCGGCGCCAGCTGTTGTCGGTTTGGGGATCGGTGCGCGCAGCCATCCGCCGGTGCCGGGGCGGGGGTCGGCTTGGAGGGTGCCGGTGACGTCCAGGTAGGGCTCGTCGGCGCCGAGGTTGATGTCTTCGAGCAGGAGGGCGAACAGCTCGTAGGGGCGTAGTCCGGTGCCGGAGAGGATGTCGACGACCCAGACGACGTTCCAGTCGCGGGCTGGTCCGCTGACGTAGGCGGGGGTGCCGGGTATTTCCTCACCGCGAGCCCATGCGCGTACCTGGGCGGAATGCGGGCAGCGCGGACATGTCGGCGATCTTGCCGCGGGCGGTTCGGCGGTTCTTGCGAAAGGAGTCGACGCCGTCGATGGGGTTGACCGGGATGACGTTGTGGAGGACGGCGATCTGCATCATGGCGCGAAGGATTGTCCTGTGCTGCTTGGCTTTGCGGCGGTACCCGAGGGCGACGATGTTCTCGAGGTGGCGGTCGAGTTCTCCGGCGGTGGCCTGCCAGATCTGGAGTCGCCCGATCGTGTT
>NZ_BAGK01000267.1 GCF_000308795.1 Nocardia thailandica NBRC 100428 | reverse complement strand
CTAAGGGTTGTCCCGTAAGTTCGAGATGGCCGCGGCGTACCCCGCGCCGTATTTCGGTGTCAGTGGGTGTGGGCGAGGTTGGCCAGTGTGGCCACGCCGGACATCGCGACCGCGACACCCTCACCGCGTAGTCGGCAGTCGCGCAGGATCTTCCAGGTCTTCATCCGCGCGAAGGTGTGCTCGACGCGGGCACGGACTTTGCGGTGGGACTTGTTGTGGGCCTGTTTCCATTCCGGTAGCTCGACTCCGGGTGCTCGGCGGTGCGGGATGATCAATCCGGTGCCCTGGTAGCCGCCGTCGGCGATCACCACCGCGTTGCGGCAAGCGTGCGCGGCACCGGACTCGGTCCAGGCTCGGCAGTCGTTGCGGTTACCCGGCAACGGTCGCCCGAGTGCCACGACGAGTTCGGTGTCGGCATCGATGACGACTTGATGGTTGGTCGAGTACCGGTAGTTCTTACTCGGTGCGGCGATCTCGTGATCGCGGGTGGGGACCAGCGTGCCGTCCACGATCAGTACCGCGCCACGCGGGAACCGGGCACGGGGCCGCAGCGCCAACGACGGCCCGAGGTCTTCGATCACTCTGGCCGCGGCCGATTTCGAGACGCCGAACACTGCGGCAAGCTGACGCATCGTCAGGTTGGTCCGCCAGTAGGTGGCCACCAGCAACACCCGGTCTTCGAAGCTCAACCCCCAAGGCCGGCCCCGCAACGGCCGGTCGGCACCTTCGCGTCGCAACCGCGTGATCAGGCGAGCGAACGTGCGAGACCGCAGCCCGGAGAACAACTCCACCATCACAGGATCAGCCGCCGAGACCACCACCCGCGCCACGATACCTGTTGCCGCTCAACGACTTACGGGACAACCCTTAGG
>NZ_BAGK01000268.1 GCF_000308795.1 Nocardia thailandica NBRC 100428 | reverse complement strand
TCGGGTCCGGGTGAACAGGCGTGCGCGGCGTGGGCACGATCCGAGCTGGGCCGGCGGCTCACAGCAGGCAGCCGCCCCGCCCGGCTATCCGCCCAGCGGCGCCTATCCCCCGCGCGCCGAGGCCGGGCGTGGCCCTCGCTGCGAGCTCACCCGGGCTGGCGTCCCGGGTAAGGCCCCCGACAGTGAGGCGTCTCGGCGTCGATATGAGGCCAGGTACACGATGACGGCGTGCCGACACCCGGCGGGCCGACCGGCACCGCGAGCAGTTCGATCCCGATCACCAGACACGCGATCGCGATACACGATCCACACACCACCAGCACGATCTTCTTCATGCATCCCCCCGGATGGCAGCACCGCTCCCGCAGGCTGTCGGCGCCCTCGATCAGTCTGTGCGCCGCCCGGCACCGAATCGGCGCAGACGACGAAACCGGCGCCTCCCCAACGCCTTTGCTGTTGCCGACCGTACCGGAACCGCGACTGTGCCGTCGATGGGGATCCCCAGCCACTGTCGAGGACAGCCGGCCAGTTGCCGCCGGTCCGTGATGGGTAGGGTGAGCGTGAGGGCACAGGGTGTCGACGGCGATTTCCGGCGGACCCGGTACCGAGGATGGCCGCCGGTCCAGCGCGACCTGCGCTGTTCCCGGCTCCCGGCACGACGATCTGCCCGCGGCGGCGACCGTGCCCCGCTGTGATGTGCGGACCACCCATGATCTCCTCACCACGACTGCAGCGGGCTGGGATCGGGCCAGGTCACCTCCCGATGCTGGTCCGGTTCGGGCGAGGCAGGCGTGGGTTGGTCGAGGTGGCCGGTCATCGTGCCCGGATACTGTTCAGTGCCTCACCGAAGCGGCGATGGGCTTGCAGGGGCAGTAGCA
>NZ_BAGK01000269.1 GCF_000308795.1 Nocardia thailandica NBRC 100428 | reverse complement strand
CTAGGGCCTGTCCTGTAATTCGTTGTGGTGGTTGGTGTTAGCTGTGAGGTGTGGTTGGTCGTGGTGAGTTGACCGATAAGGCATGGGCTCGGATCGAGCCCATGCTGCCGGTCTCGGGTCGTGGACGGCGGTGGCGTGATCACCGGCAGGTGATCACCGCGATCCTGTGGAAGCTACGCACCGGCGCACCATGGCGTGACCTGCCCGAACGGTACGGGCCCTGGAAGACCGCGCACGAGCGGTTACGGACCTGGACTGTCGATGGAACCTGGCAGAAGATCCTCGACGAAGTGATCGTCAAGGACGATTCGATCGGCGAAGTCGAGTGGATCATCTCGGTCGATTCGACTGTGGTGCGGGCCCATCAGCATGCTGCCGGAGCCCGGAAAAAGGGGGCGCCGTCGGCGTCGCCGGAGAAGCCCTCGGACGATCGCGGGGTGGACTGAGTACCAAAGTCCACTTGGCCGTCGATGGTCGTGGTCTGCCGATGCGGGTATTGATCACCGGTGGTCAAGCTGGTGACAATCCGCAGATCCTGCCGCTGCTGGACGGGATCAGCGTGGCGCGGACCGGACTCGGTCGGCCACGCATGCGGCCCGAGGCGGTGATCGCGGACAAGGCCTACTCCCATCCCTCGACTCGGGCCGCGCTGCGGCGGCGGCGGGTGCGGTTCGTCAGTCCTGAACGCGATGATCAGATCGCTCGCCGTGCCGGCAAGGGCTGCGCGGGTGGCAGGCCACCGGCGTTCGATCCCGAGGTCTACAAGCAACGTAACGTGGTCGAACGCTGCTTCAACCGGCTCAAACAGTTCCGTGGTCTGGCCACCCGCTTCGCCAAGCGCGCCGCCTACTACCTGGCCGAGCTCACTATCGCTGCGATCGTGCTCTGGTTGCGATGAATTACAGGACAGGGCCTAG
>NZ_BAGK01000270.1 GCF_000308795.1 Nocardia thailandica NBRC 100428 | reverse complement strand
CATCTACACCGCGCCTCATTGAAGGGGGTGCACCTGCAAGGTTGCTCCGACGCCGTCTCTGTAACACGTCGTCGTGCGAGCGCAGCCTCAACCTTGGTCGCAGCTAAGGGATGACCCGTAAGCCGTTGACCGGCAATAGGGATCGTGCTACCAGTGGTGATGTCGGCGTCTGACCCGGTGATGGTGGAGTTGTTCTCCGGGCTGTGGCCGGCCAGGTTCGCTCGCCTGATCACCCGGCTGCGGCGTGAGGGCGCCGACCGGCCGTTGCGGGTCCGACCATGGGGGCTGTGCTTCGAGGACCGGGTGTTGCTGGTGGCCACCTACTGGCGGACCAACCTCACGGTGTGCCAACTCGCGGCGGTGTTTGGGGTGTCGAAGTCGGCCGCGGCCCGGGTCATCGAGGATCTGGGACCGGCGTTGGCGCTACGGCCCCGTGCCCGCTTTCATCGTGACACGGTGTTGATCGTGGACGGCATCCTGGTCCCGACCCGCGATCACCGGGTCGCCGCGCAGAGCAAGAACTACCGTACTCCACCAACCACCAGGTCGTGATCGAGGCCGACACAGAACTCGTCGTCGTGCTCGGGACACCGTTGCCGGGCAACCGCAACGACTGCCGAGCCTGGACCGAGTCCGGAGTCGCCCACACCTGCCGCAACGCGATGGTGATCGCCGATGGCGGCTGCCAGGGCACCGGACTGATCATCCCGCGCCGGCGCCCACCCGGTGTCGAGCTGCCGGAATGGAAACAGGCTCACAACAAGTCCCACCGCAAGTTCCGTGCCCGCGTCGAGCATGCCTTCACCCGGATGAAGACCTGGAAGATCCTGCGGGACTGCCGCCTCCGCAGGGACGGGGTGAAAGTCACGATGGCCGGGGTAGCGACCCTGGCCAACTTCGCCCACGCTCACTGATTCCTGGCCGGTGGACCGGTCACCGCCAGCGCGTCGCACTTTCGGGACAACCCTTAAGC
>NZ_BAGK01000271.1 GCF_000308795.1 Nocardia thailandica NBRC 100428 | reverse complement strand
CCTAGGTGTACTGCCCAGGCAGGTTGGTTGAGGGATTGTGACGACACGCTGTAAGTGATCGTTGAATGGCGAAGGTCTCCGTCGTGGAGTGGGAGTTGCTGAGACAACCACCCAACGACAGGAGACCTTCGTGGTCCACGCTAACGCACCACTGACCCCGAAAGGCCGGTTGCTGCTGGCCCGCCGCATCGTCGATGACGGTTGGCCGATCGCCCGAGCGGCCGAGTACTTCCATGTCTCGTGGCCGACGGCCAACCGATGGCAGAAGCGTTACCGCGAGATGGGCACAGCCGGGATGGCCGACCGTTCCAGCCGCCCGCATAACAGCCCGAACCGCACCCCGGCACCGGTGGTCCGCAAGATCGTGGACCTGCGCTGGCGCAAGCGCCTGTCCCCGCAAGCCATCGCTTCGCGCTTGTCGATACCGGCCTCGACCGTGCATGCGGTCCTGGTGCGATGCCGGTTGAACCGGTTGTCCCACATCGATATTCGCACCGGAGAGGTGGTCCGGCGCTACGAACACCCGCATGCCGGGTCGTTGATTCATGTCGATGTCAAGAAGCTGGGCAACATCCCCGAGGGGGGTGGTTGGCGGTTCGTCGGACGCGTCGCCGGGCGCCGCCACCGCGCGGCCACACCCGGAATCGGCCGCAACCGCTATCGCAATCCGCTGCTGGGAAACGCGTTCGTGCATACCGTGATCGATGACCAGTCCCGCGTCGCCTATGCCGACATCCATGCCGATGAGACCGCCGAAACCGCCACCGCTGTCCTGCGCAGGGCGGTGGCCTGGTTCGCCGAGCGCGGTGTGACCGTCGAGCGCGTCCTGTCCGACAACGGCAGCTGCTACCGGTCCAAGGCATGGACCCGAACCTGCCTCGAGCTGGGTATCCGAGCCAAACGCACCCGCCCCTACCGGCCCCAGACCAACGGCAAGATCGAACGATTCCACCGCACCATGGCCGCTGAATGGGCCTTTGCCCGCCACTACCGGTCAGAACAAGCCCGGCGAGCCGCTCTGCCGGCCTGGTTGCACACCTACAATCACCACCGGCAACACACCGCTATCGGCAGGAAAG
>NZ_BAGK01000272.1 GCF_000308795.1 Nocardia thailandica NBRC 100428 | reverse complement strand
ACGGCCTACGAGGTGGTGGCCGATCCCGCCCGGCTGCGCGCCCTCGAGGTGCGGATGCCGCCCGGCTGGGCGGCCTGACCGGCTGTGCTTTGCCCGCGCGTGCGGCGCGAGCCCGCCCGTGCGGCACGGCCCGCGCGGCCGGGACGACTTCGCCGGGTCGTGCCCACGCACCGCGCCCCGGATGCCACCATCGGGGATGGGCATCGAGGGAGCGCTGTTCGATTTCTCCGGGACCACCTTCCGGCTCGAGGAGAAGGAATCCTGGTTCACCGGGGGCGGGGACGGCTGGACGCCCGACGTGCACGAGGCGGCCGAGATCATGCGCCGCATGACCGCGCCGGTGGGCCAGTCGATCGCCTTCGACGCCGAGGGGCAGCGCGCCTGGGACGCGCGCGACCTCGATCCCGCCCTGCACCGGCACGCGTACCTGGCGGTGCTGCGCGGTTCGGGCGTCCCCGAGGCCGCGGCCGAACGCCTGTACGGCCGGCTCGTCGACCCCGCCGAGTGGGCGCCCTACGCCGACACGGGCGCCGTCCTGGAAACCCTCGCGGACCGGGGCATCCGGGTCGGCATCGTCAGCAACATCGCCTTCGACATCCGGCCCGCGTTCGCCGCCCGCGGCTGGGACCGCTTCGTGGACGTGATGGCGCTCTCCTACGAGATCGGCGCCGCCAAACCCGATCCCGCGATCTTCCGCCACGCCATCGAGCGGCTCGGAACCGACCCGGCCCGCACCCTCATGATCGGCGACAGCGACGCCGCCGACGGCGGAGTCCGGGCCGTCGGCGGCCAGTTCGCCCTCGTCGACCCCCTGCCGATCGCCCAGCGGCCCCGCGCGCTGACCGACGCCCTCGCCGCGCACGGCATCACGGTGCCGGGCTGAGTGTTGCGGGCGTCGGCGGGGCGTGCCGTGCTCGGTGTCGCCGTGTCGGGACGAGCACTGCGAGCGCGTGGCCGCCGCGCCGCCGGAGGTTGCAGGGTGCCGCGCTGCGCGCCGCAGGTGCCGGGGGACGCCCTGGCCGCATGCGGCATCGCGGTGAGGGGCCGAGCGCTGCTGGCGTCGGGGGTCCGGGCCGCGCTCGGTGTCGCCCTGCCGGGCCGAACGCCCTGGACGCGTGGCCGCCGCGCCACCGGTGGTGTCGGCGTGCCGGG
>NZ_BAGK01000273.1 GCF_000308795.1 Nocardia thailandica NBRC 100428 | reverse complement strand
GTTCGCGGGCGTCCAGGTGCCGATCCCGCGCCGTGGCCAGCTCGGCCCGCGCCTGTTCGAGGGCGGTCCGCTTCCTCGCCAATTCGGCCGCGGCGCCGGCGGCCTCGCGATGCCGCTCCAGTTCGCCCCGCAACCCGGGAACCTGCGCGGCGGCCGATTCCGCCTCGCGCACCCGCGCCTCGGCCTCGGCCACCGCGGCCGGGGCCGCCGCGCGCTGCCGTTCGAGCTCGTCGGCCTGCCGCGCGAGCCCCTCCTGATCCGCGTGCAACGTCCGCAACTCCCGCCGCAGACGCTCGGCGATCCCGGCCTCGTCGGCGATGTCGCCGAGCACGCCGAGCTGGGCGTTCCACTGGCTCACCGCGGCGTCGAGATCGCCCTCGACGATGTCGCCGGGATTGGTGCCGGGTGGCGCGCCCGCGCCGTCGGCGGGCCGGTCGATGCCGGATCCGCTGTCCCGGCCCGTCCGAGCGACCGTCGTTCCGGGATGTTTCTCGGGCCGGGTGCCCGCACGATCGCACGGCGCGCTGGACTCGTGGGTACCCTCCCCGCCGCCCGGCCGACGGGTCTTCCGGGCGCCGTCGGCGGGCCGGTCGGCACCGACCGTGCCGTCGGAGGCCACCGGTTCCTCGTCTGCCACCGTTCCGTGGTGTCCCCCGGCGGGGGCGCCAATCGGGTCGTCCGGCCCACCGGACTCCCGGCCGCCATCACCGTCGCCCGCGCGACGGGACTCCGGGGCGGGGCCGGCGGGCCAGGCCGCGCGGACGGTGCCACCGCTGCCGGACCCGGCGGTGGCCGCGCCCATCGGGTTGTCCGGCCCACCGGACTCCCGGCCGCCATCACCGTCGCCCGCGCGACGGGACTCCGGGGCGGGGCCGGCGGGCCGGGCCGCGCGGACGGTGCCACCGCTGCCGGACCCGGCGGTGGCCGCGCCCATCGGGTTGTCCGGCCCACCGGACTCCCGGCCGCCATCACCGTCGCCCGCGCGACGGGACTCCGGGGCGGGGCCGGCGGGCCGGGCCGCGCGGACGGTGCCACCGCTGCCGGACCCGGCGGTGGCCGGCTCGCCGCCTGTTCGAGGTCCGCGAGGTCCGTCGGCCGCGCCGCCCTCGGCGTCGTCCGGCCTACGGGGTGTCCGGACGCCGTCACCGTCGTC
>NZ_BAGK01000274.1 GCF_000308795.1 Nocardia thailandica NBRC 100428 | reverse complement strand
CGACGACCTCGGCGGCCGTGCCCGGGTCCACCTGGTCGGCGCCGTCGAGGAGGGCGCGGCCGAGCCGGGGATGCAGGCCGAGTTCGGCGATGCGGCGGCCCCGATCGGTGACGGCGCCCGCCTCGCTCATGGCCCCGAGCGCGGTGAGCACCGAGGTGGCCGCGGCGACGCCGCCCGCGGGCGGGTCGTCGAGCCAGCGCAGCGCGCTGCCGTCGGGGGTGCCCCAGCAGGCGAGTTCGAGGGTGAGCCGGGTGAGGTCGGCGGTGCGGATCTCGGGTTCGGGATAGGCGGGCAGGGTCTGGTGTTCGTGTTCGGGCCAGCAGCGCCAGACGTGACCGGGAGCCTCGCGCCCCGCGCGCCCCGCCCGCTGCTGGGCGACCGCGGCCGAGACCCGGACCGTGGCGAGCCCGGACAGGCCGCGACGGTGATCGATGCGCGGCACCCGCGCGAGGCCGGAGTCGACCACCGCGCGCACGCCGGGCACGGTCAGGCTGGATTCGGCGACGGCGGTGGCCAGCACGACCCGGCGGCGCGGGCCGGGGCGCAGCGCCGCGTCCTGGGCGGCGCCGCCCAGCCTGCCGTGCAGCGGCAGCACGTCGGCACCGTCGAGATCGGCGAGCAGCGCGGCCGTGCGGCGGATCTCCCCCGCGCCGGGCAGGAACACGAGGACGTCACCGTCGGATCCGGCCAGCGCGGCCCTGGTCGCGCGCGCCACCTGCGCCTCGACGCGTTCGCGGGGCAGCGCGGGCAGGTAGGTGTAGCCGAGGGGATGGGTCCGCCCCGGCACCTCGACGACCGGCGCGGGCGACCGCTCGTCCTCCCCGAGCACCTGGGCCAGCCTGCCTGCGGCGACGGTCGCCGAGGTCGCGAGGAGCCGCAGGTCGGGCCGCAGCCCGGACCGCGCGTCCAGCAGCAGCGCCAGCAGCAGATCCGCGTCCAGATGCCGTTCGTGTACCTCGTCGAGCACCACCACCGCGACACCGTCGAGTTCGGGATCGTGCTGCAAGCGCCGCACCAGCAGGCCGGAGGTCACCACCTCGATCCGCGTCCGCCGCGAGACCTTCCGGTCGGCGCGCACGGCATAACCCACGGTCTGCCCGACCGGCTCCCCCAGCAGGGCCGCCATGCGCGCCGCGGCCGCCCGCGCCGCCAGCCGGCGCGGCTCGGCCACCACGACGCGCCCATCCCCCGCCGCCGCCAGCGCGAGCGGCACCAGCGTCG
>NZ_BAGK01000275.1 GCF_000308795.1 Nocardia thailandica NBRC 100428 | reverse complement strand
TTGAACCGTCACGGATTTGGGACCGCTTCCGTCTTTGAGGAAGATGGTTCCCATCATGTCGAAGCGTTACCCGCCCGAGGTTCGTGAGAAGGCCGTGCGTCTGGCTCTCGAACGGCTCGATGAGTACGGATCCGCCTACGCCGCTGCGCGCGCGATCGGCCCGATGGTCGACGTGCATCACGAGACGCTGCGGTTGTGGATCAAGAAGGCCCTCGAGCAGGCACCGTCACCGAGTGTCTCGGCCTCGCCGAGCCTCTCGCCAGCGGAGCGGGAAGAGTTGGCGCGGTTGCGGAAAGAGGTCCGAGACCTCAAGCAGACCAACGAGATCCTGAAGCTGGCATCGGCTTTTTTCGCGCGGGAACTCGACCCGCGACACCGCTGATCGTCGGGTTCATCGACGAATACCGCCAGGTCTATGGCGTCGAGTCGATCTGCCGCGCGCTCTCAGCGCACGGGGTGCAGATCGCGCCAAGGACCTACCGCAAGGCTCGCTGTCGGCCGCCGGCAGCCCGCGACATCGCCGACGCCTATGTCGAGAACACCTTGCGCGATCTCCACGGCACACCGGAGCAGATGTATGGCCGCCGCAAAATGACCCGCTACCTGCGCCGACAAGGCCATGAGGTGGCGTTTTGCACCGTCGACCGGCTGATGCGCGCACTCGGGCTCAACGGTGTGGTCAGAGGCCGGAAACACCGGACCACGATCCCGACCAAGGACGGTATCCGTGCTGGTGACAAGCTCAACCGAGACTTCACCGCCGCCGCGCCGAACCACGTCTGGGTCGCCGATTTCACGTATGTGTCGACCTGGACCGGGTGGGCATACGTGGCGTTCGTGTTCGACGCATTCTCCCGTGCGATCGTCGGCTGGACGACCGCCGCAACGAAGACGACCTCGTTGGTGTCCAAGGCACTCAACATGGCCGTGTGGCGTCGGGACCACTACGGGCACCCGGTCGAGCCGGGTCTGATATTCCACACCGACGCCGGATCTCAATACACATCCATCAAGTTCACTGAATCGCTTGCACTGCAAGGACTCTCAGCGTCGATAGGTTCGGTTGGGGATGCCTACGACAACGCCCTCGCCGAATCGATCATCGGCTTGTTCAAGACCGAGGTCGTCAACCGGCACGGCCCGTTCAAGACCCTTGCCGAGGTCGAGTTCGCGCTCATGGAGTGGTGCGATTGGTACAACAACGCGCGCCTGCATTCCCGGCTGAACTACCTGACCCCGGCCGAATACGAGGCCGCCTACTACTCTCAACTATCGCCACGTCGACCGGCGCTGGTCTGAAACCTGAAGCCGGTCCCTTACCCGTGACGGTTCAC
>NZ_BAGK01000276.1 GCF_000308795.1 Nocardia thailandica NBRC 100428 | reverse complement strand
GGCGACGTGACCGGCGTAGCGGGCGACCTCGTCTCGACGGGCGATCTCACCGGTATCGCAGGCGACCTGACGAACTCCCTCGGCAACGGCAGCGGCGTAGTCGGCGACGTGGCGAACACCGTCGGCTCGTTGGCCGAGGTCACCGGCATCGCGGGCGACGTGATCGGTTCGACCGGCGACATCTCCGGCGTAGCAGGCGACCTCACCCAGAGCGTGGGCTCCGTGGGCGGCGTCACCGGAATGGCAGGCGACCTGACCGGTTCGATCTCCGGCATCACGGGCGACGTCACGAATTCTGCCGGCGACATCGCGGCCCTGACGAACACCGTCGGCGATGTCTCGGGTGTGGCCGGAGACCTCACGAACTCGGTGGGCGACATCGCGGGCGTAGCGGGCGACCTCACGAGCACCGTCGGCTCCGTCGGCGACATCACCGGCGTGGCAGGTGACCTGACCAACTCCGTCGGCGACGTAACCGGAACCCTGGCCGACATCGGCGACGTCACCGCAATCGGCGGTGACCTGGTCGGCGATGTCTCCGGAATGACCGGCGACCTGACGAACACCGTCGGCTCGGTAGGCGACGTCACCGGCGTCGCCGGCGATCTGATCGGTTCGGTCGGCGACGTTTCGGGTGTGGCGGGCGACGTGATCGGTTCGGTCGGCGATGTCTCGGGTGTGGCGGGCGACGTGATCGGTTCGGTGGGCGACGTTTCGGGTGTGGCGGGCGACGTGACCAATTCGGTCGGTGACATCGCGGGTGTCACCCAGACCGTGGGCGATCTGACGAACACCGCGGCCGACATCGGCAATGTCACCGGCGTCGCGGGCGACCTCACCCAGTCCATCGGCAACGTCGGCGATGTCGCCGGCGTCGCGGGCGATCTGACGCAGACTCTCGCGAATTCCGGAGACCTCTCGGGCGTCGCGGGCGACCTCACCAACACCGTCGGCTCCCTCGGCGATGTCACCGGTGTGGGCGGCGACCTCGTCGGCGCGGTGGGCGATGTGACCGGCATCGGCGGCTCGGTCGGCGAGCTGACGAACACCGTCGGCGACATCACCGGCGTGGCGGGCGACCTCACGAACACCGTCGGCACGGTCGGCGACCTGACCAACACCGTTGGTGACGTTGCCGGTGTCGCAGGCGATCTCACGCAGAACACGGGCTCCGTCAGCGACGTGACGGGTACGACCGGCGACCTCACGAACAGCATCGGCGACCTCACCGGCATCGCCGGAGGTGTCACCGCCGTGACGGGAACGGTGGGTGACCTGACGAATTCGGTCGGCAACATCAGCGATGTCAGCGGGGTCGCCGGCGACCTGACCGGTGTGGCGGGTGACCTCACGCAGACCGTGGGTTCGGTCGGCG
>NZ_BAGK01000277.1 GCF_000308795.1 Nocardia thailandica NBRC 100428 | reverse complement strand
ACATCGGCGAGTTGCCCACGGGCGCCGCCGAAGAGCTCGCGGACCGGTTGGCGCGCACGGACGCGGTGGTGCCCGCGGTCGAGGGCGCGCCGCTGGACGCGCTCGCCTTCGCGCGGCGCTGGACCGCGGTGCGGGGCGGCGCGTACCGGGGACGCCGAACTCTGCTACGCCTGCAACCTGGCCATGGCCGCGGAATGGGGCATGCCGTCGCCCCGGCTGTCGCCCGCGGCGATGGCCGGGCGGATCGCGGGCGGCCGGTGGTGGTTGTGGGAGGACCTCGGCGAGCCGGTCTGCTGGTCGCCCATCGGGAGCCGATCCACGGCTGGTCGCGGATCGGCCCCGTGTACACCCCGCCGGCCGCGCGCGGACGCGGATACGCCTCGGCGCTCACCGCGCGGGTGCCGCGAGCATCCGGGCCGAGGGCGCGGAGCCCTGCCTGTTCACCGATCTCGCGAATCCCACCGCCGACCGGATCTCTCGAACGCTCGGCTTCGTCGGAGTGCACGACCTGGTTTCCTACCGGTTCGAGCCGCCGCCTCAGCCGACGAAGAACAGACCGGTGCCGTAGGCGTCGGGGGCGGCGACGAAGAAGCCGTCGGACGTGGTCGTCGTGGGGATGCCCGCGTCCTCGACCAGGTCGCGGGCCGCGTCGGCGTCGTCGACGGGGACGGTGAGCGCGGCCAGGTGGGCGGCCGCCGGGTTCGCGGCCGTCTCCGGCAGCACCGCGTCGGCGTCGGCGGCGCGGAGGAAGTCCAGCCGTGAGGCGCCCAGCGGCAGCATGGTCAGCGGGCCCTCGCGTAGCGGTTCACGATCCAGCAGTCGCCGGTAGCGGTCGACGATGCCGGGCAGGACCTCGTCCGCGGCGACGACCAGGACCGCGGCGATGCCGCGCGCGCCGTTCGGGTGGCGGGTCCGGGGCTCGTCGGCGTGGACGGGGCGCCGGGCCACCTGGGCCACGCCCAGCGACGCCTCGGGGGTCTGCCGGGGGTCGATCCGGAGGACGCGGGCGTGGGCGGCGCCGTCGCGAGGGTCCGCGCAGGCGCGCAGCCCCATCTCGGTCAGCCGCCGCCGGGCCTTCGCGGCATCGCCGGTGCCGAGGTCGAGCAGCCGCAGGCCCTCGGCGCGGGGACCGGTGCGACGGACCTCCGGCCGGGGGCCCGCTGCGACGCCGAGCAGATCCAGCGACGCGGCACCGACCCGGGCCGACACCCGCGCGGCGTGGTGCGGCCCGGCGGGGACGGCGGCCAGCGTGAACCCGAGGTCGCGGTAGCGGCGGGCCAGCCGCTGGGTGTCGCGGCCGAGGAGGCCGACGCGGTGGAGGCCGGTGATGTCTGCGTGCATGGTTCCGATGCTGCGGCGCGGGCCGGCCCGTGTCGCCGGACGCGGCCACCGGCGCCGGAATCCGAC
>NZ_BAGK01000278.1 GCF_000308795.1 Nocardia thailandica NBRC 100428 | reverse complement strand
GTGCGGGAGCCGCAGCAGGGCGGGCAGGGCCGCGCCGAGTTCGGGACCGGTCGGCTCCCGGTAGGTGGCCACCACGAGCAGGCCCGACCGCGCGGACTCGGTCGCGACGTGGGTGAGCAGGGCCAGCGAGGTCGGGTCCGCCCAGTGCAGGTCCTCGAGGACCAGCAGCAGACCGGCGGGCCCCGCCGCCTCGACGAGGACGTCGGCGACCTCGCCGCACATCCGGAACCGCTGCGCCGCCGCCCCGCCGCCCGCCTCGGTGACCGTGTCGAGGGCGGCCGCCAGCTCGGGGAGGCCGCGCGCCGCCCGCCGCCACGGCCACAGCGGCGGCATGCCCGGATCGTCCACGGCGAACCCGCGCAACACCGGAAGCCGCGCCTCGGCCGCCAGCTCCGCCGCCCGCTCGGCCAGCCAGGACTTGCCGATCCCCGCGCCGCCGCCGATCAGCACCAGCCGACCCGCGCCGCCCGCCGCCGCGAGCACCGCCGCGCGCAGCCGGGCGATCTCGGTGTGCCGTCCCACGAACGGGTTCTGCATCTGCCCAGTATCCCGCCGCCGAGGGCGCCGCGCGGGATTCCGCGTGACCGGTTCAGTACCGCGGATCAGTACTGGCACCGATCCACGCGGCCGCCGCGGACGCGACGCTGGACACAGCGAAAAGACCAGTTCAGGAGGACATCATGTACGCACACCTGCTCCATTTCGACCGGCCGCGCAGCGCCGAGGAACTCGCGGCGGGCGACTTCGCCGTCGAGCACCGGATCCGGCCGCTGCTCGCCGGGGTGCCCGGGTTGCTGGAGTACATCGAGCTGCGGCGCGACGACGGGACCGGCGTCGTCATCGGACTCGCCGAATCGGAGTCCGCGCTGAGCGCGGCGCGCGACGCGGTCATGGGCAGCGCCCTGCTGCCGGGCGAGGACCCGGCGCTGCTGCCCGGACCCGATCGCGTCGAGATCTACCCGGTCCGCGACCACGCCGACACCGCCGCGATCTACGCCGCGGGCGGCGCGCGATGAACGCCGTGACGCCGGGGGGAGCGCCGACCCGCTGGGTCGTGGAGCCGACGGCCTCGACCGCCTGCCTGCGCGTCGGCCACTTCCGGGGCTCGGTCCGGGGCACCGTGCCGGTCCGCTCCGGCGTCCTCGTCCTCGACGAACAGGGGGCGCCGCGATCCGCCGCCGGCACGGTCGACCTGGGCGGCATCGACACCGGTAACCCCCGCCGCGACCGCGACCTGCGCGCCCCCCGGCTGCTGGATCTCGACCGTCACCCCGGCATGACCTTCACGGCCACCGCGATCACCGGGACCGACAGCGGCTGGCGGGTGGCCGGGCGGGCCGAGGTCCGCGGCCGCGCGATCCCGCTGGTGTTCGACGTGAGCCGGGTGACGGTGCGCGCGGGCGAGACGATGTCGCTGCACGCCGCGGCCGT
>NZ_BAGK01000279.1 GCF_000308795.1 Nocardia thailandica NBRC 100428 | reverse complement strand
CGTGGCCGACCGCAGCCGACTGCGGCGCGCCGGCCGCAGCCGGAGACCGGCGGCGACTGCCCGCGACCGGGCCGGTCCGCGACCACCCCGTCGGCGGCACCGTGATCGCCACGCTTGCCGCCCGCCGGGCCGATCCCCGCGGCCTCCGCCGCCTCGCGGGACTCGGGCTGATCGGGGCGGCCGCCATGATGGCCACCTATCCCTTCGTGCCCTACGACACCGACGACCGGACACTGCTGGATACCGCCGAGTACTACCGCGTCCTCGTCCCGGTGCTCGGCCTGGCCGCCCTGGTCGGGCTCGCCGGGCTGGCCCTGCTCAGTGCGCGGCTCGGCAGGCACCTCGGGTCGGGATTCGCGCTGGGACTGTGCGCGACGACGCCGTGGTATCTGTGGAGCCTCTGGGGACCGCGGGAGTACTGGGCGATCGGCACGACCCTGTGGTTCGGCGCCCACCTGACGTGCGCGGTCGCGGCCGGGCTCCTGGTAGGCGCGATGCTCTGGACCGACGGGGTGTCCGTGCGCAATCCGCTCGACCCGGTCGCGGCACTGATCGCGGGCGTCGGTGTCGTCGCCTGGGTGGGCGCGGTCGTGCACGGAGCAGGCGTGATGGACAACTGGCCCGGACACCACGGATGGGGCCCCGCCTGGCTGATGGCACTGGCCTTCGTGGTGCCCGTCTGCGCGGTCGCCGTCTCCCCGCGAGGGGTCGGCGTCGCGGGGATCCTGGGTTGGTGCGCCGGACTCACCGTCGTCCTGGTCTACGCGAGCCTGCCCGGCGCCGCCCTGCCCGCGGCCGCGGGCTATCCCGGGACCGGTGAGCCGGCCGGTGTCGCGGGGTATCTGCTGTCGGCCTCGGCGCTGTTCGCGGCGGGCGTCGTGGTGGCGGTGCTGCTCGCGCCGACCGGTCGCCGGGCGCGCGCCCGCGCCGCGACGCCGGCTCAGCTCTCCGCGACCTGAGCGTGGCGCCGGACGAACGCCTCGACCAGTTCCCGCTCGCTGTCGTCGGAGGCCTCGTCCAGTTCGATCCGGTCGTCGCCGATCTGGACGACGATGCCGACGCCCCGCCGGTCCGACCGCCAGCCACGCAGGGTCTCCAGCAGCTGACGCAACGCCACCAGGCCCGGACCGACACCGACGACGAGCTGACCGATCGCGGCCATGTCGACACCGCGCGTCCCCTCCGGCGCGGGCGGCCCCGCCGCCGCGGTGACGTGCTCGACGTCGAGGCCGAGCAGCTCCGTGCGCAGCCTGCGGGTGTTCTCGTCGAGCTGTTCGGCATCGAGCCCGGCGCCGGACAGCGCCACGGTCACCTCGACGGATCCGGACACGGCGACCTCCATGGTCAGTGCACGATACGGCGGACGAACACGGGAAACTCGCGTGCCGAGTGTATCCAGTGGCGGGCCCGGCACGGGCGATGCGCCGGCTAGGGCGCGCGGCGCGCCGGGCACCGCGCGAGGCGGCCGTGCCGTCGCGGCG
>NZ_BAGK01000280.1 GCF_000308795.1 Nocardia thailandica NBRC 100428 | reverse complement strand
CACCGGCCGCGGCGCCCGTCAGGCCCGCGCCGACCTGAGCGCCCGCGTCGGCCACACCCGACAGTCCGCCGCCGACCTGGGCACCGGCGCCGGCCGCGCCCGAGAGGCCGCCGCCGAGACCCGTTTCCAGGCCGGTGCCGGTCCCGACGCCGCCCGCGGTGTGGCCGCCGAAGGCGGCGGAGGCCACCGTCGAGACCGTCGAACCGAGGCCCGCCGCGCCGGTCAGGGCGGTGTCGAGACCGCCGCCGAGCAGGGCGCTCGCGTCGTGCGAGATGCCCGCCGAGGTGGCGAAGCCCGCCTGCGCGCCGGTGGCGGCCGCGGTTTCGATGACACTGCCGAACTCGGCCGCCGCACCCGCCGACCCCAGCAGCTCGGCCTGCGCGCCCGTGGTGGCAGCGCCCGCGAGCGCGGAACTCAGGCCCGCCGCCGAACCAGCGGCCGCGCCGAGCTGGGCGCCCGCCGTCGCGGCCCCGGAAAGGCCGGACTCGAAACCGGCTGCGCCGGTCGAGGCAGCGCCGATCGCGGACTCGGCCGCGCCGGAGAGACCGGCACCGAACTCGCCCGCCGCACCGAGGCCGGTCGCGGCGCCCACCGCGCCCGAGAGCCCGGTCTCGAGACCGGCCGCCGTGCCGAAGGCGGCGTCGGCACCGGTCGCGAGCGAGCCGGACAGTCCGGCGCCCGCCTCCGCGCCGAGGTCGGCGCTCGCGTCGAACGCGGTTTCCAGGTCGGCGATCAAGTCGGCGTCCACGGCGGAACCGAGCGCGCCGTCGAGCGTCGCGCCGAGCGAACTCTCCAGGCCGGCAGCGGCGTTCGCGGCGGCGCCGAGGCTCGCCGCGCCGTCCAGACCCGCGTTCACCGCGCCACCGAGGGAGCTCTCGAGCCCGGCGGCCGCGCCGAGTTCCGAGGCGCCCTGCAGACCCGCGCCCGCCGCCGCGCCGAGCGAACTCTCCAGTCCCGCACCGACGGACGCCGAACTGTCCACAGCCGTCCCCAGGTCGGCGCCGACACCGGCGGCGGAGTCGAACGCGCCGGACACCGAACCGCCCAGGCCGACGCCGGCATCCACCGCCGTCCCCACGGTGGTGTCGAGGCCGGCGGCACCATTCAGGCCCAGATCCACGGCGCCGTCGAGGGCACCGCCGAGCCCGGCGGCCGTGTTGTCGAGCGCGCCGCCGAGATTCGCGCCGAGGCCGAGGGCGCCATCGACCGCGTCGTTCAGGTCGGCGCCGAGTCCGATCGCGGCATCCGTCGCGCCGTCCAGGGCACCGCCGAGACCGGCGGCTCCGCTCAGCGAACCACCGAGGTCGGCACCGGCATTTGCCGCACCGCCGAGCGAACCGCCCAGCTCGGCGCCGACGTCGGCGGCGCTCTCGAGCGAACCGCCCAGACCCGCGCCGAGATCGATCGCGGTGCCGGTGGCGCCGGTCAGCGCGCCACCCAGGCCCGCACCAGCATTCGCGGCACCATCGATCGCGCCGCCTACACCCGCGCCGAAGTCGATCGCTGTGTCGGTGGCGCCGGTCAGCGCACCGCCGAGGCCCACACCGGCATCCGCGGTCGCGCCCAGTACACCGCCGAGGTCTGCTCCCGCTGCGGTCGCCCCTTCGAGCGCGCCGTTCAGCTGGGCACCGAGATCGGCGGCCGAGTCGGCCGCGCCTTCCAGTGTCCCGCCCAGTCCGGCACCGACATTCGCGGCGGCGCCGAGCGAGCCACCCAGGCCGGCCGCTGCGTCGGCGGCACCCGTCAGCGCACCGCCAAG
>NZ_BAGK01000281.1 GCF_000308795.1 Nocardia thailandica NBRC 100428 | reverse complement strand
AGCGGTCTGGCGCTCTCTGGCGCCAACAGTCCAAAGGTGTGTTGTTGAGCGGACTTTGACACGGCCGCCGTAGAAAAGGGAGATCCGGTCGCCGTTGCTGTTGCCAACCACATGCTTGGCATTGTTGGATGTCACTCATACCTCGCGGGGCAATGGTTGTGGATGATCATGAGCGCTGTCCCGCCGCGATTGTTGACCGCTGCCAGCTCACGCCCCATCGGCGGGTGGTCCGAACTGGTGGGGGCCGGGCCACTCCTGGCAGATTAACCTGGTCAGCTCGGCCGAACGCTTCGCAATATCGGTATCGGCCCACGCGTCAGGGTGATCGTCAATCAGCTCCTTGTTGAGCACCAGCAGGCTGAACTTGCTCAGCAGTGAGCGCTTGCCCTTCCCGGCTTCACGCCCGGTCGGGGCGACGGATTGCGCCTCGGCGTCAGTCCAGGGACGATGAGACAGGGAGCCGTTGAGTTTTTGCGTGACGAGCGTGAGGTTGCCGAGTGTGTTGACGAGGCGGTCCCGCTCGCGGGCGGCCTCTCCCGTCAGGGGCGGCTGATGGTCCCAGTTCTGCTGCCATTTTTGGGGCATGACATGTTCGATCTGCAATGGGCCGCTGAGGCTGATGGATTCGTGGCGTTCAGACCGCAGCCGCTGCTCGATTGCTTCGAGAACGACTCGAATTCGACTTTGTCGGATCGTTTTATAGATGCGGAGTGCCGGCAGGTATTTCTGCAGCTCATCATCACTCGGCCAGAGTCTCGTCTCGGCCGTCTGCACGCTGAGGTAGCCGAACAGCACGGTACCGATCTTGTCCGGAGCGGTTCCATCAAGGATCGCCAAAGCTGAGACCATGAACCGATTGACGTCCTTCGTTGTGTAGCGCAGCAGCGTTCGGCGGACCACCCAGCTCTCCAGCGCACTTAGAGCTAGCTCAACCTGATCCTCTGGGACCTGGTGATTCTCGGAGACGACCCACATCAGAAGTGGAGTGGTGGCGGCAAGCTCGAACTCTTGGATCACCCGTCGGTAGAAGCGTCCCGCTGCCGTGTCGGGCGGAGATTCGGCCAGGATGCGGTAGGTTTCCGCGTCACGGATCAGCTCAGCAAGCAGCGCCTCGGCCGACTCGACGGTCTTCATGTGGTTGCTGGCGTACTTTGTGAAGGCCCGGAACGTCTCATCGACCAAGATTTCTTCGCGTGTACGCATTGTCAGCCAGTACTGTAGGAACGTGTCGATACGTGAGCGCAGGTGACGTCCCTGGGGAGCCTCATCGCGCCACCAGTCGTCGTCGAAGTCGCTCCAGAACCGATCTGGCCAGCTGTCGATGTCGGCGTGTAACCGTTCACCCTGCTGGAAGACCCAATTCTTCACCAGATCCGCCTTGAGCAAGGGTGTGCCGCGGTCGTTGAGCGTTTCGAAGATCAACTGGTCATCGTCATGGCCGGACAGGTTTATCGCCACGACGAGCAGGCGTGATTGCAGAACATCGGTGAGTGCCTCAACCCGCTGTTCCTCGGTCCCAGGCGGTTCTGGCTCACCTTCCTCGTGCACACCGCGAATCCAGGCGCGGATCTCGCTGCTGAAAAACCGGTGGGCCTCGGCGATGCGGTGCTCGGCATGCTGGCCGTTGTCGGTTTGGGCCAGCGCGGCGGCGAACGCCTCGCGATCCGAGCGGGACGGCCAGAGCTTGAACTGCTCCGGCTTGCCTCGAAACCGATTGGCCGCATTGATCGTTAGCTCCCCGAGGGCCTCGCCCTCGTCGGCGTAGCCGAGGTCAGTGAAGGCTTTTTGCGCGGCATCGAGCAGTAGCTGCAGGGTGGTCGTGCGCTGCTGTCCATCGATGACAGCGTGCCGCGTGACGTCCCCGGAGATCGCGGGCTTTGACTTGAAGACGATCGCGCCCAGGAAGTGCCCGCCGATCTCCTTCAGCGCATCCTTATCACCGTTCGCCTCAACCACGCGCTCCGTGACGCGCCTGACGTCTTGCCATAGGGGAGCCCACTGGTCCTCTTCCGACCAGACATACGGTCGCTGGAAGACCGGGATCTCGTAATGCACAGCACCGTCGAACAACGCTCGCGGAGCCAGCGCGTCAGCTTTCATCAGGTGATCTCCTCGACTCGACGAACCCCAAGCAAGCATG
>NZ_BAGK01000282.1 GCF_000308795.1 Nocardia thailandica NBRC 100428 | reverse complement strand
TGGCCGCGCGTATCCGAGGGTTCGCTCGTGCGTGCAGGCGGGGAGGACGATGGTATGGCTGATGATTTCGCGGTGAGTCCCGACGATCTGGACGACGCGGCCCGGACGCTGTGGAAGATCGCAGAGGACAACAGTCAAGCGGTGTCCTATGCCAAGAAATGGCTCGATGTTCAAGGCAGCGGTGGCCTGGTACTCACGCCGGTTCTCGACCAGTTGCAGGAGGCGTGTGAGCAGCTCAAATCGAACTACGAGCGATTGGGGACCGTCACCGACAACTCCTCGACAGAGCTGACCAACGCCTCGCGCATGTACCGCACCACCGATCATGAATGGGCCAAGAACATGGACGCCTACTACGGCAGGATCGGCAAATGAGCGAAACCACCTACCCGGTCGAGAAGCTCGCCGAACCGGAATCCTCCGACCCGATCCATGATTATGTCGAGCTGGTTATCAGCGGCAACGGCACGAGCCTGACCTACCACCTCAACAACCTGATCGCGATGGCAACGAGTCCGTTCGTTGCCGGGGGTGGCTTCAACTGTATCTCGACCATCACCAACAATCTCACCGGAGATTGGGTCGCGCTGCAGAAGTCTGCGGATGCCATCGCGAAGCTCGCCGACTACAACCAGGCATTTCACGCGTCCATCGATGCTGCGATGGCCAATGCGGAGACCTCTTGGAGGGGCAACGCCGCCGAGAGCGCCCGCACCTACTTCTCGTCGTTGACAGCGGCGCTGGACGGCCAGGCCGAGGCGATGGGAAAGGTCGCCGAAGAGATCAAAGCCTACGCTCTGGCCTCCTACGGCATGGCCAACGGAATCGCTGATCTGGTCCAAACTCTGGGGGACCTCGCTATCGAGTGGGCCGTCACGCAGGCCGCGGCGATTGCGTCGGCCTCGAGCGTGGTCGGAGCCGGCGCCGCGGCTGCGTTGGAGGCCGTCGCGGCAGCGCTGGCGGTGTACATGGCCTCGCGGGTCGTCACCATCATCGGCAAACTCGGCCACATGGTCAACGCCTCCGAAGCCCTTGTCGCGGTGATGTCGGGCGGGATCAGCGCCGCCGTCGACGCTTCGCAGATCCCGGCGTTGCCCGCAGGTTCCTACGATCATCCCGGAGTGGCGTGATGAACCAGCCCCCTGAGCCGCGCTTGGACCTGGTCGACGGCGATATCGGCATGTCACGGCACCTGGGCAAGGCGCTGAAGATTCTCGCCGACAGTCCCATCGCGGGGCCGGACCTGCAGGCACAGATCCGCGACATCCTCGCAGGCAAAGCCACGTTGCGTGATCTCGCTCAGAGCGAGTCCTTTCAGCATCTGGGCGATGCCGTCCTCCGCAAGGCCGAAGCCGACCACGCCGAGCGTTCCCCCGAAGAGGTGCAGCAGCTGGCGGAGCAGGGTGAAGCGTTGCTGGCGGCTTACCGCGAAGAGCCACCAGAACCCTCGACAATGCAGTCACCCGAGGAACCCGAAGCGCCGCCGCCTCCCATGAATGTCGCCGTGCCCCGACCGGATGGTCTTTGGCCCGGCGCGGTTTCACAAGGCCTCGATCGAGTACCAGGCACTCGTAAACCGAACCGGGAAACGGTGGTCGGTCCGAGCGATGGCCTCGACGAGGACGACCAGTACTTCCAGGATCGCCGGCAGCGAGGTTGGCTGGAATGATCAGGCGGACACGGCTGACAGTGGGCCTCGGTCGGGGAGAACTCTGCATCGGCGAGCACCCATGAGTCGGCCTGACGGGGCCACGGTCGAGGTCGCGATCCAGCTTCGCCGGCGTAGAGAGCCGTTACCGTCGACGCGCATGCTGTACCTGGCTGGTCAGCCCCGCAGCGTCGAATCGCTCGAACTCGAACTCGACGAGCCACTGCCGCAAGTCTGTGCTCCCCACGGCAATCCAGCCTCCGCGCGACGGCAGGTCCGTGCTCACTTCTACGACACCCCTCGGCATCCCCGCGCTCCCCGCACAGCGGTGGTCAGCGTCGCACGCAAGCAGTTGGCGCCCTTGTCGACCATCGTGGTCGGTACCTGGCCGGTGTGTCCTGTATGCCAGCGAACGGGCCGAATCTGGCGGACGGTGGGCTGGCTGCTGACCGCGGCGATGGTCATCAACCTCGCTGCCTTGCTCGTTGTGATCGGTCTCGGCTGGGCCGGGATCAGCATTGACACGGCATGGTTGGTGCCCTCGATATGGGCCTTCTTTCCAGGTTCTGTGCCGCTGGGAGCCATGGCTGCGGTGTGGCTGCTGAGCCAGTCCACGACCCCTGTGGACATGGGCAGCATCGATGACGAGG
>NZ_BAGK01000283.1 GCF_000308795.1 Nocardia thailandica NBRC 100428 | reverse complement strand
GTCAGCCGCTGGCCGACGGCGGTGAGGACCTGGGTGATCTGCTGTCCCGCCTGTTCGAAGGCGGTCACCGTCGCCGCTGCCCGCTCGGCGGCGGCGCCGCGCCAGCCGTCGGCGACGGCCGCGCGGATCTCGCCGTGCGCCCGCGCGACCGCGTCGCCGAACTCGGAACCCGCGCCGGTGAACACCCGGCCGCCCTCGGCGAGCACCGCCGGATCCAGCCGGTCGACGGCGGCGTGGATGTCGGCGTGGCTGAGCTGGTCGAAGTTCTCGATGGCCGCGACGTAGTCCGGGTCGACGTAGAACTCGGTCATCGCGGGCCCTCCGGGATCTCGATGCCCGCCACGCCCGCCGCGGTGGTGTCGTCGGACGCGCGGTAGGCCGCCGCGGCGGCGCGGAAGGTCGCGGCCAGTTCCCGTGCGGTGCGGGCGTATTCGGTGAGGGTGGCGATGGCGGTCGCGGTCTTGGTCTCGAAACCGGCGCGCAGCTGGGCGCCGGACTCCAGGCCGCCGAAGCCCGGCAGGGCGCTCGCCCCGCCGAGCAGGGCGATCTGGTCCTCGACGGTCTGGGCCAGCCGCTCGTAGCCCAGCGCGCAGCGTTCGTGCGCGCCCTCGGCGACGAGGACGCCGTCGATCCACAGCTCGCCCTCGTCGACTGCCTGCTGTAGCGCCGCGGTGTCCGGCGCGGAGGTCGGATTCGGTGGCACGCGGTCCCCCTTCTGCACTGCCGTGTGTCAGGCGCCAATCTACCGATCCCCGGCGCGGTGTCCATAGCGGGACGGCATCGCGGAAGAACT
Organism: Nocardia thailandica NBRC 100428; assembly: GCF_000308795.1. Classification (GTDB taxonomy): domain Bacteria; phylum Actinomycetota; class Actinomycetes; order Mycobacteriales; family Mycobacteriaceae; genus Nocardia; species Nocardia thailandica. The sequence continues at coordinate 1,883 of NZ_BAGK01000283.1, read as the reverse complement.
ACGGCGCGGGCGCGCCCGCACGCGCGGTGATGTCGGTGATCCAGGCCGCGATGTCGTCGCAGACCTGCCTGCTGACCGGTTCGTGCAGCAGATCGTGACCCGCGTCGGCGTATTCGCGCCAGGTCACCGAGGGCAGGTGCGCGAACCAGCGGCGGACCGGATCGATGGCGGCGCGGCGGTCGTCCACGCCGTGGACCGCGAGCACCGGCAGCGGACGGGCCAGGGTGCCGTGCGCGACCCGCGGCGGGGTGCCGCACACCACCAGGCCCGCCAGGCCCTCGGTGTCCTCGGCGGGCAGCGCCAGCGCGGTCGCCGCGCCGAGGGAATGGCCCATCAGGAATACCGGACCCGTCGCCTCCGCCGAGACGACGGCGAGCAGCCCGGCCGCGTCCGCCGCCAGCTCGGGCAGCGTGCCGGGGGCGGCCGGGTCGCCCGCGCTCAGGCCCTGCCCGGCGGTGTCGAGGGTGTAGAGCTCGACGCCCGCCGTGCCGAGGGCGGCGGCGAAACGGTGATAGTGGCCGCTGTGCTGGCCCGTTCCCGGTAGCAGCGCCAGCGTGGCGATCGGGTTGTTCCTCGGCCACCGCCGGTAGTGCAGGCGGCCACGATCACTGTCGAAAAACGGCACGGTCGGATTATGGACACGCCGCGCCGATCCGTCACGACCTTCGTCCGGCCGCCCGGGACGCCGGGAGTTCGTGCCCGGTCACAGATCTCGGGCCCGGAATCCGCTCCCACGTCGATCGACGCAGGTCGTCGCGTCCGGCCGGTCCCGGGGTGTCCCCCGGACGGGGGTGTGTCCGGTTACACTCCGATCCGGTTCACCCCGTCCCGATTCGAGGTCTTGCGATGCCGTCCACACGCCGCCGCGCCGTGTACGCCCTCCCCGCCGTACTCGCCTGCACCCTGCTCGCCGCGCCGCAGGCGGGCGCCGACCCCGCCCCCGCCCCGGCCTGCGCGTCCGCGCGCGAAGTGGTGGTGAGTACGGCGGTGCCGCTGCTGGACTGGGCCGAGAACCTGGGCGCCGACGCGCGGGGCGACCTGTGGGTCTCGCGCGTCCAGCGCAACGAGGTCGTGCGCTACGACGCGGCCGGGGTGCGCACCGCCACGGTGCCGGTGGAATCGCCGGGCGCGGTGCGGCAGGGCCCGGACGGGCTGATGTACGTGGTCACCGGGGACTCGGTGGTCGCCGTCGGGCAGGGCGGGGTCGTCCGCTTCGATCCGGCCGCGCCCGAGCCGGTGGCCGAGGTGTTCGCGACCGGCCTCGACCGGCCCAACGGCGCGGCCTTCGGGCCCGACGGCGCGCTCTACGTCGCCGGATACGACGGCGTGCACCGCCTGCGTCCCGACGGCACCGAGGACACCGCCTGGTCGGCCGCGGCGCGGCTCTCCCTCGCCAACGGCATCACGGCCCAGGGCGATTCGCTCTACGTCACGGCCAACGGCGTCGCGCTCGGCCAGGTGGTTCGCCTGTCACGCGCGAATCCCGCGGTCCGCGAGACCCTCACGACGCTGACCGGCCCGGCGGGCCTGCCCGATTTCGCCGACGACGTCACCTGGCACGACGGCGCCGTCTACGCCACCACCCTCACCGGCCGGCTCACGCGCGTCGATCCCGTCTCGGGCCGCGCCTGCACCGTGCTGACCACCCGCCCGCTCACGGCGGTCCTGCCCGACCCCGCCGCTCCCGGGACCCTGCTGGTCACCTCCGAGGACGGCACGGTCGCGCGGGTACACCCGGCGGACTGACGTCCCCGCGCGCACGACGACGACGGCTCACCGGCGAACCGCCGGTGAGCCGTCGCCGGTGGGTGCCGGGATAGCCGCCGACGGTGACGGCGGCCGGGGGCGCGGGGGTGGTGGTCGGCGGGGCGGCCGGGGCGGGC
>NZ_BAGK01000284.1 GCF_000308795.1 Nocardia thailandica NBRC 100428 | reverse complement strand
TGGGTTCGGTCGGCGACGTCACCGGTGTGGCGGGCGACCTCACTCAGACGGTCGGCAACGTGACCGGGGTGGCGGGCGACCTCGTCGACGCCACCGCGGGAGACCTCACCCAGAGCGTCGGCAACATCGGAGACATCACAGGTGTCGCGGGCGACCTCACCAACTCGCTGGGAGACCTCACCGGCGTAGGCGGCGACGTGCTCGGCACCGTCAGCGCCACCACGGGTGATCTCACGGGTGTCGCCGGCTCGATCGGTGATCTCACGGGTATCGCCGGTGACGCGACCAACACGGTCGGCTCGCTCGGCGACGTCACCGGAGTAGGCGGTGACCTGCTCGGCAGTGTCACCGGCGTCGCGGGAGACGTCACCAACACCGGTGACCTCGTGGACCTCACCGGGGTGGCAGGTGATCTCACGACGACCGCAGGCTCGATCGGCGACGTCACGCAGTCCATCGGCGACCTCACCGGCGTCGCAGGCGATCTCACGGGCGTCGCCGGGGACCTCACCAACACGATCGGCTCCGTCGGTGACGTAACTCAGTCCGTCGGCGACCTGACCGGTGTCGCAGGGGATCTCACGCAGACGGTCGGTTCGGTCAGTGACGTCACCGGCGTCGCGGGCGACCTCACGGGCATCGCGGGAGACCTCACCGGAAACAGCGGAGACCTCACCGGCCTCGCCGGCGACCTGACCGCCTCGATCGGCAACATCTCCGACAACCTGAGCGGAATCACCGGCGTAGCGGGTGACCTGACGCAGACGGTTGGCTCGATCGGCGATGTCGCCGGCGTCGCGGGCGACCTCACAGGTATCGCGGGGGACCTCACCGGCAACACCGGCGACGTCACGCAGACTCTCGGCTCGGTGGGTGACCTGACCAGTTCGGTCGGCGACATCAGCGGTGTCGCGGGCGATCTCACCAACACGATCGGCACCGTCGGCGATGTGACCCAAACCGTCGGCGATCTCACGCAGACGGTCGGCTCGGTAGGCGACGTCGTCGGTGTCGCGGGCGATCTGACGCAGATGATCGGTTCGGTGGGCGACGTGGCCAACTCGGTAGGCGACGTCACCGGCGTCGCGGGTGATCTCACCGGCAACACCGGCGCTCTGACCGGTGTGGCAGGCGACCTGCTGAGCAACTCCGGAGACGTGACCGGCGTCGGCGGTGATCTGCTCGGCGACGTGGACGGCACCGTCGGTGACCTGACCGGTGTCGCGGGCCCGATCGGCAACGTCACCAACACCTTCGGCGACCTGACCGGTGTCGCCGGCGACCTGACCGGCAACTCGGGCGATCTCGTCGGCTCGGTAGGTGACGTCACCGGCGTCGCGGGTGATCTCACGGGAATCGCGGGCGACCTCACCGGAAACGCCGGTGACCTGACCGGCGTCGGCGGCGACCTCCTCGGCGACGTCAGCGGCGTCGCGGGCGACGTGACCGGCAACTCGGGGACCATCGCCGGCATCGCAGGCGACCTGATCGACACCGGCGACGTGACCGGCACGGTCGGCGACATCTCCGCTCTCGCCGGCGGCCTGGCGAACGACACCGACGTCACCGGCGTGGCAGGCGATCTGACGAACAGCGTGGTGAACGGCGATCTCACCGGCGCCACGGGTGACGTCACCGGCATCGCCGGTGACCTGCTGAGCAACAACGGCGATCTGACCGGTGTGGCCGGTGACCTCCTGAGCAACAGCGGTGACCTGACCGGTGTGGCAGGTGACGTGCTGAGCAACAGCGGCGATCTGACCAACGTCGCAGGGGACATCTTCAGCAACTCGGGCGACATCGCGGGCGTCGCGGGAAATCTCACCGGTGTCGCCGGAGACCTCACCAACTCGGCCGGTTCGGTCGGCGACATCACCGGAATCGGCGGCGACCTCGTCAACGATGTCACCGGCAACTCGGGCGACATCACCGGAACGCTCATCGGTTCGGTGGGCGATCTCACCGGCAACAGCGGCGATCTGACCGGCGTGGCAGGCGACCTGACGGGCGTCGCAGGCGATCTCACCGGCATCGCGGGCGATCCGAGTCTGATCGGCTCGATCGGCGACGTCACCGGCGTCGCGGGCGGCCTGGTCAACAACACCGGCGACCTCACCGGCGTCGGCGGTGACCTGGGCGGCGATGTCACCGGCGTTGCAGGCGACCTGCTCAGCAACAGCGGCGACCTGACCGGCGTGGCAGGCGACCTGACGGGCACCGTGGGAGACCTCACCGGCAACAGCGGTGACCTGACCGGCGTCGCGGGCGGCCTCGTCAACGGCGACTTGATCGACAACTCCGGCGCGATCGGCGGTCTGATCAACAACACGGGCGACGTCACCGGCGTCGCGGGCGGCCTCATCGACAACTCCGGCGACCTGACCAACGTCGTCGGCCAGCTGGGTGACGTCACCAACACCGGCGATCTCGTGGGTGGCCTGGTGAACGGCGACGTCACCGGGGTAGCCGGCGACCTGGTCGACAACAGCGGCGACCTGGCAGGCGTCGCCGGTGACCTCACCAACTCCGTCGGCGACATCACCAACACCGGCGACATCGCCGGCCTCGCGGGCGGCCTCGTGAACGGCGATGTCACCGGCATCGCGGGCGACGTGACCGGGGTAGCCGGCGACCTGGCCGGCAACAGCGGCGAGATCACCGGCGACCTCGTCGACAACACCGGCGCCATCACTGGCCTCGTCACCGGCGACATCCTCACGGACCTCGTCGACAACTCGGGCACGATCGGCGACCTGCTCAACAACACCGGCGACGTCAGCGGCGTCGCAGGCGACCTGGTCGGCGGCGACATCACGGGCGGCGTGGTGAACGGTGACGTCCTCGGCGACATCACCGGGAACTCGGGCGACCTGACCGGCGTCGCCGGCGGCGTGGTGAACAACGCGGGCGACATCGCCGCAGTCGCGGGCGGCCTGGTGAACGGTGACGTCCTCAGCGACCTCGTCGACAACTCCGGAGCGATCGG
>NZ_BAGK01000285.1 GCF_000308795.1 Nocardia thailandica NBRC 100428 | reverse complement strand
CGGCACACCGGAGGACGACGGCGTTCCCGAGCGGGGCGAGGCCCTCGACACCCGCGCCGACACCCGCCTCGACGCGACCATGCGCACGCTCGACGACGTCGCCGAGGCGCTCGATCGGCCGCTGCGGACCCTCGACGACCTCGTCGGACCCGGCGAGACCGTCGACCCGCGCGACACCGTCGACGACGCGGTGCGGCGGCAGGACGCCCTCGCCGACCAGGCCGACCGCGACCGCGCCCGCCGCGCCGACCTGGCCACCGACGACGCGCTGGCCCACCTCGACGCGATCGACGGCGACCTGGCCGCGCACGAGTCCTTCCTGCGCGCCCAGCACGAGTTCGACACCGCCCGTGCCGATCTCGCCGACCGCTTCGCCGAACTCCTGCACCCCGACGCCGCCGAGCGCGCCGCCGACGACGCCGCCCTGGCGTCCTACCTGCGCGCCCAGGCCGCGTTCGACGCGGCCCGCGCCGATCTGTCGGCCCTCGGCGACGAACTCACCGGCGCGCGAGCCGAAGACGCGGCCGCCGATGCCGCGGCCCTGGAGTCCTATCTGCGCGCCCAGCGCGAGTTCGACGCCGCCCGCGCCGATATCGCGTCCCGATTCGCCGAGGCGACCCGGCCCGACATCACGCGCCCGAACCCCACCCCGCCGGAGGGGCCGCACCGGACGGCCACGCGGCCCGACGGAGTCGATCCGACGACCGTCTCGGCGGGCGCCGACCCGGACATCACCCGTCCCGATGGGGTCGATCGCGCGGCGGCCGAGGACGCCGCGGCCCTGGAGTCCTACCTGCGCGCCCAGCGGGAATTCGATGCCGCGCGGGCGGATCTGCTCGCGGTCGCGGAGGAGGCGGGCGGTCCCGCCGCGCGCGATCGGGACGCGGCCGCCGACGCGGCGGCGCTGGAGTCGTATCTGCGGGCGCAGCGGGAATTCGATGCGGCGCGGGCGGACATCGCCGCGCGCTTCGCCGCGCTCACGGACGCGGACGGCACGGGGCCGAACGCGTCGCGGGCGGGCTCCGGCGAGACCGGGAATCGCGGGTCCGACCCGGACGCGGGCGGCACCGGGCGCGACGGCCGTGGGCGTGGCGACGACGACCCCGGCGACGGCGCGCCCCCGGCGGCGCCCGCGGGTCCGCCGAAGAAGTCGCCGTCCCAGCCGCCGACCGCGCGCATGCCGGAGCCCGAGGAGCCGCGGCGGCCGACGGCCGGGTCCGTCTTCGCGCCGCCGCCCGCGGGTGGCGAGCTGGTGCCGCAGGGCGACGCGTCCCCGGACCTCACCGGCGACGACGCCGAGGCCCGGACGCCGGGCGAGCCGGTGCGCGGGCGCAGCGGCCGGCTCGACGATGCCAGACGGTTCCTCCAGGAGCTGGCGGACCTGCCGCCGTCGGCGCATGCGGATGTCGCGCCGCTGACCGACGCCGAAGCCGAGCACGTCCGCCGCGTCGCGGAGGCGCTCGGGCTCGGGGACGCGCTGACCGGGCTCGCCGATCCGCGCGGCGCGCTTGCCGAGATCGCCGACATGGCGCGCGCCCGCGGATTCCTCGACAGCGCATTGGATCCCGACGCCGACCTCGGCGCGCCCATGCGCTATCCGGACGACTACGACGCCCTCGACCTGAACGAACTCGAGGACGGCTACGACCCGTCACAGGTCGAGGGCGACCCCGCGGAGCGGGCGCGGATGGCCGACGAACTGCGCCGCGCGGGCATCGACAACGGCGCGCCGCGCCCCGAGACCGGACCCGAACCCGACGGCCCCGCCCAGCCGCTGCGGCCGTCGGCGGTCCTGCCCGGCGGCGACGCGGCCGCGCGGCATCCCGCGGTGCCGCGGGCGGAGACCGCGCAGCAGGCCCTCGCCCGGCTGGCCGCGCGCTTCGGCGTCGATCCCGGCGACCCCGGCGCGCTCGACGCCCAGCGCTACCGGCAGCTGCTGCGCGCGGGCGCGGTCGAAGCGTTCGCCGACGCGGTGCAGCGGGCCCACGAGGCCGCGCCCGACCTGCGGGCACCCCACGAGGCGCGTGCCCGGCGCTGGGCGGCGCGGCTCGGCCTCTCCGCCGATCCCGGCCTGCCCCGCGCCGCCGACGACATCGCCAGGTCGCGCGCCGACGTGGCCCGGGACGCCGCCGACCTGGCGCACCTGGACGACCTGCTCGCCGCGGACCTCGACGACCGCTGCCTGTCCATCGAGGTGGACGGCGAGCGGATGCTGGTCCGCCTGGTCGCCGACGGGCCCGACACCTGGCACGTGGAACCGGTCCGGCGCGTGGAGCGGCCGGTGGCCGAGCCGGCCGCCGAGCAGGCCGTGCGGGTCGCCCAGGAACCGAAGTCGTGGCTGCGCAGACTGTGGAACCGGCTCACCGGCGGCTATCTCGGCGAGTACCCGAAGTACCCATCGGGTTCCGGCATCGACAGCGCGGGCCAGTCGCTGCTCGGCCACGAGGCCGGGCTGCCGCTCACGAAGATGAAGGACCCGACCCCGGACGGGCCGACCGGCGACGAATACGAACAGCTGCAGACCAAGTTCAACCCGGCGCGCATCCTCAAGGAGGGTGTGCTCATGTGGCAGAACCGGGAGCTCGTGCCGATCCTGCGGCACCTGTCCTCGCGGATCGCCGACCGCGCCGGGGAGTTCCTGCCGCTGCGCAATCTCGACGGCACCGAACACAAGCCGTGGCTCACCGACGCCGACCCGGAGCTGCGCAGGCAGATCGAGCAGGAGCTGCGCGACGCCGGCCTCGACCACCTGCTCGAGCCGGAGAGCCGCGCGGCACTGCCGGACGGCCCGGACGGCGCGGAGCCGCCGGACCGCGCGCTCACCGACGGCGGCGCGGACGACGCCGCGGTGCGGGTCTCCCGCACCGGCGACGCGCTCGAGGGCACCGAACCGATGCCTGCCTGGGCCGAGGACGTGGTCGACGCCGTGCGGCAGCGACTCGTCGACGCGGCCGCCCTGGAGGCGCTGGCACGCGAACTCGGGATCGAGCTGACCGATTTCGGACCCGAGGCGCTCGACCGGGCGGTGGCCGAGGGCGAATACCGGCTGCTGCGGCGCGACGGCGTGATCCAGGGTCTGGAGGCCGCCGCCCGCGACTTCGACGCCGAGAACGCCCACACCCCCTACCGGTCCAACAGCTTCGGCAGCAAGGACCCGCTCGGCTCGTTCCTGAAGGAAGTGGTCGCGGCCAACGGCGGCGACACGAGCATCCTGGACTGGCGCGGGGTCAACAACGGCGGCGAATGGACCAGCCACTGGGACGACCTGGAGGACAACGAACAGCCCGGCCGCGACCAGGGTTCGCGCCGGTACTTCGAGAATGCCCTGCGCCGCTCCGGCCTCCGCGACGAACGCTCCACCTGGGCGCACCTGGCGGGCGTCGACCTGGAGGCGCTCTCACGCGACCGCGACGCCGAACTCGCCCGGCTCCGCGCGCAATGGGACGACAACACCGGCGTGCTGGACGAGTTCCGCAGGCGCGTTGCCGATTTCGCCGCCGCCGATTCGGGGGACCGCCTGCTCGTCGACACCATGCACAACCGCATCGAGATCGTCGACACCGGCGGCGGGCACGAGCGGGCCCTCGCCCGCGCCCTCGCCGGGGCCGACCCGGCCTTCCTCGACCGGCTCAACCGCGGCGAGGTCACCGTCGACATCCGGGCCGTGGCGCTCGACGAGGCCGGACGGGTACACATCGTCGAGCTCGACGCGCCGGAGGTGCGCCACCTGCGCACCGAGATCGACGGCCGCACCGCCGATGTCACCCTGCTGCGGGACGGCATCGGGCCCTGGCGCATGGTCGAGACGCCGCCCGCCGCGGAGCCCACCGCGAATCTGCCCGTCGTGCCGGGCGCGGACGGCGCGCCGCCCCCGCCGCGCACGCGCGCGGAGATCCTCGCCGACATCGCCGACGTGTCCGGGCGCCTCGGGATCGAGGACCCGATCGGGCGGGACCCCGCCGACCTCCGCGACCTGCTCCGCGATCTCGACCGCGACAACCAGGTGCGGGCGCGCCGGATCGAGGCGCTGGTCGACTACGCGCTCACCACCGACGCGATCGACACCTTCAACGACCTGCACAGCGCGCGCAGCGCCCTCGCGCACCGGCTCGGCGTCGAAGCGGGCGACCTCACGCCCGAACTCGTCGCGCGCACCCTCGCCGACCCCGCGACGCCGACCGCGCGCCGACACCAGCAGATCAGTGACCTCGCCGCCTACATCAAGCACCTCGGCGGGGTCGACGCCGACGCCGTCACCGCCGCGCGGGACGCCCTCGCCCCCCACCTCGGCCTCGAACGCGGCGCCCTGCGCCCCGGTGCCGACGCCCTCGCCGAGGCTCTGG
>NZ_BAGK01000286.1 GCF_000308795.1 Nocardia thailandica NBRC 100428 | reverse complement strand
TGCTGTGATGCCGCCGACACCGTACCGAGCGCGTTTGAACAATATGTCCGGGATTCCATATCTCCGTCGTGTTATTTCCGGACGAAAAAGGTTCGGCGACCGGCGCGATCGTGCCGACCGCGCCCGGACACACGGTTTTCCCTTTCTGTTCAGGACATTCCCCGGTGATCGCCGTCACGGCATATTCGCCCAGCGTGCGGTTATACGATGGCCCGGCCAGCAGGTGCCACATCGGCGTAGCACCACCGAATCTGCCGTTCGGCATCTTTCAGCACCGAGGGGAAATCGGCGTGGAATACACCCATCTGTCCGAATTCGACATCCGCCCCGGCGCGCTGACGCTGTGGACCCCCGAATCCGAGTCCGCCGCCTGGCGCCCCGACGCCCGCCCCCTGACGAGCGCGCACGACCGCTACTGCGCCGCTACCGACCCCGCCGAGACCCGGCCCGGCCGGGGCCGCTGGATCGGCACGATCTTCGAGATGGACGCCGCGCTCGATGCCGACGCCTGGCGGGAGACGTTGCGGCGGTGGCACATCCGGCACGAGGGCCTGCGCAGCACCGTCGACGCCGCACGGCGCCGCTGGGTGCTCGGGCCGGACGCGGTCGGCATCGCCGCGCAGCCGGTCACCGGGCTCACCGACGGCGTGGCGATCAACACCTTCCTCACCGAGGTCCTCGAGACCCAGCTGTCTCCGCTGGCCTGGCCGCATCTGCTGGCCGCCACCGTCGAGCACCGGGACACGGGCGACTTCACCGTTCTGATCGGGGCCGATCACTCGGTGCTCGACGCCTACTCCCAGGCGATCCTCATCCTGGAACTGCGCGCGCTCTACCGCGACGTCCGCGACGGTATCGCGCCACGGGAGGCGGCCACCTTCGGCAGCGCCGCCGACTTCGCCGCCACCGAACACGCCGCGTCCGGGGCGCTGACCGGCGACTGCCCCGGCGTCGCGCTCTGGCGCGAATTCCTCGGCCCCGACCGGTCGCTGCCGAGGTTCGCGCCCGCCCTGTCGATCGCGGGCGCGGACACGCCCGTCCAGCCGAGCCTGTCGCGGCACCTGCTGGGCCTGGCCGAGCTGGAGGCCGTCGAGGCGGTCCTCGACGGCCGGCGGCAGCGGCTGTCGGTGGCGGTGTTCGCGGCCCTCGCGCTGGCCTACCAGCGGACCTTCGGCGCCGACCGGATGCGCACGGTCATGCCGGTCGCGACCCGCCCGGACCTGCGCTGGCTCGAGTCCATGGGCTGGTTCGTCAACGTGGTACCGGTCGATATCGCCGCCGACCCGCGGGCGGGCACCGCCGCGGCACTCGAGCCGGCCCGGGCGGCCCTGCGCCGGGCCCGGGCCGCCGACACCACCTCCTGGTGCCGGGCGCTGGAACTGCTCGGGGTGGCGGAGACGCCGACCTTCGGGATCTCGTTCCTCGACATCCGGGTCCTGCCGAACTACGAGGTCGTCGAGCAGCTGCGCGGGCGGACGCTGCGCGCGGAGTCCTACTCTCCCGACGAGGTGTACTTCTGGGTCGTGCGCGCGGCCGACGGACTGCGCGTGTCGACCCGGTATCCGGCCGCCCTGCCCGCGGCGACCATGGACGCCTTCCTCGCCGCGTTCACCCACGCCATGACCGAACTCGCCGCCCCCGCCGCGCCGGCCGTCGCCGACGAATTCGCCTCGGCGGTCTCGCGATCGGTCGCCGCGTCCCTGGGCGCCGATCGGGGCGCCGGGGTGGCGCGCCGGGTCGCGGAGGTGGGCTGATGACGCGTGTCCTGCTCGCCTTCACCGGCAGCCGCGGTGACGCGCAGCCCGGGGTCCTGCTGGCCCGCGAACTGCGCGCCCGCGGGCACGAGGTGACCCTGGCCGTGTCGCCCGATCTGGTCGACTTCGCCACCGCCGCAGGGGTTCCCGTCGTCCCGGCGGGCACCGCGGGCGCCGCGCTGCTCGCGGCACAGCGCGCGGATCGCCGCTTCTCCTCGCGCAGTCCCCGGCAGCGCTGGCACGCACTGGTCGACCTGCAACGGCGTGGCGTGCCCGAACTCGTGCGCGATCTGAGCGCCGCCGCGGCGGGTCACGACCTGGTCGTCACCGGCATGGCGTGCGAGGAAGCCGCCGCGGCCGCGGCACGCCACGGCGGCGTGGCCTCGGTGGCCCTGCACTTCTTCCCCGTCCTGCCCAACGGCGCGGTCCCCGTGGTGCCCACCGCCTCGGCCGCCGCGGCACCCGGGTTCGTCCATCGCTGGGGGTGGCGCGCGCTGTCCGCGCTGCGCGCTCGCGCGCTCGCGCCGGTGCTGCCCGCCGGGCACCGGCCCGGCGCCGCGCACGGCACCGTGCAGGCCTACGACCCGGGCCTGTTCCCCGGCCTGACCCGCGAGATCCCGGGCCCGTTCACCGGATTCCCGGTCGACGCCGACGGGATCCTGTCCCGGGCGCGACATTCTTCTCGTCCCGGGCAGGGCCGCGGAGCGGTCCCGGCGGATCATCCGGCGTCCGGGGCCGGCGCCGACCTCGAGGCCTGGCTCGCGGCCGGGCCCGCGCCGGTCTACGTCGGCTTCGGGTCCATGACCGTCGGCGATCCGGCCGCCGTGGCCGCGCTCGTGCGCGCGGTGTGCGCACGCCGGGGCGCCCGGCTGCTGCTGGCGGCAGGCTGGGCGGGCGGGCAGACCGGCATTGCCGACGATGTCGCGGTCGTGAGCGAGGTCGACCACACCGCGGTCCTGCCCCGCTGCGTAGTCGCCGTCCACCACGGTGGGGCGGGGACGACGGCGGCCGCCCTCAGAGCCGGTGTCCCCCAGCTGATCTGCTCGGTGCAGGCCGACCAGCCGTACTGGGGCCGGGCCCTGGCCCGGCTCGGACTCGGCGAGACCCTGCCCGCCCGCGCCCTCACCGGCGCCCGCCTCGACGCGGCGCTCACGCGGCTCACGACGCCCGAGGCCGCGCTGCGGGCCGCCTCCTACGCCGCGCGATTCGCCGCCGACGGGATCGCCCGGTCGGCCGACGCGGTCGAGTCCTTCGCCGCCACAGCACGTTCCGTCCCCGAGAGGAGTCCGTCGTGACCACCGACATCGCGGTCCACACCACCGGCCTCGGCAAGGACTTCGGCGACTTCACCGCCGTCGGCGCCGTCGACCTCACCATCGCCGCCGGGTCGGTGTTCGCCCTGCTGGGACCCAACGGCGCGGGCAAGACCACCACCGTGCGGCTGCTGGCCACGCTGCTGCGCCCCGACCGCGGCCACGCCGAGGTCTTCGGCTACGACACCGTCCGCGACGCGGTCGCGGTGCGCTCGATGATCGGGCTCACCGGCCAGTACGCCTCGGTCGACGAAACCCTCACCGCCGGGGAGAATCTGCGCCTGTTCGGGCGCCTGCTCGGCCTGTCCCGCCGGGCCGCGGCCGACCGCGCGGACGAGCTGCTGGCCGAGTTCGAGCTGTCGGCGGTGGCGAGCCGGGCGGTCGGCGCGTTCTCCGGCGGCATGCGGCGGCGGCTCGACCTCGCCGCGACGCTGGTGACCGTGCCCCCGCTGATCTTCCTCGACGAACCGACCACCGGCCTGGATCCGCACACGCGAGACCGCATGTGGGGCGTGGTGCGGCGGCTGGTCGAGCGGGGCGTGACGGTCGTGCTCACCACCCAGTACCTCGAGGAGGCCGACGCTCTGGCCGACCGGATCGCCGTCATCGATCGCGGGGCGGTCGTCGCCGAGGGCACCGCCGGCGAACTCAAGTCCTCCGTCGGCGACCAGGTGCTGCGCCTCGACGTCCCCGACACCTCGGCGCAGCGCCGCGCCGAGGCGCTGCTGCGCGAGCTCACCGGCGAGACACCCGAGGGCTCGACCACCGGCACGCTCACCGTCCCCGTCGACGATCCCGACACCGCCGCCGACCTGGTCGCCGCCTGCCGCGCGGCCGGTATCCCGCTGCGCGGATTCGCCGTCGACCGGCCCGATCTCAACGAGGTGTTCCTCGCTCTCACCGGCCACACCCGCACCGGCGCCCTCGCCGGGGCGGGCGCAGGAGGTTCCCGATGACCGTCACCCTCGCCCCGACCACGAGCGCCCCGCCGATCAGCCGGGTCCCCCGCGTCACCCGGGTCGGCGCGCGCGCCGCGACGGCCCAGTCGCTGATGATGGCCTGGCGCGGACTGCTCACCTTCCGACACTCCCCCCAACTCCTCTACGACGCCATCCTGCTCCCCATCGTCGGCCCCATCCTGTTCGGCAGCATCTTCGGCACCGCCATCGCCGGCAGCATGCAGAACTACCTACCGATCATGATCCCGGGCGTCCTCGTCCAGATCGTGCTCACCTCCTCCGTCGCCACCGGGGTCTCACTGTCCGAGGACATCCGCTCCGGCGTCTTCGACCGGTTCACCGCCATGCCCATCGCGCGCTCGGCGCCCGTGACGGGCGCGCTGCTGGCCGGGGCGGTCCGGTATGTGATCGCGGCGGTCACGGTGGTGATCGTGGGCTGCTGCCTGGGTTACCGGCCCGCGTATCCGGTCGCCTTCGTGGCGGGCGCGGCGCTCGTGGTCTTCGCGACCACCGCGATCAGCTGGCTGTTCGCCTGGATCGGGGCGACCGTGGCCCGGCCCGCGGCGGTCCAGGGCATGTCGATGCTGGTGTTGACCTTCCTCGGTTTCGCCTCCAACGCGCTCGTTCCCGAGGAATCCATGCCCGTCTGGCTGAGATATGTTTCAGACTACAATCCGGTCTCGCATCTGGTCTCGGCCGTGCGGGAGCTGGCGGAGCAGGGCCGGTTCGGCGCCGACGCGCTGTGGTCGCTGCTGGCCGCGGCGCTCGTGGCCGCGGTGTTCGCGCCGCTGACCGTCCGCACGCTGCGCACCCGCTGAGGAGAATGCCATGGACACCACCGTCAACCGGCTCACCGCCGACGACGACCTGTTCCTCAAACTGCACAGCCTCTACCCGGACGCGCTGGTCAACCAGCTGGCCTGGCGTTTCGCCGAGCCCCTGCCGCGCGCGGTGCTCGACCGGTTCCACGCCCACCTGGCGACCGGGTTCCTCGGCCGCAAGGTGGTGCGGGCCCGCGTGCCGCTGGCCCGGCCCTACTGGGTCCCGTCGACCGAAGCGTTTCCGCTGCACTGGGATCCGCAGCCGGTGACCGATGTGGTCGAGTGGTTCTCCGACCGGGCGCACGTGTCCTTCGATCCCGCCCGCGGCCTGGTGTGGCGGCTGGCCGCGTCGCCGACCGCCGACGGCGGGACCGTGGTGTCGCTGGCCACCTCGCACGTCGCCTCCGACGGGGGCGCTGTCCTGTTCGCGGTCGGCGACGCCCTCGAACGCCTCGCCGCGGGGACCGCGCCCGCGCGGGCCG
>NZ_BAGK01000287.1 GCF_000308795.1 Nocardia thailandica NBRC 100428 | reverse complement strand
AGGGCCTGCTCGCAGCGACGCTGCACCCCCCGCGCGCGGCTGTGCAGCGCCCAGGCCGGCTCGCCGGGCATCGGTGTCACGCGGGTCGCGAGCTCGAGCAGGTCGCAGCCGGCGCCGGTCCAGCGTTCGGCGCCGATCTCGCAGCCGGCCAGCCGGATCCCGGTCGAGCGCGCGCAGGCCAGCGGCCCGACCGCCCGCAGGCGATCGACCGTCGCGCCGGGCGGGGTGCAGGTCACCAGGAACCGGCGCTGGGCCGGGGACAGCAGCTCGGTGACGTCCCCGCCCGCCGCGACGGCGGCCCGGATCGCGCCCGCCGGGCGGTGACTGACCGCCGAGGCCGCCAGTTCTCGCCGCGACCCGCGCCAGGCGCCCTCGACCCGGTACTCCAGGTCGCCGTCGACGAACGGCGCCGCCCACCGCCCCACCAGCCGCGCGGGCGGGCAGGGCAGCAGGTCGACGACGAGGTCGTCGGCCGGACCGCCGCGCAACCGGATGGCGATACCGCCCGCCGCCAGCGCCAGCGGGTCCGTCGCGTCCCGGGCGGGCGCGCCGAACCACAGGTCGTGCGTCGTCGTGGCGGCCGCACCGGGGAGGCGGGCCAGCGCGGCGCCGGGGTCGCCGCCGATCGCGAAGCCGATCTCGATCGGAGTAGTCATCCGAGCCCCTTCCGCCGCTGCCGCCGAGGCCGCCCGCCACCGGACAGCACCCGCGCCCAGCGTGGCTCGAGCGTCCAGGACGAGGCGCGCGTAATGCGCTACTCGTTTGCGCGCGGGCGCGAGGAGCCCCGGTCCGCGGCGGGATCCCGGCGCGCCGTGAGTAGCGGCGTGGGTGAGCCGAGTAGTGCACTACTCATGACACCGGCCGGGCCCCGGCGGAGACTGATCACTGATCCGATTCCCGCCGCTCCCCGGAGGTTCTCGATGGTCACGCCCCGGCGCACGTCCCTGCCGGTCCGCCTGCTGGCCGACCTCGCCGAGGTCGTGGACCGGCGGTTCGGCTGGTCGCGATTGCCGACCCCGGCCGGCCTGGCCGTCCTGGTCGGGCTGCGCAGCGCGTTGCGCGCACACAACCTGGTCGACACCGGCGGCCACCCCGGCGACCCGCTGCCGCCCGACACCGGCGGCGCCCATCGCGGCGCCCGCACCGTCGACGGCACCTACAACGATCTCGCCGCGCCACGCACCGGTTCGGTCGGTTGCCGCTTCGGCCGGAACTTCCCGCTCGCGGCCACCGCCCCCGAGACCGGTGACCGGCTCGTGCAGCCCAACCCACGCCTCGTCGCCGACGTCCTGCTGCGGCGGGACCGGTTCCGCCCCGCGACCAACCTGAACCTGCTGGCCGCAGCCTGGATCCAGTTCGAGGTCCACGACTGGTTCAGCCACACCACCGACGACACCGCGCCGTTCACCGTCACCCTCGACGACCGCGATCCCTGGCCCGAACGCCCGATGACCGTGGCGAGCACGCCCACGGTGCCCGCCCCGCGACCGGGTGACCCGCCGACCTTCGTCACCGCGGGCACCCACTGGTGGGACGCCTCCCAGATCTACGGCGGCACCGCCGAATTCGCGGTGGCGCTGCGCTCGGGCAAGGACGGCGAACTCGCCCTCGACCAGCTCGGGCTCCCGCCGCTGGACGCGACCGAGCTGCTGGCCGCCGACGAGGCCGCCGCGAACGCGTGGGTGGGCCTGGCCCTGCTGCACTCGCTGTTCCTGCGCGAGCACAACGCCATCTGCCGCAGGCTCGCCCAGCGCTATCCCGCCCTGACCGACCAGCAGCTCTACGACACCGCGCGGCTGGTCAACGCCGCCCTGATCGCCAAGATCCACACCATCGACTGGACCCCGGCCATCATCGCCCACCCGACCACCGTCGCGGCCATGCGCGCCAACTGGTTCGGGGTGCTCGGCGAGCGAGTCGCGCGCCGCTTCGGCCGGCTCGCGTCCAGCGCGGTGCTGTGTGGCATACCGGGTTCGGCGGTCGACGACAGCGGCGTGCCGTACTCGCTCACCGAGGAGTTCGTCGCGGTCTACCGCATGCATCCGCTCATCCCCGACGAGCTGACCGTGCGCGACCTCGCCGACGACCGCCCCCTGGTCACCCACCCGTTCCCCGACCTCGGCGTGACCGCCATCCGCGACCGTCTCGCCGAGACCCCCGTGGACACCCTGTTCTACTCCTTCGGCCGCGCCAACCCCGGCGCGCTGACCCTGCACAACTATCCCGGGCACCTGCGCGCCCTCGCCCGCCCCGGCCGCCCCCTGCTCGACCTGGCCACCGTCGACATCCTGCGGGTGCGCGAGCGGGGAGTGCCGCGCTACAACGAGTTCCGCCGCCTGCTGCGGCTGCCGCCGGTGACCTCCTTCGCGCGCATGACCGACGATCCGGAGTGGGCGCGGGAGCTGGCCGACGTGTACGGCGACGTCGAGGACGTCGACCTGATGGTCGGCCTGTACGCCGAGCCCGCGCTGCCGGGCTTCGGGTTCAGCGACACCGCGTTCCGCGTGTTCGTCCTGATGGCCTCGCGGCGGCTGTCGGCGGACCGCTTCTTCACCACCGATTTCCGGCCCGAGATCTACACCGAGGCGGGCATGGCCTGGGTTCGCGACAACTCGATGCGCACCGTGCTCCTGCGGCATTTCCCCACGCTCGCACCGGCTCTCGACGGTGTCGGCAATCCGTTCGCGCCGTGGCGGCCCACCCGCCCGCGCCGCACCGAGGAGAGGACGGCCCGATGACCGACGTCGCCGCCCCGCGCACCGCCGCGGACTTCCTGCGCTACCGCCCCGACCTCGAGCGGCCCCGCCCCGACGAGGACGCCGACATCGACCGCATCATCGCCGTGCTGCGCGGGAACAACGAACGCGCCTTCCGCCGGTACAAGCGGGGCATGCGCGACGCGCACGCCAAGAGCCACGGCATCCTGCGCGGCGAACTGACCGTGCACGCCGACCTGGCGCCGGAGCTGGCGCAGGGCCTGTTCGCGACCCCGCGCACGTATCCGGTCATCGCCCGCCTGTCGAGCACCTCGGGGGTGGTCCGCAGCGACCAGTTGCGCGGCGTGCGCGGGCTCGGCATCAAGGTGCTCGGGGTCAAGGGGCCGCGGGCCGTGCCCGGGGACACCGCGACCACCCAGGACTTCGTCATGGTCACCCACCGGGAGTTCCTGTTCGCCGACGCGCACGCCTACCTGACCCGCGGCATGCCGACGGCCTGGGCGCTGGCCCGCCTGCCCGACACCGCGCTGCGCGCGGGCAGCGACGTGCTCGCCGGGGTGGATCGGCACCTGCTGCGGCGGATCGGGCTGCGCGTCCCGCCCAACCTCGGCGTCTTCCTCGCGCCCAACACCCACATCCTCGGCGAGACCTTCTACACCTCCGCGCCGCTGCGCTACGGCGACCACGTGGCCAAGCTGCTCTACACGCCGGTGTCGCCGGAAGCCGCCGCGCTGCACGGGCAACCGGTCGGCGACGGCGTCAACGCCCACCGGGAGTCGGTGATCGACTTCTTCGCCGAGCACGGCGCCACCTACGAGCTGCGCGCGCAGCTGTGCACCCGGACCTCGACGATGCCGATCGAGGACGCCACCGTCGCGTGGCCGGAACAGGAATCGCCGCACCGGCCGGTGGCCACCGTGCGCTTCGGCCCCCAGGACCCCTACACCCCCGAGCGTCGCGCCTACGGCGACGAGGTGCTGTCGTTCAACTCCTGGCGGGGCCTGGCCGCGCACCGGCCCCTCGGCTCGATCAACCGGCTCAAACTGCGGGTGTACGAGGCGTCGAGCAACTACCGCCACCACGTCGACAACGCGCCGCGCGTCGAGCCGCGCGATGCGACGGAGTTACCGCCGTGACCAGCGCTTCCGCCGCCCGGGACGATTGTGACGCCGTCGGTCGGGAACTAGAATCGACGTGCATGGGCGGCAGATGGCACCTTCTCGATCGCCCCTCCGAATACGAGTCCGTGCGCGCGGCTCTGAGCGGCGGTCGCGGTGGCGCGGTGCTCGTCGGCGCGGCGGGCGTCGGCAAGACCACACTGGCGCGGGCGGTGACCGCGGCGCTGGAGCCGGTGCGCTGGGTGGCGTGCACCGAGTCCTCGCAGGCGATCCCGCTGGGCGCGTTCGCGCCGTGGATCGCGCCCTCGGTCTCGCGTGACCCGCTGGCACTGCTGCACTCCGCGCGGGAGAACCTCCTGGCCCGGCCGGGCACCATCGTCGGCGTCGACGACGCCCACCTGCTCGACCGGCTCTCGGCCACCCTGCTGCACCAGATCGCCCTCGACCGGGGCGCGGCGATCATGGCCACCGTGCGGTGCGGGGAGCCCGTGCCCGACGCGGTCACCTCGCTGTGGAAGGACGGCTTCCTCGAGCGGATCGAGCTGGCGCCGTTCACCAAACAGCAGTGCACCACCCTGGTGGAGACGGTGCTCGGCGGGACGCTCGAGGGCCTCAGCGCCGACGTGCTGTGGGAGGCCTCCGGCGGCAACCCGCTGTTCCTGCGCAACATGGTCGAGGGCGCGGTGGAGGCGGGCACGCTCACCGACACCAACGGCGTCTGGCAGCTGCGCGGGCCGACCGCGGTCCCGTCCGGCCTGGCCGACCTGCTCGACGAACGCCTCACCCGCGCCGGTCGTCCCGTGCTGGACGCGCTCGAGACGCTGGCGGTCCACGAACCACTCGACATCGACATCCTCACCGAGCTGACCGGCGCCGACGCGGTGGACGCCGCCGAGCACACCGGCCTGATCCGGGTGTGCCGCGACGGCGGCGCCGTGGCGGTGCGGTTCAGCCATCCGCTGCTCGGCGATGTGGTTCGGCGCCGGATGGGGACCGCCGCGGCGCGCGTGCGCCGGGCCCGGCTGGTCGACGTGCTGCGCGACCGCGACCTGAGCACGCCCGCCCACCGCATCCGGCTGGCGCGGCTGTGCGTCGAGAGCGACCAGCCCCTCGACATCGGGCTGCTGATCAGCGCCGCCAAGGACGCGGTCTCGCTGTCCAATCTGCCGCTGGGCGAACGGCTCGCGCGCGCGGCCTGCGCGCGCGGTGGTGGGCTGCGCGCGGCCGAACTCCAGTCGCGGGCGCTGCTGTGGCAGGGCAGGCCCCAGGACGCCGACGAGATCCTGGCCCGCTTCGACCCCGACCGGCTCGACCAGCTCCAGCTCGTGCAGTGGGGCGTGCTCCGGGCCAGCCTGCGGTTCTGGTCCCTGGGTGACGTCGAGCGCAGCCGGGAGCTGATCGACCTGGTCACCGCGCGGGCCGATCATCCCGCGCTGCGGGTCACCGTCGACGCCGCGGCCGCGGCGATGGCCGTCCACGAGAACCACCTCCCCGAGGGGATCGCCGCCGCCGAGCGGGTACTCGCCGAGCCGGGGGCGCCCCGCCAGGCGGTGGACTTCGCGGCGTTCGCGCTGGGGCTGGCGCTGCCGGTGGCCGGGCGCGGTCAGGATTTCGCGCCCATCGCGGCGCGTATCCGCGCCGAGCAGAAGTCCACCGACGGCCTCATCCGGGTCATGGTCCGCTACGGGGACGTGCTGGCGCTGACCATGATCGGCGAACTCGACCTGGCCGACCGCCGCGCCGACGAGTACCGCGACTTCTCCTCGGCGGGTCAGTTCGCCGGCTGGGCGATCGCCCGGATCGCCGCCGGGGTGGTCGCCACCTATCGTGGCCGCTTCCGCGATGCCGTCGCCGCCTTCGAGCAAGCCCTCGCCGCGCTGGACGCCGAGAGCTCGCTGCCCTGGAAGCTGCCCGCGCGGCTGCTGCTGGCCCGCTGCTACGCCGCGGTGGGGGAGGCCGAGCACGCCGAGCGGGTACTCGCCGAGGCCGAGGAACACCGCGGGCCGCACATGCTGCTGCACGAGCCGCAGCGCCTGATCGCCCAGGCCTGGCTCGCCGCCGCCCAGCACCGCGCGCACGGCGCGATCGACCTCGCGCGGCGGTCGGCCGACCTCGCGCACCGGTCGGGCCAGTTCGCCCTCGAGGCCGAGGCGCTGCACCACGCGGCGCGTTTCGGCGACCGGCGGGTGGCCGGCCGGCTGGCCGCGGTGGCCGGGCGCGTGCAGGGTCCGGTGGCCGGGATCTACGCGCGGCACGCGGCCGCGGTGGCGGCCGCGGATCCGGTCGCCCTCGGCGCGGTGAGCGCGGAGTTCGAGGCCGCGGGCCTGCTGCTGTCGGCGGCCGACGCGGCCGCTCAGGCGGTGCCCGTCCACGACCGCGCGAGCGAACGCAGGCAGGGCGCGGC
>NZ_BAGK01000288.1 GCF_000308795.1 Nocardia thailandica NBRC 100428 | reverse complement strand
TCCGCGACGGCCGCCCGCCGCGCCCGCCACCGTGCCGAAGCCGGTTTCCAGGCCGGTGGCCGCGGCGTCGGCCACGCCACCGAGACCGGTCACGGTGCCGGCATCCACGCCGCCGGGGAGGTCGTCGAAACCGCCGGTGCCGGGGAAACCACCCAGGAGGCCGCCCGGATCGGTGCCGGTGAGGCCGCCGAGCGCGTCGCCCGCGGGTGCCCCGCTCAGGCCGCCGAGGACGGTGCCGAGGCCGTCGTCCGACGCGCCGCCGATCAGACCACCGACCGCGTCGTCGACCGCGGCGAACCCGGTCTCCAGGCCGGTGCCCGACGGATTCGGCTCGCCGGGGGCGATCGCCGGGCCGCCCAGACCGGTCAGGCCGCCCAGGACCGGGCCGTCGGTGTAGTCGAAACCGAGGACGTCGTTGCTCAGCGCGCCGAGGCCGGCCGCCGACGCCGCGGCGCCGGTGAACGCGCTGGCCGCGTTGGCCGCCGAGGCCGCGCCGTCGTTCGCCGCCGACGTGGCGCTCGAGTACGGCGAGGAGTTGGTCGAACCCGTGTTCTGGTGGTCACCGCCGGTCAGATCGCTGCTGAACAGGCCGGCCACAGCGGTCGGATTCAGCACGTCGGTCATGCCGTTCATGACGCCGCCGACGCTGTCGACGTTGCCGCCGACCCCGGTGATGTCCTCGAAGTTCGAGCCGTTGATCAGGCCGTCGACCAGGTCGTTGCCGATCGGGCTCTCGTCGATCGCCGCGCCGACACCGTTGGCCGTGATGTCGTTGAACACCGCGCCGTTCAGGACACCGCCGACCACACCGTCGTCGACGACGTCGTTGAGGATCGGGCTCTCGTCGATCGCGGCGCCGACACCGGAGGTGGTGATGTCCTCGAAGACCGCGTTGCCGAGCAGGCCGCCCTCGCCACCGAGAAGGCCGCTGGCGATGCCGCCGTCGACCACATCGGACACGTCGTCCACCGCCGCGCCGACACCGTTCGCGGTGATGTCCTCGAAGTTCGCGCCGCCGAGGAGACCTCCGTCGCCCGCCGCGGCCAGCACCCCGTTCGCGACGCCGCCGTCGACCACGTCGTCGAGGATCTCGGAGTCGTCGATCGCCGCGCCGATGCCGTTGGCGGTGATGTCCTCGAACTGACCGCTCAGGACACCGCCGGCGAGACCGGTCACGTCGGCGTCGTTCAGGACGCCGCCCGCGCCGGCCAGACCACCGTCACCGTTGACCAGGCCGCCCCCGACACCGGCGACTCCGCCGTCCAGGACATCGTTGAGGATCTCGGACTCGTCGATCGCCGCGCCGATGCCATTGATCGTGGTGTCGGTCGCGCCGCCGAACAGCCCACCGTCGTCGCCGGAGGCGAGCAGATCGTTGCCGACACCGGCCGCACCCAGCAGGCCGCCGTCGCCGTTGAGGACGCCGCCCGCGCCTGCCAGGCCGCCGTCGCCGTTCAGGACGCCGTTCTCACCGAGGAGGCCGCCGTCGCCGTTGAGGACGCCGCCGGTGCCGAGCAGACCGCCGTCGCCGTCCAGCGCGCTGATCGGGCTCTCGTCGATCGCGGCGCCGATGCCGTTGGCGGTGATGTCGTTCAGGTCGGCGAAGTCGCTGAGGTCGTTGCCGTTGCCGACGCCGCCCGCGCCGGCCAGGCCACCGACGATGCCGTTGACGTTGTCGACATCCAGGATGTTGCCGCTGCCGACGCCGCCCGCCCCGACCAGGCCGGCCGCGCCGCCGAGGTCGTTCAGGACCGAGCTGTCGTCGATCGCCGCGCCGATGCCGTTGGCGGTCACGTCGGTGATGTCCACGACGTCGGTCGGGTCGGTGAGGTTGCCGGACAGGATGCCGCCGCCCGCCCCGAGATCGTTGAGGATCTCGCTCTCGTCGACCTGGCCGCCGATGCCCTGCAGCTGGACGTCCTGCCAGGACGAGGCGACGCCGTTGGCGATGCCGCCGAGGTCGTTGAGGGACTCGTCCACCGTGCCGCCGACCCCGGTGATGTTCACGTCGTCCCAGTTGTCCGCGACGCCGCCGAAGTCGTCTCCGATGCCGTTCACATCGTTGAGGCCCGCGCCGAAAATGTTGTTGCCGCCGAAATTGATGTCGCCCATGTCAGTCACATCCCCAATGCCAGAAAGGTCAAGGTCACCCACAACACCGGTCACGTCGCCCACCGCTCCGACGACTCCGGTCACATCTCCCGCGATGCCTGCCGCGAAATCGCCCGCGACGCCTGTCACGTCGCCGGCCACGCCGGTCACATCACCCGCCACACCCGTGACGTCGCCGACCGAACCGGCGATCGCGCCGGTCACGTCGCCGATGCCTGCGGTCAGGTCACCGATCGAGCCGGACGGGTCACCGGCGATCCCGGTGATGTCCCCGACCGTGTTCGTCACATCCCCGCCGACACCGGCCACGTCGGTGATCACGTCACCGGCGACCCCGACGAAGCCGGTGAGGTCGCCGATCGAACCGGTCACGTCACCGACCGAACCGGTCACGTCGCCGAGCGAACCGGTCAGGTTGCCGACAGCCGCGGTCACATCGCCGACCGAGCCCGTCAGGTCACCGACCGAACCGGTCACGTCACCGACCGAACCGGTCAGGCTGCCGACAGCCGCTGTCACATCGCCGACCGAGCCCGTCAGGTCACCGACCGAACCGGTCACGTCACCGGCGATGCCCGTGAAGTCGCCGAAAGTGCCGGTGAGGTCGCCGGCGAACCCGGTCAGACCGACCGCCAGATCGGCGACGTCGCCGCCGAAACCGGTCAGGTCGCCGAAGGATCCGGTGATGTCGCCGAACACGTCGCCGACGTCGCCGCCCACACCGGTCAGCGAACCGGTGATCCCGCCGAACGCCGCGGTCAGGTCACCGACCGAGCCGGAGAAGCCGCCGACCACGTCACCGAAGGAGGTGGTCAGATCGCCCGCGACGCCGGTGAACGAGCCGGCCAGGTCACCGGCCACTCCGGTGAACGACCCCGTCAGGTCACCGGCCACTCCGGTGAAGGACCCGGTCAGGTCACCGACCGAACCCGCGACGCCGGTGAGGTCGCCGCCGACTCCCGCGATCGAGCCGACCACGTCACCGCCCACGCCGACCAGGTCGCCGCCGATGCCGATCAGGTCGCCCGTGTTGCCGACCAGGTCGCCGCCGATGCCGATCAGGTCGCCCGTGTTGCCGACCAGGTCGCCGCCGATGCCGATCAGGTCGCCCGTGTTGCCGGTCAGGGCTGCGAAGGACGCGGTCACGTCGCCGACGGTGTTGTTCCAGTCACCGGCGATGTCGCCGAGCTCGGCGACCACGCCGGACCCGAAACCGGTCACGCCGAGCACGTTGTCGCTGATGTTGCCGATCATGGCCGACCAGTCGCCGCTGACGCTGCCGACATCGCCGATCAGGTCGCCGAAGCTGCCCGACAGGTCACCGACGCTGCCCGCGGCGTTGCCGATCATCGTCGACCAGTCCCCGAAGACGGCGGTCACATCGCTGAAGGAGTCGGTCACGCTGGCGAAGGAGTTCGTGAGATCGCCGGCGACACCGGTGATTCCACCGACCCAGGTGACGTCGCCGAGGATGTCCCCGACAGCGACGCCGCCGATGCCACCACCCCCGCCCCCACCGCCGCCTCCGCCGGAACCGTTGCCGCTGAGGATGTCTCCGATCGTGCCGGTGAATTCGTTGTCGCTGAGTGCTCCGGTCATGTCCACCACCGAGTTCGTCACGTCGCCGGCCACGCCGGTCACTTCGCCAATTCCGGTCAGGTCTCCCCCGACACCGGTGAGGTCACCGACGGAACCGATGAGGGTTCCGCTCGGGTCACCCGCGATGCCCGTGATATCGCCGATCGTGTTCGTCAGGTCGCCACCGGTCACGTCCCCCGCGACGCCGGTCAGGGTGCCGGTGAGGTCACCGGAATTGCCGGTGAGGTCGCCGATCACGTCGCCGGTGTTGGTGATGTCGCCGACCACGTTGCCCAGATCGCCCGTATTCGTGATGTCGCCGACCACGTTGCCCAGATCGCCCGTATTCGTGATGTCGCCGACCAGGTCACCGGTGTTCAGGAGGCCGCCGGCGATGCCGTTCAGATCACCGGTGCTCGTGATGTCGCCGACCACGTTGCCCAGGTCACCCGTGTTGGTGATGTCGCCGACCAGTCCGCCGATCTCACCCGAGTTGTCGAAGACCGGGCCGGTGATGTCGCCGGAGTTGTCGACCAGGCCACCGGCGATGCCGGTGATGTCTCCGGTGTTCGTCCAGTCGCCATCGAGGACTCCGCCGGCGATACCCGTGAGGTCCCCCGCGACGCCGGTCGGGTTGCCGTTGCCGGTGATGTCGCCGATCAGGCCGCCGACGTCGCCGGAGTTGGTGAGGTCGCCGACCGCTCCGGTGATGTCGCCGGAGTTGGTGAGGTCGCCGATCAGCTGGTTGCCGGTGACTTCGCCGAGCACGTCGCCGCCGACCACGTCGCCGGCGACACCCGTGAGATCACCGGAGTTGTCGAACAGGTCGCTCGCGAGGCCGGAGAGGTCGAAATCGCCGACCAGATCGCTGATCTCGCCGTTGCCGAGCCCACCCGCGACGCCCGTGACCGCGGCGGCGAGGCCGGTGATATTGGCGATGTTGCCCACGTTGGACAGGTCGCCGGTGTTGGTCACGTTGCCGACGTCGTCGAGCAGATCACCGGTCACGTCGTTGCCGCTGAGCAGATCGCCCGAGTTCGCGAGCACGTCACCCGCGACGCCGGTGACGTCGTTGTCCGAGACGGTGCCGAGCAGATCCCCGTTCACGACACCGCCTGCCGCGCCGGTGATGTCGCTGAGCACGTCCCCGTTGACCACGCCGCCGGTCACCGCCGACAGATCGTTGAGGAAGTCGCCCGTCAGGACGCCGTTGTCGGTGACGTCACCGATGATGTCGCCGTTGATCAGGCCGCCCGCGACGCCGGTGAGATCGCCGTCGACGACGCTGCCCGCGATGCCGGTCAGGTCGACGGTGTTGCCGGTGATGTCGCTGACGTCGTCGAGGAAGTCGCCGGTGAGGACATCGCCGTTGATCAGCCCGCCCGCGATCCCGGCGAGATCGATGGAGTTGCCGGTGATGTCGCTGAGGAAACCGCCGTTGACGAGGCCGCCCGCGATGCCGGTCAGATCCCCGGTGTTGGTGACGCCGCCGACCAGAGCGCCGGAGTTGTCGATCAGATCACCGGTGACGTCGCCGTTGATCAGGCTGGCGGTGAGATCGCCCGCCACCCCGGTGAAGTCGCCTGCCACGCCGGTGAAATCGTTGAGGAATTCGCCGTTCACCA
Organism: Nocardia thailandica NBRC 100428; assembly: GCF_000308795.1. Classification (GTDB taxonomy): domain Bacteria; phylum Actinomycetota; class Actinomycetes; order Mycobacteriales; family Mycobacteriaceae; genus Nocardia; species Nocardia thailandica. Next base: position 1,718 of record NZ_BAGK01000288.1, on the reverse strand, counting down.
GTCCTCCTGTGATGCCGCTGATGTCGCCGTTCACGAGGCCGCCGGTGATGTCGCCCGAGTTGTCCACGAGGCCGCCGATGACGCCGGAATTGTCGATGAGGTCGCCGGTGATGTCGCCGACCGAACCCGTGTTGCCGACGACGTCACCGACCGTGCCGATCACTGTCGGATCACCCGCGACCCCGGTCAGGTCACCGGCGATCCCGGTCAGGTCACCGGCGTTGGTGATGTCACCCACCGAGCCGACGATCGAGCCGGAGTTGTCGAACACGTCCCCGGCGAGGTCGCCCGCCACACCGGTGATGTCGCCGCTGTTGCCGATGGTTCCGACCAGGTTGCCGCTGTTGTCGATGAGGTCGCCGATCAGGTCGCCGTTCACCAGAGCCGTGGTGAGATCGCCGGCCACGCCCGTCACGTCACCGTCGACCAGGTCACCGGTCACATCGCCGTTGATCAGGCCGCCCGTCACGTCGCCGTTCACCAGGCCGCCCGTCACATCGCCGACCAGGTCACCGTTGACGAGCGTCGCGGTGAGATCGCCCGCCACACCGGTCACGTCCCCGTCGACGAGGCCGGTGGTGAGGTCACCGGCCACACCGGTCAGGTCACCGTTCACGAGTCCCGCGGTCAGGTCACCCGCGACACCGGTCAGGTCGCCGTCGATCACGTCGCCGGTGAGGTCTCCGTTCACCAGTCCGGCGGTGAGATCGCCCGTGTTGTCGACCAGGTCGCCGGTGATGTCGCCGGAGTTGCCCGCCAGATCGCCTGCGACGCCGGTGATGTCGCCGTTGAGGATGCCGCCCGCGATGCCGGCGAGGTCACCGTTGTTGGTGATGTCTCCCGCGTTTCCGACCACGCCGGTCAGGTCACCCGAGTTTCCGGTGATGTCGCTCAGGATCTCGCCCGAATTACCGGACAGGTCGCCGGCGACGCCTGTGAGGTCACCTGCTACAGAAGCGATCTGACCCGAGTTGTCGATGAGGTCGCCGGTGATACCTCCGGCGAGGATTCCACCTGCCACGCCGGTGAGATCGCCTGCGTTGTTGACGAGACCGCCCGCGACGCCGGTGAGATCGCCCGAGTTGTCGACCAGGTCGCCGGCCACACCACCGACGTCACCGCTGTTGTCGACGAGGTCGCCCGAGATGTCGCCGACCGCGCCCGCGACGCCGGTCAGGTCGCCGGTGTTGGTGATGTCTCCCGCGATGCCCGTCAGGTCGCCGCTGTTGCTGAGCAGGTCGCCGGCCACGCCCGTGAGGTCGCCGTTCAGCAGGCCCCCCGCGACACCGGTCAGGTCACCCGTGTTGGTGATGTCGCCGACCGCGTTCGTGAGGTCGCCGGCGACTCCTGTCACGTCACCCGAGTTCCCGGTGAGGCCGCTCAGCACGTCACCGACGTTGCCGGTGAGGTCGCCGTTCACGAGGCCGCCCGTGACGTCACCGTTGATCAGGCCGCCGGCGATGCCGGTCAGGTCACCGGAGTTCGTGATGTCGCCGACCGACCCGATCAGGTCTCCCGCGACGCCTGCGATCGTTCCGGAATTGTCGACGACGTCGCCCGCGTTGTTGACCAACCCGCCCGCGACGCCGGTGATTTCGCCCGAATTGTCGACGAAGTCACCCACCACTCCGGTGATGTCGCCGGTGTTGACCAGGCCACCCGCCACGCCGGTCAGGTCACCAGCCACGCCGCTGATATCGCCGGTGTTGATGAGGCCG
>NZ_BAGK01000289.1 GCF_000308795.1 Nocardia thailandica NBRC 100428 | reverse complement strand
GGATTGGCAGCTGCGGCGCGGTCGGGCCGAACCCGGCGACCCCGGCCGGATCGTGCTCCACGACGGCGACTCCCCGGCCGGCCTTCGCCTGCCGCTGAACGCCGTGTCCTGGCGCCCCACGCCGCCGATGCCGGAACGCGACCCGCTGCACCAGGTTCCGCTGCGGCCGCCCGGGCAGGAGCCGCCCGCGGTCCTCGAACCGGCGGGCGCCGGGCCGACCACGGCGCTGGTCGCCGAGGTGCGCGAGGGCAGGCTGCACGTGTTCCTGCCGCCGGTGGCCGCGCTCGACGACTTCCTCGATCTCGTCGCCCGGGTGGAGGCCGCGGCCGTGGCGCTCGACCATCCGGTCGTGCTCGAGGGGTACGCGCCGCCGTCCGACCCACGGCTGCACACCTTCTCGATCACCCCCGATCCGGGCGTCATCGAGGTCAACATCACCCCGACCGCGTCCTTCGCCGAGCAGGCCGCACTGCTCGAGACCCTCTACGAGCAGGCCCGCCTCGCCCGGCTGATCACCGAGTCCTTCGACATCGACGGCACGCACGGCGGCACCGGCGGTGGCAACCACATCACCCTGGGCGGGGTCACCCCCGCGCGGTCGCCGCTGCTGCGCCGGCCCGACCTGCTGGTGTCGCTGCTGACCTACTGGCAGCGCCACCCCGCGCTGTCCTACCTGTTCGCGGGCCGCTTCATCGGCCCGACCTCGCAGGCGCCGCGGGCGGACGAGGGCCGCGAATCCGCGCTCTACGAACTCGAGATCGCCTTCGCCGAGATCGACCGGCTCAGCGAACGGAACGGCGGCGGCGTGCCCGCGGAGATCACCGCGGCGCCCTGGCACGTCGACCGCGCGCTGCGCCACCTGCTGACCGACCTCACCGGCAACACCCACCGCGCCGAGTTCTGCATCGACAAGCTCTACAGCCCGGACTCGGCGCGCGGCAGGCTCGGCCTGCTGGAACTGCGCGGCTTCGAGATGCCGCCGCACTTCCAGATGGCGATGGTGCAGTCGCTGCTGGTGCGCGGTCTGGTCGCCCGGTGCTGGGACGAGCCGTACCGCGCGCCGCTGCTGCGTCACGGCGCCAACCTGCACGGCCGATACCTGCTGCCGCACTTCCTGATCGCCGACATCGCCGAGGTGATCGAGGACCTGCGTGCGCACGGCGTCGACTTCGACGCCAGCTGGCTCGAACCGTTCACCGAGTTCCGCTTCCCACGGATCGGCACGGTGGTGCTCGGCACGGTGGAGATCGAGTTGCGCGGCGCCATCGAACCCTGGCTGACCCTCGGCGAGGAGACCACCGGCACCGGCACCGCCCGCTACGTCGACTCGTCGGTGGAACGGCTGCAGGTGCGGGTCACCGGGGCCGACCCGGGCAAGTACGTGCTGACCTGCAACGGCATGCCGGTTCCCCTGCTGCCCACCGGGAAACACGACGTGCAGGTCGCCGGGGTGCGCTACCGGGCCTGGCAGCCGCCGAGCGCGCTGCACCCGTCGATCACGGTCGACGCCCCGCTCGTCTTCGACCTGCTCGACCCGGTCACCGGCCTGTCGCACGGCGGCTGCACCTATCACGTCGGGCATCCCGGCGGCCGCGCCTACGAGACGCCGCCGGTCAACGCGGTGGAGGCGCAGTCGCGGCGCAACCGCCGGTTCGAGGCGGGCGGACATACCGTGAGCCGGGTCGATCCGGCCGACCTGCGTGCGAAGATCGCAGCGCAGTCGACCGATGTCGGCGCACCCGGCATCCTGGATCTACGCCGGGCACGGACGGTCTGGGGCCGGACCGGCAACTGGTAGCGGTGGCAAGGGAGGACGCTCGGTGACACAGCGCGACGATGCGCGACGGGAGGCGGGCCGCGGGGCGCCGGGCGTACACCCCCAGGTCGCCGAGCAGTTCGCTCGCTACCGGGCGGAGAGCCGGTCGGACTCCGGCTTCGACGAATGCGGCAGGCCGACCGGCGGCTACTACGACGAACTCGTCGACACGAGGGGCCGGGTGCGGTCCATGTGGTCGGAGCTCTCGGCGGACTTCGCCCAGGTGGGCATGGAGGGGCTCGGGCGCATCGATCACCGGGTCCGCCGCCAGATCGAGGACGACGGCATCACCTACACCGAGGTCGGGACCGGCGGCGGCGCCGACGCCGCGACCCCGGCGCAGTGGCGGCTCGACCCGATCCCCCTGCTGGTCTCGGCCGACGACTGGACCCGGCTGGAGACCGGCCTCGTGCAGCGCTCGCAGGTGCTCGACGAAGTGCTCACCGATGTCTACGGGCCGCGCAGGCTGATCACCTCGGGCCTGCTCCCCCCGGAGCTGGTCTTCGGCAATGTCGGCTATGTGCGCGCGGCCCACGGCATCACGGTGCCCGGCAGGCATCAGCTGTTCCTGCACGCCTGCGATATCAGCCGGTGGTCGGACGGGAAGTTCCGGGTGCTGGCCGACTGGGCGCAGGCGCCCTCGGGCGCGGGCTACGCCCTGGCCGACCGCCGCGTGGTCGCCTCGGCCATCCCGGAGGCGTTCGAGCACGCCGGGCCGCGCCCGCTGACGCCGTTCGCGCGGGCCATGCGGCTCATGCTGGAGGAGGCCGCGCCGGAGCTGGCCGACGGCGAGGAACCGGTGGTGGTCGTGCTCAGTCCCGGCTCGCACAGCGAAACCGCCTTCGATCAGGCCTATCTCGCGCAGACCCTGGGCTTCCCGCTGGTGGAGTCGGCCGACCTGGTGGTGCGCGACGGCGCCCTGTGGATGCGGTCGCTGGGCACCCTCGAACGCGTCGACGTGGTGCTGCGGCGCGTGGACGCGGAGTTCTCCGATCCGCTCGACCTGCGACCCGATTCGCAGCTGGGCGTCGTCGGCCTGGTCGAGGTCCTGCGCCGCGGCGCGGTCACTGTGGTGAACACCCTCGGCAGCGGCCTGCTCGAGTCCCCGGCCCTCGCGGCGCTGCTGCCGCGCGTCTGCCGCTCCCTGCTCGGCGAGGACCTGCTGCTCGAGGCGACGCCGAGCTACTGGGGTGGCGACGCGACCGAGCGGCAGCACCTGCGGGCGCGCCTCGACGAGCTGGTGATCCGGTCCGCCGTGGACGGCACCACCTACTTCGGGCCGACCCTGTCCGCCGCGGAACGCGCCGACCTCGCCGCGCGGGTCGACGCCGAGACCTGGAAGTGGGTGGGCATCGAACCCGCCGAGTTCTCGGTGGCGCCCGCGATCCAGGGGGCGGGCGCGTTCGGGCCCGCGCCGGTCGGCATGCGGCTGTTCTCGCTCGCCCGCCGCGGCGGGTACACGGCCATGACCGGCGGGCTCGGCCAGCAGCGGATGCGGCTCGAACCGACCCGCAGCGTCATCAAGGTCGCGGCCAAGGACGTGTGGGTGCGCACCGCGCCGACGGCGGCGCCCGCCGTCGGCACCGAGGCGCCGGAGGAGCGGCTGCATCGCGGCGCGCCGGTCGTCGAGGCGGTCAGTTCGCCGCGCGTGCTCAACGACCTGTTCTGGATGGGCCGCTACGGCGAACGGGCCGAGTCGGTGGTCCGGCTGCTCATCGCCGTGCACGACATCTACCAGGACTACCGCTACCGCCCCTGGCTCGACGGCGCGGAATCCCTTCCGGTGCTGTTGCGCGCGCTGTCGGTGACCACCGGCGCGCCGGCGCCCGAGGCCGTCTTCGCCACGCACGCCGCGAAGAACGCCACCGCCGGACAGGCCGCCACGGGCACCCCCGACGCCGCGCCCGCGGGCGACACCGGCACCCCGCGCTGGGAGCGGGAGGGCACCAGCGCGCTGGCCCGCGCCCTGCGGACCACCGGCTCGGCAGGCGAACGGGAGGACAGGGAGCCGGGGCCGGACCAGGTCGTGGCCGACCAGTCACCGGGGGACCAGCACCAGCAGCAGCGCGGCCAGGCCCGCGCCGCCGCGGCCGACGCCCGGCCGGAAACGGCGGCCGACACCGGGCGCCGCGCCGGCGGCCGGGGCGACGGCGCGGGCACGGGGGAGGGCGCCGGAAACGCGGCGCTGCAAGCGGTCCCGTCGCCCGGGGAGCACCCCGAACGCAAGAAGAAGGGCCGCGGCCGCGCGGTGACGGCCGAGCGGGTCGCAGGCGCCTCCGCCGAGGGCTACGCCTACCTGGCCTCCCTCACCGCCGACCGGGACCAGCCCGGTTCGCTGGCCTTCGCGGTCGACCACTTCGGCGCCGCCGCCCGCGCCGTGCGCGACCAGGTCTCCAACGACACCTGGATGGTGCTCGGCGCGCTCGACCGCGCCCTCGCCGAATTCCGTTCCACCGCGGCCGATCAGGAGAACGCCATGTCGGCGGTGCACTCGCTGAGCCTGGCCGGGCTGCTGTCGCTGTCGGGGATCGGCGCGGAATCGCTGGTCCGCGACACGGGCTGGTACGTCATGGACATCGGCAAACGGATCGAACGCGGCCTCGCCATCACCGCCCTGCTCGACGCCGCGCTGACGCGGACCCATCCGGCGGAGGTCGAGCGGGTGGTCAGCGAGACCGTGCTCGTCGCGTGCGAGTCGCTGGTGAGTTACCGCCGCCGCCATCGCGGTTCGGCCCGGATCGCCGCCATGGCCGCCCTGCTGCTGTTCGACCCGGGCAATCCGCGCTCGCTCATCTACCAGCTCGACCGCCTCGAAGCCGACCTGCAGGCGCTGCCCGGCGGCACCGGCTCCTCGCGGCCGCAACGCATCCTGGCCGACGCCCAGCGCATGCTGCGCCGCATCGATCCGGCCGACCTGGAACACACCGACGACGACGGCGTCCGCACCGAGCTGGCCGAACTCCTGGAAGGGGTCCACTTGCGGCTGCGGAAACTGTCCGAGTCGTTCGAGACGACGAAACTGGCCCTGCCCGCGGGCCACCGGCCGCTGTGGGGCAACACCAGGATGGTCGGATGAGCCGCCGGTACCGGGTGACCCACCGCACCACCTACAGCTACTCCGACGACGTCACCAGCTCCTACGGCCGCGCCTACCTCACCCCCCGCGACCACCCGGGCCAGCGGCTGCTCGAGCACGACATCGTCATCGACCCGGTGCCGTCGGACCGCTCGATCGGCACCGACGTCTACGGCAACACCACCTCCTACTTCCACGTCACCGCCGAGCACCGCACGCTCGAGGTCACCGGGGAGTCGCTGGTCGAGGTCGACGTGCCCGATCCGGCCGGGCTCGACGGCGCCGAACTGCCCTGGGAGCGGGCGCGGCCGACCACGGACACCGGGCCGCTGGCGGTCGAGTTCACCCTCGACCTCCTGCCGCCCGAAATCACCCCCGAGGTCACCGCCTACGCGGCCGAGTCGCTGACCCCGGGCAGGCCGCTGCTCGAGGCGATCACCGACCTCAACACCCGGATCCACCGCGACTTCCGGTATCGCTCCGGCTCGACCACGGTGAGCACCCGGGTGGCCGACGTGTTCGCCGCCCGCGAGGGTGTCTGCCAGGACTTCGCCCGCATCGGCGCGGCCTGCCTGCGCGCCCACGGGCTCGCGGCGCGCTACGTCTCGGGGTACCTGGCCACCGATCCGCCGCCGGGCAAGGAACGCATGGTCGGCGCCGACGCCACGCACGCGTGGTCGGCGGTGTGGCTGCCCGGCGCCGAGGAGGACGACCGGACCGGCCGGTGGATCGCGTTCGACCCGACCAACGACCAGTTCGCCGATGAGCGCTACGTCACCGTGGCGTGGGGCCGCGATTACGCCGATGTGCCGCCGCTGCGTGGGATCATCTACACCGATGCCGAGCAGTCGACCATCACCGTGTCGGTGGACGTCGCCCCGGTGACCGGCTAGCCGGCATGGCATCATCGTCGAGCAGTGCTCCGCGTTCGCTCCCGTGTAACCGGTGGAGGTGTGGTCTTGCGTGATTTCGCCTGTCCGAACTGTGGCCAGCAGCTGGCCTTCGAGAACTCGGTGTGCCTCGGCTGCTCAAGCCCGCTCGGGTTCAGCCTGGACGAGCGGGCCCTGGTGGTGATCGGGGACCCGCCCGGTGACGCCGCGATCGACCACGCGCGCGGCGTCGTCGACGGCGACCGGTTCCGGCTCTGCGACAACCTGCATGTGGCCCAGTGCAATTGGCTGGTCCCGGTGCCCGCCGACGGCGCGGGAGCCGACCCCGAGGCGGGACTGTGCGTGTCGTGCAGCCTCACCCGGACCCGGCCCAACGACGCGGACACCGCAGGACTGGCGGCCTTCGCCGAGGCCGAGGCGGCCAAACGCAGGCTGATCATGGAGCTGAGCGAGCTCGGGCTGCCGATCACCGGCCGGGACGCCGACCCCGAACGCGGCCTGGCCTTCGATCTGCTGTCCAGCAACAGCGACAACGTCGTCACCGGGCACATGAACGGGGTGATCACCCTCGACCTGGCCGAGGCCAGCGACCCGCACCGCGAGCAGCTGCGCATCGAGATGGCCGAGCCCTACCGCACCCTGCTCGGGCACTTCCGCCACGAGATCGGGCACTACTACTTCGAGGTGCTCGTCACCGACGACGACACCCTCGGCCGATTCCGTGCGCTGTTCGGCGACCCGTACGCGGACTACCAGGCGGCCCTTGACCGGCACTACTCCGAGGGCGCCCCCGCCGGCTGGGAGGGCGACTACGTGTCCTCCTACGCCACCATGCACGCCGCCGAGGACTGGGCCGAGACCTTCGCCCACTACCTGCACATCCGCGACACCCTCGACACCGCCGCCGCCTTCGGTTTCGCCCCCGCGGGCGCGACCCTCGACCGCCCGCAGGTCGGCCGGGCCGGTTTCGACAAGATCATCGAGCTGTGGCTGCCGCTGGCCTGGTCGCTCAACATGGTCAACCGGTCCATGGGCCACCCGGACCTGTACCCGTTCGTGCTGCCGGAACCGGTGCTGGACAAGATGCGGCTGGTCCACGACCTCTGCGCCGGGCACGCGATGGTCGGGGAGTCGGCCGTCGCCTAGCCGCTGACTGCCGAACCGCCCTCCGCACGAGTTACCGAAGCCACCTAGCCACGGGCACCCGCACCGACCCACCCCGGGCCGACCCCGAGGAGGCCCAGCGAGCGCAGCGAGCGTCGCGGGGACACCAGGGGCC
>NZ_BAGK01000290.1 GCF_000308795.1 Nocardia thailandica NBRC 100428 | reverse complement strand
CGCAACGACCTGCCGCGCGATGTCACCGACTTCACCGGCCGGGCCGAGGCGCTCGGCGAGGTCCTCGACACCCTGGGCCGGGACCGCATCGTGGCGATCGACGGCATGGCGGGCGTCGGCAAGACCTGCCTGGCCGTGCACGCCGCGCACCGGCTCACCGCCGACTACCCCGACGCCCAGCTGTATCTGGACCTGCACGGGTTCACCGAGGGCCGCGCGCCCCTCGACGCGGACACGGCGTTGCGCTCGCTGCTCGCCGCGCTCGAGGTGCCCTCGGAACGGGTGCCCCAGGACCGGGGCGTGGAGGGCCTGGCGGCGTGCTGGCGTTCCGAGCTCGCGGCGCTGAGAGCCGTTGTCGTGCTGGACAACGCCGCCGACGCCGAGCAGGTCCGCCCGCTGCTGCCCGGCGCGGGTCCCTCGGTCACGCTGATCACCAGCCGCACCCGGCTGCTCGGCCTCGACCAGGTGCCGCCGGTCTCCCTCGACGTGCTCTCCGCCGAGGAGAGCGCCGAGCTGCTGGCCCGGGCCAGCGGCGAGGACCGTGCGTCCGGCGGCCGCCTGGCCCGTGCCCCGGAAGCGGCCGCCGAGGTCCTGCGCCTGTGCGGGCATCTGCCCCTGGCCCTGCGCCTGGCCGCGGCCCGGTTGCGGCACCGGCCCGGCTGGACGGTCGGCATCCTGGTGGAGCGGATGTCGGAGGGCAGCGGCGAATTCGATGCCGCGCTCGGCATGTCGGTGCATCAGCTCGACCGCACCCGGCGCCGCCTGTTCCGGCTGCTCGGCCTGCTGCCGGGCTCGTCCTTCGACGACTACGTCGTGGCCGCGCTGACCGACCTGCCGCTGCGCCGGGTGCGGGACGTGCTCGAGGACCTGCTCGACGCGCACCTGGTCCAGCAGCCCGCGCCGGGCCGCTTCCGCCTGCACGACCTGGTCCACCAGTACGCGCGGCGCAGCGCGTACGAGCAGGACTCCGCCGAGGAGCGGGCCCGCGCCCTCGGCCGGGCCCTCGACTACTACGTGCACGCGGCGGCCGCCGCCGACCGGGCGATGCCGTTCCTGTCGCCGAGCCGTCCCCCGACCGCGGGGACGGCGCCCGCCGCGCTGCCCGACTTCCCCGACAAGCTCTCGGCGTTCCTGTGGTACCGCACCGAATACACCACCCTGCTGGCCGCTTTCGACGCCGCCGTGGCGGCGGGCGCGCACACCCATGTCGTGGAGCTGCCCCGTTTCATGCGCGCCTACTTCGCCCGCCGCTGCGGCACGACCCGGCTCAACGTGCTCTTCGAACGGTCGCTGGCCGCCGCGGAGAACCTCGGCGATCCGCTGCCGCTGGCCGAGGCGCACAGCGACCTGGGCTTCGCCCGCTACAACGCGGGCCGGATGGCCGAGGCGGCCGCCGCCTACGACCTGGCGGGGCCGCTGATGACCCGCGCCGGTGACCGGCTCGCCGAGGCCGAGCTGACCATGCGGCGCGGATATCTGCGCTGGGACGCCGGTTCGGTCGACGAGCCCCTCGACCTGTTCCGGCTGGCCGCCCGCCGGTACGCCGAGGCGGGCTGCCCGTCCGGTGCCGCGCACGCCACCGCGAGCGAGGCCTGGGCCATGCTGCAACTGGGCAGGCGAGCCGAGGCCGCCGACCTCGCCAGGTCCGCCCTGACCACGCCGCCCGCCTCCCTCACCGCCCACCTGACGCTCGGAGTGGCGCTGGCCGAGGACGATCCGGCCACGGCCCTGACCCACCTGGACACCGCGCTGGCCCTGGCCCGCGAGGACGCGCACAAGCACAACGAGGCGTGGTGCCTGAACTGCCAGGGCGTGGCGCTGCGAAGCATGGGCCGCCTCGACGAGGCGCTCGGGCGTCACCGCGCGGCTTTCGACCTGCTCGACGAGTTGTTCGAGGAACAGTGGAAGATCCACTTCCTCAACGCCTATGCCGAGACCTGCCGCCTGGCCGGGCTCGAGGAGCGGGCCGTGGCGCTCTACCGCGAGACCCTCGCCCTGGCGCCGTCCTCGGGGCATCGCTTCGAACAGGCCGGGGCGCACGAGGGTCTGGCCGGCCTGCTCGCGGTGCGCGATCCCGCCGCCGCCGCGGAACACCGGGCACGCGCGGCCGCGCTGCGGGACGCGCCCCTCGCGCCCGCCTGATCCGGTCGACCGGCCCGCCCAAAAACAAGAACACGTTATAGTCTCATCGACAACCGGCGGCGTGCCGTCACGGAACCAGCAGGAGTAACACCATGAGTGCCGTCCTCGTCGAGGAACGCGAACACGTTCTCATTCTGACCATCAACCGGCCGGAGGCCATGAACTCCATCAACGGTGAGGTCAGCGATCGGATCGGCGCCGAACTCGAGCGCGCCGAGAACGATCCGGAGATCCGCGCGGTCGTGCTCACCGGCGCCGGGCAGAAGGCGTTCTGCGCGGGCGCGGACCTCAAGGCCCTCGCCCGGGGCGAGTCCATCCTGGCCGCGGGACACGAGAACTGGAACCTCGCCGGCTACGTGCGCCACCCCATCAGCAAGCCGCTCATCGCCGCGGTCAACGGTTTCGCCCTCGGCGGCGGCACCGAACTCGTGCTGGCCAGCGACCTCGCCGTCTCCGCCGACACCGCCACCTTCGGCCTGCCCGAGGTCGCGCGCGGGCTGTTCGCCGCCGCCGGTGGCGCGTTCCGCCTGCCCGAGCAGCTGCCCCGCAAGATCGCCATGGAGCTCATCCTCACCGGCGAGCCGCTCACCGCACAGCGCGCCCTCGAACTCGGCCTGATCAACCGGGTCGTGCCCGCCGCCGAGGTCCTCGACGCCGCGCTGGCCCTGGCCGGACGCATCGCCGCCAACGCCCCGCTGGCCGTGCAGGCCAGCAAGCGCGTCGCCCTCGGCATCGTCGACGGCGTCCAGCCCGACGACGCGGCCTGGGAGCTGAGCAACCGCGAGATCGCCACCGTCGCGGGCAGCGAGGACGTGCGCGAGGGGACCCTGGCCTTCATCGAGAAGCGCAAGCCCGAGTGGAAGGCCCGTTGAGCCGCTGCGCGGCACGTCCACCGGCCATACTGAACCGGTGACCGACCTCGGCGACCGTACCGCCCGCGCCTATCGCGGCGCGACCGCCGAGGAGCGCCGCGCGGCCCGGCGTGCCCGCCTGATCGAGGCGGGCATCGCCGTGTTCGGCACCCGCGGCTTCCGCGCCGCCACCGTCGAGGCGGTGGCGGCCGAGGCCGGGCTCATCAAACGCTATTTCTACGAGTCCTTCGACAGCCTCGACACGCTGCTGGCCGCCGTCTACGACCTCGTCGTGGCCGACCTGCACACCGCGGTCACCGCGAGCACCCGCACCGGGACCGATCTGGCGGGCGCGCTGGCGGGGGCGCTCGACGGCATGCTCGCCTGGGCGCAGGACGATCCGCGCCGCGCCCGCATCCACCTGTTCGAGGCGCCGGGCGCGGGCTCGCGCCTCGACGAACGGGTCCGCGACAACGGCCGCCGTTTCGCGCACGAGCTCAGCGAGATCCTCCGCGCCCACACCCCCGAGATGCCGCTCAGCGGCACCGAACAAGCCCTGCTCGGCACCGTGGTCGTCGGGGTGGGCCAGCAGGTCACCACCCAGTGGATTCTCGACGGCTTCACTCCGGCCCGCGAACAGGTGCTCGCCGATTTCGGCAAGCTCCTGCTCGCCACCGGCATCGGCTGAGGGACGCGCCGCGGCGGAGTCGCATGCCCGCACGGCCCGGTCCGGGCATACTGACGTCATGACTTCCGGTGACGACGAAGCCTGGTACTACGACCTCGAACAGCACCGCGCGGTGCGCGGCAAGGAGACCTGGGTGCAGAACCGCCTCGGCCCCTATCCCGACAAGGCCACCGCCGAACGCGCGCTCGAGATCGTCGCCGAACGCAATCGCGCCGCCGACGCCCAGGACGAGGACGACTGAGCGCTCAGCTCCCGGCCACCCCGGCCACGAGGCTGATCGTGGTGGCCAGGATGACGGTGCCGAACACGTAGGACAGCAGGGTGTGCCGCAGCACCACCGCGCGCACCGCCCGGCTCGACACGTCGGTGTCGGACACCTGATAGGTCATGCCCAGGTTGTAGCTGAAATAGAAGAAGTCGCGGTAGGCGGGCGGATCATCGGAGTTGAAGTCGATCCCGCCCGTCGCCGTGCGCGGGTCGGCGCCGCCCGCGGGGCCGTAGTACAGGTAGGCGTAGCGCGCCGCGTACATCAGGTGCACCGCGGCCCAGGCCATGAACACCCCGGCCAGGGCGATGGCCGCGGCGGTGTGCCGGGTGCCGGTGTGGGCCAGTACGAGAATCATCACGATGCCGACGAGCCCGATCAGCGCGAACAGCACCACCGTCAATTCCTCGACCAGCGGCTGGAAGTCCTCGCGGCGGGCGTGCGCCTTCGTCGCGGTGGCGTCCATCGGCCACAGCGCGGCCCAGCCCAGGGCCACGAACACCGCCGCCGACAGGGCCACGGCCACCAGGATCGCCAGAGGGCGACCGCCCGGCACGCCCACGGCGGTCCCGGCCGCCGCACCGAGGACCAGTGCCAGGACCAGCCGGGTGACCGCGGAATTCACCAACCGACTGTTCATGCGCTGACACTGTACGCGAGAACGCGCAGGTCAGCGCGCATCCGGACGCGGCGCACCTATACTCCGACGATGGCCGCTTCCCCCGCTCCCCGGCCCGGCCCCGCCGAGACCGCGCCGCGGCGCGCCGCCCGGACCCGCACGGTACCCGAGCTGGACGCCCTGGTCGCCACCTGCCGCGCCTGCCCGCGGCTGGTCGCCTGGCGCGAGGCGGCGGGCGAGGTCAAGCGGGCCGCCTTCCGCGACGAAACCTATTGGGCGCGTCCGGTTCCCGGCTTCGGCCCGGCGGACGCGGCGATCCTGGTCGTCGGGCTGGCACCGGCGGCCAACGGCGGCAACCGCACCGGCCGGATGTTCACCGGCGACCCCAGCGGCGAGGTCCTCTTCGCCGCCCTGCACGCGACGGGCCTGGCCACCGGCGCGCACCCGGTCTCGCGCGAGGACGGCATCGAGCTGATCCGCACCCGCCTGACCGCGCCGGTGCACTGCGCGCCACCGGAGAACAAGCCCACCGCGGCCGAACGCCACACCTGCGCACCGTATCTGGGCCGGGAGCTGGAGCTGCTGGCGGGCACGGTGCGGGTGATCGTGGTCCTCGGCGGCTTCGGCTGGCAGGCGCTGCTGGCCACACTCGCCGACGCGGGCTGGCCGATCCCGCGGCCCCGCCCGCGTTTCGGCCACGGCGCGCGCGTGCGGCTGGCGCACCCCGACGGCCGCGAGCTGACCGTCCTCGGCTGCTACCACGTCAGCCCGCACAACACCTACACCGGGCGGCTCACCCCCGCCATGCTCGCGCAGGTCTTCACCGACGCCAAAGCCGTCGCGGGCCTGTGACGGGCCCGCGACGGCTTCGGCTCGCGCGGCTCAGGGCCGCAGAACCAGCCGGATCGGGTTGCCCCGCTTGGCCTCCAGCGCCTCGACCGCCTTCGGCGCGTCCGCCAGCGGCAGCACGTCGCTGACCGAGCGGGCGAAGTCGAGCCGGTGCAGGCGCAGCAACCGGACCAGTTCGAGGACGTGTTCGGGCTCGGAACCGTAGTGCCCCAGCAGTTTCTGCTGCGCGTAACTGAAGAAGGTGCCGTTGGTGAGGGTGATGGGCTTGTCGGTGAGCCCGACCAGGGTCAGGCGCCCGCCGAGGCCCAGCGCCCCCACCGCCTGCTCGCGGACGGCCGCGACCCCGGCGAAGTCGAAGGCGGCGTCGAGTCCGCGGCCCTGGGTGGCGGTACCGATGCGGCTGCGCAGCTCCGGGTCGGCCGGGTCGAGGGCGATGTCGGCGCCGAACTCCAGTGCGCGCTCGCGCGCGGCGGGCAGCGGATCGACGGCGACGATGGGCGCGGCCCCGATGGCGCGCAGCAGCTGCACCCCGTGCGCCCCGAGCCCGCCGACGCCCCACACGCCCACCGACTCGGCGGGCCGCACCTGCGCGGTCGCGGTGATCGCGGCCCACGGCGTCGACACCGCGTCGGGCACGAAGCAGGCCTGCTCGAAGGGCAGGTCGTCGGGGATCGGCACGAGCGTGCCGACCGAGGCCAGCGCGTACTCGGCCCAGCCGCCGTCGTAGTCGACGCCGCGCGTGTAGACCCGGTCGGCCCGCTTCTCCCCCGCCTGCAGCAGCACCCGCGCGCCCGCCCACTTGTCCTCGACTCCGGGCCCGAGGGTCCGCACGGTGCCCGCCACCTCGTGCCCGAGGGTGACCACGTCGCCGTTGAGGTAGAGCGGTTTGAGCATGCCCTCGATGAGGTGCACGTCCGACAGGCAGACACCGGCCGCTTCGACCGCGATCACCACCTCCCCGGGACCGGGAACGGGTTCGGGAACCTCCTCCATCACCAGGTGCGGTTCGGGCTTCAGATGCAGTCGTCCGGCAAGCACGGTCACTCCTCGCGGTCGGTCCGGCGGATTCCTCTGCTGCTCGTCGCCATGCTAGACCCGCGACGCCCGGGCGCCGGTGAACCGGCTCCCCCGGCGCGGGTCAGCCGGGATGCCGCGGCGCACCGGCGGGCGACCCGGGCGCCGCCGTCACGCCCCGCCGACCGCGCCCGGCCGCCCGGGACCGCGCCGGTCCCAGTCCCCGCGCCGCAGCCGCGACCGGTGCCTGCGCAGATGCCAGGCGCCGCCGGGCCAGGTGAGGGTGTTGGTCCCGTCCTCGGCGACGAAGTAGCTCGAGCAGCCGCCCGTCGACCAGACCCGGCCTGCCAGCACGCGGCGGCAGTAGGCCACGAAGCGGGCCTGGGCCTCCGGGCGCGGGGTGTAGCGGGTGGCGCCCTCGGCCCGCATGACCGCGATGGTCCGGGCGATGGCCCGCGCCGTCGGTTCGATGGCGAGGAACTGCGAGGTGTGCGGGAGCGCGGTGTTGGGCCCGGTGACGCAGAACAGGTTCGGCAGGCCGGCGAAGGCGATGCCCTGGTAGGCGGCGAAGCCGTCGCGGGCGTAGCTCTCGCGCAGCGAGGTGCTCGGGGTGCGGAAGTCGGGGAAGTGCGGGATGGAGTCCTGCACCCGGAATCCGGTGGCCCACACGATCGTGTCGACCTCGCGCACGGCGCCGTCGGCGGTGCGCAGCCCCGCGGCGGTGACCTCGACGATCTTCTCGGTCACCAGCTCCACGTCGGGCCGGGTGAACGCGGCGTAGTAGTCGTCGGCGATCATGGGTCGCTTGCAGCCGAATCGGTAACCGGGGGTGAGCCTTTCGCGCAGCTCCGGGTCGGGCACCTGCGTGCGCAGCGCCGCCCGGCACACCCGCTCGGGGATGCCGAGCAGGCGCGGGTGGAACTCGGCGAGGTGGACGAACTCGAGGATCAGGAAGATCAGCGCCCGCAGCGCGGCGCGGGCCGGGGGCACCCGGCGCAGCAGGGCGCGCACCCAGGCGGGGAACGCCCGGTCCCCGCGCGGCAGCACCCAGGCCGGGGTGCGCTGATACGAGACCACCCGCGCCCCGGCCCGCGCGAGGGCGGGCACGATCTGCACGGCGCTGGCGCCGGAGCCGACGACCGCGACCCGGCTGCCCTCGGCCTCGAAGCCCGGATCCCAGCGGCTCGAATGCATCTGCCGCCCCGCGAAATCCGCCGCGCCGGGCAGCTCGGGGATCGAGGGCACGTGCAGCGAGAAATAGCCCATCACCACCGTGCGCGCCACCACGATCCGCCCGTCGGCCAGGGCGATGCGCCACCGGTGCGCCGACTCGTCGAAGTCGGCGCCGGTGACCTCGCTGTGCAGCCGCAGGTGGCGGCGCAGGTCGAAGTGGTCGACCACGCGTTCGGTGTAGGCGCGCAGTTCGGGCTGGCCCGCGTAGAGGCGGGTCCAGTCACCGGGGAAGAAGGAGAACGAGTACAGCGGCGAGGGCACGTCGACGGCGCAGCCGGGATAGACGTTGTCGCGCCAGGTCCCGCCGACGGCGCCGGCGCGTTCGAGGATCAGCACGTCCTCCACGCCGCGCCGCTTCAGGTCGATGGCCACGGCCAGCCCGGAGAACCCGGACCCGATGACCGCGACCTCGCAGATCTCGGCGACCGCGCTCACCCGCGGACCGTCCTCGCCTCGGCCCGCATGGGCAGGCTGCGCGGGTGCACCAGCGCGCCGATGACGGTCTCGCGCGCGGTGAAGCCGTCGTCGAGCCGCAGCTGCCAGCGCCCGGCCAGGGTGGCCAGCTGCAGCGCGACCTGGGTGAGGGCGAAGACGTTGCCCGGGCACTGCCGCGCCCCCATCCCGAACGGGACGTGGGCCCCGCGCGACATGCCCTCGGCGGCCTCGGGCAGCCAGCGGTCGGGATCGAAGCGTTCGGGGTCGGCGTGGATCGCCGGATCCCGGTGCACCGCCACCGGGCACACGAACAGCATCGAGTCCTCGGGCAGCGCGAATCCGCCCAGCTCGTAGCCGGCGGGCACCCGGCGCACGGTCAGCCACGGCGAGTAGCGGCGCAGCGTCTCGAGCACGACGCGCTTGGTCAGGTCCAGCCGGGGCAGGTCGGCGGCGGTGGCGGCCCGGCCGCCGAGCACGGTGTCGACCTCGGCCTGCACCGCGGCCTCGACACGCGGGTTGCGGGCCAGTTCGTACAGCGACCAGGTCAGGGTCATGCCGATGGCCTCGGTGCCGCCGACGAGGAAGTTGACCAGTTCGTCGTGGACGTGGCCGTCCGGCAGCGGGTTCCCGTCCTCGTCGCGCGCCCGGATCAGCGTGTCGAGCAGATCGCCGTGATCGATCGAGGGGTCGGCGGCCAGCTCGGCGCGGTAGGCGGCGATGATCTCGCCGGTGGCCTCCTTCATCTCCGCCACCAGCCGCAGGAACCGCCGGTTGCGCCGGGTGGGCAGCCGGTCCAGCCAGGCGGGCCGGGTGACGCGGCGGGCCAGCAGGGTCATGACCTCGGGCAGCAGCCGGTGGATGCGGTCGGCCGTGCGGTCCCCCAGTTCGCCGGAGAACAGGGCCCCCGCGACCGTGCGCAGCGCCAGGTCGTGCATCTCCTCGTCGACCGCCAGGCGCTGCCCGTCGCGCCAGCTCGCGGCCCGCTCGGCGCCGAAGCGGGTCATCACCTCGGCGTAGCCGGCGATGCGGGCGCGGGCGAAGGCCGGCGCGATCAGCCGGCGCGAACGCCGGTGCCGCGCACCCGAGACCGCGGTCACGCCCTCCCCGAGCAGCAGTTCGGCGCGTTCGATCATCGCGCCCTGGTCACCGAGGCCGGTCAGGGCCTCGCGCACCAGCTCCGGCTCGGTGACCAGGTAGGTGCGGTAGCCCGGGATGCGGATCTCGACGACGGGGCCGAGCGCGGACAGGGTCGACAGGTAGCGGTAGGGCGTCTTGCCGAATCGGTGCCAATGTCCCAGCAGCGGCAGCGATCCCGGCGCGAGCGGCGGTACGGTGGCGGCGCGGGCCGTGGTCTGCGTCATGAGTCCTCCTGGGTTCAGCCGCGCGCGATGACGGCGTCGACGCCGCCGGTCGCGAGCACCCACTCGACGTAGGCGGCCAGCCCCTCGTCGCGGGTGACGGTGGGCCGGTAGCCGAAATCGCGGGCGGCGGCCGAGGTGTCGTAGGTGCTCGAGACCGTGAGCGCCGCGGTGGTCCAGCTCGACAGCGGCGGTGACCAGCGCTCGGCGATGGCGGGCACCCGCCACAGGGTGTCGAAGACGGTGATGGCGGCGTCGAGCACCGGGGCGGGGATCGTGCGGGTCGGCGGGGCCAGGTCCAGGGCGACGGCCAGGTCGCGGACGAAGGCCCACAGGTCGATGTCCTCGGCGTCGGCCAGGAAGTACGCCTTGCCCGCGACGGCGTCCGAGCGCGCGGCCAGCAGGCACGCCTGGGCGGCGTGGTCGCAGTAGGTGATCGAGGCCAGC
>NZ_BAGK01000291.1 GCF_000308795.1 Nocardia thailandica NBRC 100428 | reverse complement strand
CGGTGAGACCAAGGGGCAGGGTCCGGTCGCGCGACTCGGCGGCATGCATCACCTGCCCTCCTCCGACCTCGACGTCGAGCGGGTGATCACCTTCACCAAGGCGGACAACAGAACCCGTGCGGTCTACCTCGAGGTGCGCACCCCGAACGGCATCGCCCGCAAACACATCGACCCAGAGAACGGCTTACGCCACACCACCTTCGATCCCGATCTGAGCCCGCTCGAAGTGCTGACCGATATCGCGGCCGCCTTCGACAACGCGACGATCGAAGCACCTGGCACCAACGGCAACGCCCGCTGGACCGGCGTCGCCCCGTCGGGGATCACAATCCAGGGCTATTGCACTCCGGAGGGACGGATCGTGACCGCCTTTCCGGAGTGGGAGGACACGACCACGCTGCATATCCCCCACGAGAACTGAGGTTTTCGGTCACTCAGCAGACCGCATGACCGTTCCGGCCGTTGTTACAATCGGCCGGTGGAGCCCGGCACCCGCGACGAAAGCGACCATGTCGAATCCGTTTTCGCCGAGCTGAAGCTACTCAAGCGCGGCCACGGCCTGCACGCACCCGATGTGGCCGAACGGGTGGGCCCGCTGCTGCGGACGCGCTGCGGCGTGACCGAATCGGATTCCGCGGGCGACACCCGCCGCAAACTCGTGCGGACCCTGCGCGAGCAGTGCGCGGCCCTGCCCGGACCGTTGCGGGACGCGGCCGTAGCTGCGCTGGCACTGGAGGCCGACGACGCGCCGCACGTGTTTCTCACCCACAGGGTGAGTGCACTGGCCACGCGGATGGATCGCGACCCCCGCACGGCGCTGCGCCGGATCGAGCGCTCGCTCCGGCTGCTGGCACAGTCCCTGGCGAGCAGCCGATCGGTGAGCGAATCAGACTGGTACACAGAACGATTGACGGCCTTCTTGGATCTGGTGTCAGATCCACCGTGTCTCGTCGAGGAACGACGGATCGTGGCGGACACCCCGTTCCTCGACGAGATCGTCATCCCCTACAGCGCACCGACCAGCGATCACCGCGAAACCCTCCTTGCCAGGGTCGTCCACGGTGGTGAGGTGGTCGGGCGTGATCAGGTCTCCCGCTCCCACATCCAGTTCCGAGTCCGCCTGGCCCGCCCCCTGGCCGCCGGAGACAGCCACGACCTCACCACCGTGGTGGAGCTGTACCGACGGGAGTTGCTGGGCACCTACTGCGTGATCACCCCTTGGCGCCCGTGCCACTCCTTCGATGTGCGAATCCGTTTCGGCGTCGCGACCCGGCCGCGCGCAATCTGGCGGATCGGCGGCTCGCCGCCGGTAGCCCTGCACGACAATGAGCCCAGCGGTGTCCCGATCGAGCCGGATCCCGACGGCATCGCCAGGACCGGGTTCACCGCCCTGCGTCCGTCGTTGAGCTACGGGATCGGGTGGGCGCTCTGAGCACGGCGGCGCCCACCGGCGAGCTGCTGACGAGGATCCTGAGCGAGACTCCGGCCTACCGGCGGCGGTGGGCGACCGCGGGCACGCGGTTCCGCTCCCATGGCCCCGCACCCGCCGCGGTGGCCCGGGTCGTCGCCGAGCACCTGTGGAGCGCAGGTGAACACCCCGACACCGACATCGAACTTCCCCGGAGGCTTCGCGATCGCATCCGGCGCGCGCTCACCGGGATCCATCTCACGGGCCAGACCCTGGAATGGTTCATCGCCGCGTTCGACATGAGCGAGGACCACACCCGCCGGCTGTGGTCGGTGTTCTCCGGCGACGACCCGGAAGCCGTGCACAGCATCTGCGACACCGTCCCTGTCCAGCGCCCGATGACCCGACGGCAGTGGCATCGCACAATGACTCTCTTCGAGCGGTACTCCTTCGCCGTCGACGGGTCCTACAAATTGCGGCACACCCTCCAGGTCATCCAGGCGCTCGAGGACGACGTCGATTCCTATCTGTTCAACCACGAGCCCTACGCCGACCGGATCCAGGTCCTGCACGGCGGGGCGCTGGGCAACCACCACGACTACGGCTTCGGTCTGTCCAGTGACGAGATCTCCTTCGGCCGTGCACTGCTGACCGGACAGCGGATCACCCTCGAGTACAAGACGCATTTCGCGCCACGCACCCACTACCCGCGCGAGGTGCGGCGGGCCGTGCGCGCCCGGGCGGAGAACCTCGACTTCGCGATCCAGTTTCCCCGCAGGCGCCATCCGCCCGCGATCTGGTTCTGCGCCTGGCCGGATCACCTCGAAGGAGCACCGGTCCGTGAGGATCGCCTCGACATCGTCGACGGCTCCGCACATCGGTTCGTCCCCTTCGCCCAGCACTGCGTCCTCGGTTTCCGCTGGGAGTGGTAGCGATCCGCGCACTGGGCGATGTGCTCTGGCGCAGCAATGGCGCAACCCCGAACTGCGCCACGCGGTTGCTTATCTCTACCGGGTAGGACGACCCCGCTCCGGCGGGGTCCCAGTGGAAGGGAACAGCAACGATGGTCGAGAGTCACGGAGTCCGATCCCACAGCATGGTCCGGGTACTGGCCTTGCTCGGCAAGGCGACCATGCGGGCGGCGCACCGATCGTCACCTACACCACCACCTCGGCCTGCCTCGGAGCTCGACTGCTCGTCCTGTGCACGCAGCTCGGCGTCGCGGCGCTCTGCCGCTTCTCGATCTGGGTCCGCCGATCGTCCAGCTCCCCGGCCGTCGCGGTGACCTGCGGCCGGGGCCGGCTCGATCCATCCGCATACGATCAGGGGGTGGCGGTGATCTTGGTGACGGGCATGTCCGGCACGAGGAAAGTCGACGACGCTGATCGCGTTGGAGCAGCGGGGGTATCGGGTGGTGGATACCGACTACGGAGGCTGGACCGAAGAACTCCCGAATCCTGACGGCACCGGCCTGGAACCGCGGTGGCGCGAAACGCGAATCGACGCATTGATCGCTGCCCACGGCACGGGCCTCGTCGGCCAGGAACCGATACCCGAATTCCGGGTCGTCGCGATGCGCGTCGAACAGGGCGTTCGCTCGATACGCTTCGTCCAGGTCAGCGGCCGTGACGGGCTCATCGAGCCACCGATAGTAGGGCTGTCGGGCCAACCCCAGCACCCGGCACGTCACCGCGACGGGGATCCCGTCTTCGGCCAGCTCGCGGACGAGCGGGTAGATCGTTTTCCCGGCAGATTCGCCGGCGCGAAATAGGCGGCGGCCTTCTTCAGCCCTCGTTCTCTTGCTCCAGCAACCGGATTCGGCGTTTGGCTTCACGAAGCTCAGCCGGGTCGCTCGAGGTCCTTCCTGGCTTCACACCGTCGTCGACGTCGGTTTGACGCATCCATTTCGACAGCGTCATCGGGTGGATCCCGAAATCGGCGGCGATCTGCTCCAGCGTCACCCCGGCGTCACGGTTGCGAGCGACGCGCACGACGTCGTCGCGGAACTCACGGGGGTAGGGCTTGGGCACAGCGACATCCTTCCAGCCTGCCCGTAGGCAAGCCACATCAGGTGGCACCTATCCCTGCACCAGTCCCGTTCACCGGCTATGGCGCGAAGAGTTGAACCAGAACCACTGGACCAGTCTGCTCGAAGCTCGCGTGGTGATCGGCGACTTCAAGGGCCGATCACAATCTCCGGCACCGGCACTCGGCGCTGGGCTACCGGACCCCGACCGAGTACGCTGCGGCCTGCGCCCACACCCACCATCCGATGGCTTGCGGGACCAACTAGACACGGAACGAAATCACCTGGCTCTACTCCTGGGTGGGCCATTTCGATGTAGTCCTTCGGACGCAGGCGGAACGCAGTCGCGCCTTTCGTGGGCACCGGCCGGGTACTTTCGGGCGCGGGGCTGGTCAGGTGTACTGGCTCCATTGCCCGTTTTCATCCCCGCTGAGGATGGCTTTCACGCGCTGGCGCAGGCGTGCCGCGTGCTCGGGTGATGCGTCGGCGCGGCGGAGGGGGCCGCTGATCTGTACCAGGTCGCGCATCCGGCGCAGTGCCTGGAATCCGCGGTCGAAAGTCCCCAGATCATAGCCGTACTCGGCGACGAAGGCGTCGACCCATCCCTGGTCGCGGCCGAATCGGATGGCGGCGTGCCAGGTCGGGATCAGGTCGACTTCGAGGGGGCCGATGCTGGTCCAGTCCCAGTCTCCCAGGATCGGTTCGTGCCCGGCGGTGGTGTCGCGCCAGAGCAGGTTCCCGGCCCATGCGTCACCGTGGATGAGTCCTTCTCCGAGTGGCCAGTCGATGGTGGCGATCTGGTCGCGGACTTCGTCGACCAGGTCGAGCAGTCGCTGTCTGTCGGCGGTTGTCAGGTGTTGGGTGGCGGAGCGGGGGTCGGTCAGCGCGATGTGCAGGGACTCGAGCGGTACCCAGCGCGGGAGCTGCACATGCTCGGGTGGCGCGGCGGTGTGCAGCTGGCGCAGCAGCGCGCCGAGCTCGCGTGAGGTCGGCGCGGGCCCGGGGGGTTGTGGGTAGTAGGTCCAGAAGCTGATGTCGTGGTCGTCGACGACGACCGGGTGGGCGTCGGGCAGGGGTTCGGTCGCGCCGAATCCGTTGCGGGCGAGTTCGCTGGTGAGGGTGCGGGTGCGCAGTGCGCGGTCGAGGTCGGCGGCGCCGGTCGAGATCCGTGCGACGGCGCCGTGGTCGGGCAGGACGTAGACGGCGTTGCTGGAGTGGTGGATGAGCCGCGCCCGGGCCGGGGAGAGGTCGCGGAGGGCGCAGGCGGTGTGGAGGGTGGTGTCGAGGTCAGTGGTGATGGTGGTCATCGGATCGGGACCATGGCCTCGGCGAAGGCGCGCTCGACCTGCTGCACGCACGGGTGCTGGGCGTGGGGTGCGAGCTGGCGGCGCACGGTGTTGATCGCGTCGAGACCGCGGCTGCTGACGACCGTGCTGGCTGCGGGCAGCGCGTCGATGAGGATCTGGGCGGCGTGGTCGATGTCGGCGGTGGCGGGGTCGGCGACGTGGGAGCTGGCCAGGGTGGAGGCGGCGAGGACGCGGCGGCGGTCCATCTCGCTGGCGGCGCCGAGTACGAGCGGCGCGTGGTGTTGCACGCCGCGGGCGTCGCGGTGATCAGCGGCCACGTACATGGTTTCGGCGGCGAGCTGTTCGTCGGTGAAGAACCTGATCCACGCCGGTTCGTCGGCGGGGTGGGCCCGGTCTAGCTGCTGCTCGGCGGCGGCCAGGGCGCGTGCGGATGCGGCGCGGTCTCCGGCCAGTGCGTGGGCGCGCGCGAGCAGTGCGCTGCTGCGGGCGATGGTCGAGGGTGAGCCGGACTGCCGGGCGGTGCCGACGGCGGTCTCGGCGAGGGTGAGCGCGTCGGCGCGGCGGCCGACGTGGTGCGCCTGCATGGCCATGTCGGCGAGGATATGCGCCCCCAGGGCAAGGTTGCCAGCGGCCTTGGCCAGCGCGAGCGCGGTCCGGAACCACGCGGTTGCCGAGGATTGGCGGGCGGTGTCGAAGGACATGAATCCGGCCAGGTCGGCCAGGCGCGCGCTGACGGTGTGGAGCTCGGCGGCGATCGTGGTGTCGTAGCTGCCGCGCAGTGCGGGCGCGACGGTGCTGGTGAGGAACTCGGTGAGGGCGTCGCGGGCGTAGCCGCCGCCGAGGTGGCGGTCTGCGGCGGTGAGGGTGTCACACATCGACCACATGATCGCGATGTCGGCTTGGCCGATGCGGCGCCGATTCGTTCCGGCCTGCCCTGTCGCCGGGGTTTCGCCGCTGCTCCATTCGCGCAGCAGCTCGGGCAGGGGCAGCGCGGCCCACCGGTTGCCGGGCAGCACGGCCTCGGCGGCGGCGCTGGTGTCGGTGTCGGCGGTGGCGGCGGCCTGTTCCATGCGCTGCCACATGCGGGTGAGGGCGCCGCCGGTGTCGAGTGCGGCATCGAGGCGCTGCGCGAGCTCGAGATGGCAGACGCGGGTGGCTTTCTCGATCTTGCCGATGAGCGCACCGCTGTCGGAGGTCAGCTCGCCGAGCCCATTCTGAGATAGGCCGCGCAGGAGGCGCCAGTGGCGCAGCTCGGCGCCGAACACCTGGTGCGGTGTTTCGACGGTCAGCTCGCGCGGTTGCCGTGACATCGCTTCGCCCCCTTGGCTATTCGGTGACCGATTCGGACAGATTTCTGTCCGAATCGAAGCTCTTCGTCCAGCCTAGGCCGCCGCGCAGACTGATTCGTAGTGACGGGCCGGAAAGTTACCCGGATCCGAATTACGCGAAACGGTGATTCCGCTGCGTCACTGCCGAATCCGACCGATGTAGGGGGCTGCGATGGAAATGGCGAACGCGGCGCAGCAGAGCTGCCGGTACTACCGGATGACGTGCGGATTGCCCGCGGTGGTGCGGTCGGTGGAAGGCCGCTCGGACATGGTCGTGGTGCAGACGGGAGCCATTCTCGGGATCACCGTGCCTAGCGCGTTGGGTGAGGCGGTGGTGCGGGATCTGCGGGCCAGGCAATTCGCGGTCGGCGCGACTGTCGGTCATCACCGCTCGGGGCGGTGGACCTTCCTGGTCCGGGCGGATCTGCCCGCCAGCGAGCACGATCACCTCGCGTTATTCGCCCGGCTCTTCCGGCTGGATGCCAGCGTGGTGCGCGACGGTGCGGAGATCGCCCTGCCGAGCTCGCCTCGCGACGGATTCCGCTATTGGGTCGCCGACCCGCCGGGTGACGAATTCCGGCCCGCCGCCTCGGTGGTCGTCGAGGCGATCCGGCGGGTGACGGAGCCGAGCCATGCACGCTGAGGCCGGGGAGCGTCGGCTGCCGCACTGGCACGAGCTCAGCGGCGTGCTGCTCGGCGGCCGCGGTCCCGACCATCCGATCACCGGGCTGGCGCGGGTGCTGGCCAAGCTGCACAGCAAGCGGTGGCCGCGCCGTCGCCGCGCGGTCGCCGACGTGCGCCGACGGGCGGTGATCGACGCGATCGATATGTGGGTGGCCGCCGACCTGGGCACCCCGGGCATCCCCGCGGGCGCCCTCATCGACGAGATGGCCCGCGCCGGCGCGCAGGCCCGGCAGCTGCTGGCCACCACCGACCCCTCCAGCGACGCCGTGCACGCGGCGTGGACCGCGCTGGCCACGCTGGCAGACCAGTGGCCCGCCCTCGTGCAGCACCTCGCCATCCCCTACTCGATCGAGGCTCGATGACCCGCTCCGATATCCGTCCCATCCTGCCGAGCCCAAGACCGCGCTCGAAGCCCTCGCCACCCCCGACGCGCTCATCCCCCACCGCCGCCCCGAACTTATTACCGACCTGCAGGCACTGTGCGCCCTGCACCGCGCCTACCGCGCCGCGGCGATCGACCTGACCACCGCCGGCCTGCCGGAGCAGGCAGTGCGCGTGGCCTCGGAGTCGATAGCGCAGCTGGCAGCCAGCGTCGAGTACACGGTGTTCGAGATCGACGAGGAAATCGCGCGCCGCCTCGACGCCTACGCCGAGCCCTCGACCGATGCCCCGATACACACCGAATCCGTCGGCGCGGTCCTCTCGCGCATCACCCTGCTGTGGTCGAGGTCGACGCACACCGTGACGGCACCGACGACCTGCCCGAAGCAGTCGAGCTGTTCGAGCTGCTGGGCGCCTACGCCCCGCTGCGCGAGGACATCTCCAGCGGCTGACGCCAGCTACCGACGGTGCGCCGCCCCAGGCACTGACCCCGACCAGCTGCCGATACCTGGTCCACGACGGGTTCCCACCTGCGCCTGCACTACCTCACCGCGCGCACGTTCTGCCGAGCCGCGCACGCACACCTCCTCCGGCGCGCCGGAAGAGACCGGTGTCGGGGGAAGACGCCCCTCGTCCTTCCCCCGACACCACCATCCGGCTACCGAACCCTCTCCACCACGAAAGACCACCACGATGCTCCAGCTCATCAACGGCCCCGCAACGACCGCCCTCGCCGCGCCGCTGCCCGACACCGTCACGCTCATCTCACTGTGCACCGGCGCACCGATCCACGACAACGGCGGCCCGCCGACGTGGCCGGCGTGCATCACGCCTACCACCAGGGCCAGTACCGCCACGACGACGACTTCGCCGCCGACCGCCAGCAAGCCACCGAGATCCTCGACAGCATCGCCCTCTCGGTCCTGCCGCCCGCGGACCCGAGGCTACCGTCGCACACCGAGACCGTCGGCGCAGTCATCGACCGGATGGCCGCCTGGTGCACGCTGCTGCGTCACCCGATCCCCCTCACCGACACCGAGCTGGTCACGGCAAGGGCCCAGGTCGAACAGCTGGGCCGCGCCTACACCACCCTCGCCCGCCAGCTGGCCCGCGGCACTCGCCGCGTCCCCACCCGCACCGACCTCGCTCCCCTACCGCTCACCGGGCTGCGACAGATCCGGCGACATCCCTGAACCCCTCAGATCCACTGCACCACAACGACTTCCGAAGGAGGCGGCCGGTGGCCGAAGCGAGCGTCACCATCCAGACGGCTGTGTGCGAAGGCGCCAGCGCGCGATACGACATCGACGGCCGGGTCGTGCGTGTCCACGAGATCCGCTGGTCCGACGGCCGAGGACTGCCCTTCGACCCGCCGGTCGACCTGGGCGTCGCGCTGGCGCTGATGCCCCGCCCGCTCTGGGAATCGCTGCACAAATTCTCCGGCGCGGGCGGCCGCAGGCAGGAACAGGAGCGCTGACCGGCGCCTTACCGCCGCCTCGCACCCGCTGCCTGGCACGACATCGCAGTCACCAACACGCCGTAGAGCCGCCCGGGTCGGTCGTCGCCGCAACACGGCGCAGGCCTCGCCCGGGTCCGCGCATGACTGATCTGTTCGGGTCCATCTGCTAGGACTCGGTGCGATGGAAGGCCCATGCGTCGCTGACGATGTCAGCCAGGTCGGGCCGCTGCGGTTTCCAGCCGAGTACTCGGTGTGCCTTCTCACTGGAGGCGATGCAGATTGCGGGGTCACCCGGGCGGCGGTCGCCGATCCGCACGGGGAAGTCCTGACCGGTTACTTCTCGTACCGCGTCGAGCACCTGACGGTTGGTGTGTCCGTGCCCGTTGCCCAGGTTGATGATCTCGTGGCGGCCCGGCTCGATGGCGTCGAGCGCGAGCAGATGCGCGCTGGCGAGGTCGCTGACGTGGATGTAGTCCCGGATACACGTTCCATCGACGGTCGGGTAGTCGGTGCCGTAGAGGGTGAACGAATCCCGTTGTCCGAGTGCGGCTTGCAGCAGGATCGGGATGAGGTGGGTTTCGGGGTCGTGCCGTTCGCCGAGCCAGCGCCCGTTGGCCGCCTGGACTGCGCCGCTGGCGTTGAAGTAGCGCAGGCTCGCGGCCGCGAGTGGGCCTGCGCCGCATTCGCCGCTGATCATCAGGTCTATGGCGAGCTTGGTGGCCGCGTACGGGTTCTTGGGGCTGACCGGCGCGTTCTCATCGAACGCGGTGGTGCCGTCTCCGGTGTACATCGAACCGGTACTCGAGAAGATCAGCCGCGGAACTCCGGCGGCGCGGATCGCGCGCAGCAACGCCAAGGACCCTTCGATGTTCTGGTGCCAGTACTTCTCGGGGTCGCGCACCGATTCGGCGACTTCGATCTTCGCCGCGAAGTGGAGAACGCCGTCGAATCCGGCTCCCGCAGTGAGGATGTCGGCGCTGTCGTGGACCGATGCGCGGTGCAGGACGACGCCGTCGGGGACGTTCTCGGCGAAGCCTGTTGACAGGTCATCGAGTACTTCGACCTCGTGGCTGGCCTCAACGAGCTGGTGGGTCACGACGGACCCGATATATCCGGCACCGCCGGTGACGAGCAGCTTCATGGGTTGTCCTCCACAGGGGTGGTCAGATGGTGGCCGTGGCCAGAATGTAGCCCTTGGGGTCGCGGAACTGCTGTCCGGGCCGGGTGGCGAACCAGTCGGTGATGTCGGCGGGACCTGTGGGAGATGCTGCGCGGCGAGTCGGGCTCGGTGCCCGCCATCCTCGCCGCCGCGGCAGCTGCTGATCTAGTTGGTCAGGCGTTGGTAGAGCGCCCGGTCTCGACCGGGGCCCTTGAAATCCGTGGTCACCGAGACATCGCCGACAGTGTGATCGCCTGCCACGTTGGTGAATCCGAGCGCTGTCCAGGTGGCATGGGCGGCCTGGTTGCCTGGTTCTGATGTGAGGTACAGCCGGCGGCAGCCCCACGCGGTGGCCTGTGCGGACAGCGCTTCGATCAGTGCCCGTGCGATACCGCGGTGCCGGTGGCCGGGGTGGGTGATGACGTCCTGGATGTAGACCTCGGTGGGGTCGTCTTGGCTGCGGAATGCGATCACCGCGCCGACGAGGCGGTGCTCGGCGATGGCGGTGGGGCAGGTGCTGGAGAACAGGGTGGCGTACGCCCAGTAGTCCGACCAGGTGCGAGCGGTGATCCAGGGGGCACCATCGGTCATCAGGTCGATGAGCTCGCCGATCCGCTCCCTCGTGAGCGGATCAATCCTCACCGGAGTACGGCGGCAGGGTCGCCGCCGGTGTAGATCACGGCGTTCTCGTCGTCGGTGGGTGGGTCGAAGCGAGCGAAGAAGTCGTCGAGCGCTTCGGGGGTCACGGTGAGGGCGTTGGCGTCCTCTCGCTGGTTGCGTTCGGCGAGCCGGCGAAGCAGTTCGGGCTTGTCCACGGGCAGGTACACCAGTCGTGGTGTGCCGCCGGCGTTGTCGATGACTTCGCGCCAGACGTCGCGGTCCTTGCGCAGCCAGAGTCCGTGGTCGAGGACGACGCTGGTGCCCGCGCGCAGGTGCTCGATGACCTGGTTGCGGATGTCATCGACGACGGGGGCTTCGCGCTGGAAGTACTCGCGTTCGGGGTAGTCGATGCCGTAGCGGCCGTGTCGGCGGTGGACTTCCTCGTCGACCGAGAGCCGGGTCAGCCCCTGATCGGCGAGTGCGGTGGCCAGGACGGTCTTTCCGGAGCCGGTGATGCCGCACAGCAGCACCGCCAGGGGTTTGTCCACGGTTTCACTCCTCGGTCGTTCTTGCTGGTGGCCGCCATTCGATGACGATCCTACGAGCCTGTTCGCTCCAGTGGTCAGGCATTTTCCGCAGGCTCACCGGCTGGTAGTCCGGGCGCGGATCGTTGGGGTCGAGGCGCCCGCCATGAGCGGCGGTGTGGGCCAGTAGCCGCGTGGCTTCGCGGCGCACGGCCGGGGTGTGCTCGATCCATTCGCCGCTGCCGTAGCGGGTGATACGCTGGTCGAGGTCATCGAGCACTCCGGCGCGCCACTTGAAGTGGTGCACGCACACCAGCCGATCCGGGCGCGGGCGGTGTCCGGGGGCGCGGTGCTGGCCGGGGGCCGGGGCGACGTCGTGGCGTGCGGCGACGATCTTTCGCGGGTCGCCCCGCAGGATGCGGTGGGTGAGGTGACCGCCGAGAGGGAACATCCGGTCCAGTTCGGCGGGTGTGGCGTCTTCGTCGAGGGTGGGGAGTTCGCCTGAGGTGGTGATCCGGTCCAGCATCAGCCCGCCCACGACCTTGTGGTGCGTGT
>NZ_BAGK01000292.1 GCF_000308795.1 Nocardia thailandica NBRC 100428 | reverse complement strand
ACGCACGATGGCGGGCGCGGGCGCGGAGCCGTGCGCGAGCGAGGCGGCGACCAGGGCCATCCCGAACGGCGAGGCGGTGACGCTGCCCTGCCCGATGCTCGACTCGACCTGTTCGGCGGGATTGCGCGCGGCCGGGACCTTGCCGGTCACGGTCGTCAGGCCGGGCGTCACGTAGTCGACTCCGAGCCCCAGTTGCGCGGCCGCGGAGGTCAACCCGTCGGGGGGCAGCCGCACGCCCAGTTCGGCCATCGTGGTGTTGCACGAACGTGCGAAGGCGGTGTGCAGCGGGACCGGACCGAGGTCGAAACCGTTGTCGTTGGGGATGGTTCGCCCCTCGATGGTGGCCCGGCCCGGGCAGGGCAGCACGGTGTCGACATCGACGCCGCCCGCCTGCAGGGCGGCCGAGACGGTCACGGTCTTGAAGGTGGATCCCGGCGGATACAGGCCGGTCAGGGCGATCGGTCCCTGTGCGTCGGCGGGCGCGTTCTGGGCGACGGCGAGCACCTCGCCCGTCGACGGACGCAGCGCGACGAGGGCGGCGGGCTGCGCGATCGGGGCCAGCGCGGCCTCGGCCGCGTTCTGCAGGTCGATGTCGATCGTGGCGGGGATGTCGGGGGTGGGGTGGCGTCGGGGCCGGCGATGCGCTGGGTGCCCTCGGCGGTCTGCGCGCGGATCGCCCAGCCCGCCGCGCCGTCGGCCTGCTGCTGCCACAGTTCGGCCAGCCCCGCGGTGGTCGGTCCGGCCAGGGCCTTGTCGACGGTCAGCAGGCGGGTCTGCGGCGCGAGCGTCACGCCCCGCACGCCGCCCAGCGCGTCACGGAGCGGGGCGATGTCGGCCTCGCGCAGCGCGACCGCGGTGACCGGCTTGCCCTGGGCGGCGGACAGATCGGCCCGCAGGCCCGCCTCGGTGACGCCGTGCGGGGCCAGCGCCGCCGCCGCGGCGGCCACGTCGGCGTCGGGCGCGACGTTCACCAGGGTCACGACCTGCTGGGTCATCAGCTCGCCGCCCGAGGCGTCGAGCACCCGGGCCGGTTTCGGGTAGACGGGACTGTAGGTGAGCGGGCCGAGGTCGAGCCCGGGGGCGACGGTGGTCGGGTTCCAGGTGATCTTCCAGTCGTCGCCCGCGGCGGCGCCGCGGCTGGTGTAGGTCCAGGCGGTCCGGCCCTCCGGCCCGAATTTCCAGGTGGATTCGAGGGTGAAGGTCCGGTCCTCGGTGGCGGTCACGCGAACCGTGTCGTTCTTGCCGAGGTTCTCGAACAGGGTCGTCAGGCTCGCGCGGGCCGCGTCGGGAGCATCGGTGAGCGCTGCGGCGGTCGCCGCGTCACCGCTGCTCAGCGCGGCGGCGAACGCCTCGGCGACGGTCCGGGGCTGATCGGGTCCGGAGGAACACGCGACCGGCACGAGGGCGAGCGCCGCGAGCAGGACCGGTGTCTTGCGAGGGATGCGCACCCGACCGAGGGTAACCGGAGTGGCGGCGCGGCTCGGTGATCCGCGCGCCGGGGCCGACGCGCCCGACGCGGGCGCGGTTGCGGCTCACACCGCGCACGCCGTCGACTGCCGGTATTCCCTGGGCGTCATGGAGAACTCGTTCTGAAAGGCTCGATAGAAGGTTCGCTCGTTGCGGAAACCGGCCTCGGCGGCAATTGCCGCGATCGATTGTTCGGGGTGACGCAGGAGCGCGCGCCGCGCGAAATCCAGACGCAATTGCCGGAGCCGCCGCGCGACCCCGTCCTCGCCCACCACGCGGAACAGCGTGCGCCGTGACACCAGGCATGCGCGGGCGATGTCGTCGACGGTCAGGTCGGGGTCCTGGAAGTTCACCCGGAGAAACTGGGCCACCTGTTCTTTCAGGTGCACCGTGGCGGCCCGTTCCGAAACGCCGACGCTCAGGGACAGATCGATGAGCGCGGCGGTGAGCCGGGGTGCGTGCCCGGCGAGAATGGGCATATTCGACGGCTCGGTGACGGCCAGGTGCGCCAGGGACGTCAGGAAATGCGAGATCACCTGGGCCGAGGGTTGCGGGGTGACGATGACCGGCCCGCCGAACAGCGCTTCGCCGACCGTCGCCGACTCCACGACGACCTCGCGCCGCACCCGCATGACCAGCAGCGATCGTGATCGGTCGAGGCGCAGCCGCATCGGATGCGCGGTGTCGAAGACCGACATCGTTCCCGGGCGCAGTTCGGACATGTCGCGCGGTAACGCGCCCGGCAATTCGATGAGGACGATGACGAACTGCTCGTCGGCGCGGGCGATGTGCCCGGCATTCCGGGTCGATACGTGACCGCCGCAGCGGGACCACATCAGCGACATCGCGTCGGTGGAAACGAGCGGAACGATCTCACCGTGGAACGGAAAACCCTCGATCGGTGCCAGCGATACGGGCGCGGTCGTGTCGCCGACCACGGACTGCCAATAGTCCACCGCCTCGGCGGGGGCCACCTGGTCGGTACTCAGCCTTGCCATTCCGGGAAACAGCGATACCACCACCTCTGCGGCGAATTATGCACGCGCACAACGCTATCAGCCGGACGATCCCTTTTCGGAATGCGGCGCGCCACAATTCGCCGAGGACTATTCGGGTTCGGCGGCATCGCCTGTTCCCGGACACGGGGAATTCGAGAAAGATCCTGTGCCATTTCACAGGCGGCGGTAATTGCGGATGGAACGACCTCGTCGGTGCCCCACCACGACCGCCGGTCGACTCCGGTTCAACAGCTGTTGACTCCGGTTCAACAGTCGCCCTGGAGTGGCTCCGATCACAGCGCGGGAGGTGGGCCGGATGGCCAGGCAATCGGAGTTCATGGCCCGGAGACGGCCGAGACGCATCCGCTGGGTCGTCCTGATCGTGGCAGCGTTGGCGGCGGTCGGCCTTCCGGCGGCGGCGCCCGCCGCGCCCGCCCCGGCCGCGACGTGGCTGTGCCGGCCCGACACCGGCGGGGACCCGTGCGACCTGCCGTCGGACACGACCGACCTGCGGACCGGCGCCACCACCGCGGCGCTCCCCGGCGGCGACCGGCCGGTGGACTGCTTCTACGTCTACCCGACCGTCAGCAACGACATCGCCCTCGGCGCGCCGGCCACGGCCTCGCCGGAGGTCCGCTCCATCGCCCGATTCCAGGCCGCGCGCTTCGGCAGCGTCTGCCGGGTCTACTCCCCCGTCTACCGGCAGGTGCCCATCCTCGGCCTCGGGCCCGCGTTGCTGGGCGCCGGAGCCCTGTTCGACACCGGGTACGCCGACGTCGTCGCGGCCTGGCGGGACTATCTCGCCCGCGACAACGACGGCCGCGGCGTGATCTTCGTCGGCCACTCGCAGGGCACGATGATCCTGCGCAGGCTGCTGCGCGAGCATGTCGACCCCGACCCGGCGGTGCGCGATCGCGTGGTGGGCGCCTTCCTGATGGGCGGTAACGTCACCGCGGCCGAGAACGGCACGACCGGAGGCGATTTCGCCCACCTGCCGCTGTGCACGGCGGCGGGTGAGGCCGGCTGCGTGGTGGCCTACTCCACCGACACCACCGCGACGCCGTCGATCTTCGGCGCCAGCGACCTGGATCTGCTGTCGGGCGCGATGGGGCTACCCCACGGCCCCGGATTCCGGGTCGCGTGCACGGACCCGGTGGTACTCGCGGGAGACACCGAGCCGGTCGGGCTGACCGTGCCGAGCGACGGGTTCTCCTTCGGCTTCATCTCGGTACTGCTCGATATCACCGCGCTGCCGTCCCGCCCGCCGACCTCGGCCTCGACCTGGACGACCGGCCGGGCACGCGGCACCGGCGAGTGCGTCGATCCCGAGGGCTTCCACCGATACCGCATCGCCCTCGACGGCGGCGACCCGCTCAACGAGCTGCCGCTCATGAACACCCACCTCGCCGACCTGAATTTCGGCTTGGACCGCCTGGTGGGCATCGCGGCGCGGCAGAGCGCGACCTGGCAGGCCGGGCGCCCGGCCTGAGACGATCACAGCTGGGCGGTGTGTTCGGCCGGTTCGAGGCCCTCGGTGCGGCGCAGCATCTCGGCCGCGACCCCGAGCCGTTGCAGCGCGTCGGTCGAGAGCCCGGTCGCCGTGGCGAGCAGGGCGCGCAGCCGGGCGTCGTGCAGGCCGACCACCAGGACGCGGTCCACCCGCTCATCGAATGTCGCGTCGGGCTCGTCACCGTCGGGGTGCGCGAAGCTCCCGGGCGTCGTGAACTGCATGCCGGCCTCCTGCCGCGACCGCGCGCCATCCCGGCGATGGGCGCTCCGTCGCGCCTGTGCGGGCATTCCCGTTCCGGCGGCCGGTAATCAACGCGGCCGCCGGAACCGAATCAGGAGTCGGTGCGGCGGGCGGCCCGCTGGCCGCCGCGGCGGGTCTTGGGCGGGGCGAGATCGCCGTGCATGACCCGGTCCCACCAGGACTGCAGCGGACTGGGGTCGGGCCAGGAGACCTCCGGGTCGGTGGTGGATTCGTTGTCGAGTTCGTGGGACATGACCGCTCTTCGTTCTTCGCGAGCCGAAACCGGTTGTTCAGGCACTGGGAGTCGGAGCGAAGGACGCGGGGCGGCCCCGCGCCCGCGCGAGATCCGGCGCCGGGGACCCGACGGCGCGCGACCGGTCGGCCAGCGCGGTGACCAGGTCCGGGTACACCGGCAACCATGCCGACAGTCCCGCCGCGGCGACCACGCGGTGGACGACCGAGTGTTCGCGGTCGTCGACGCCGGCGATCTCCACCGGACACCGCCGGCGGACGCGCGCCAGGTCGAGGATCGCCCGCAGCGACAGGAACCCGCTGCCGGAGAGGTCGACGAGGAGGTGTCCGCTCCCACCGGCGACGGTGGCGGCGAGAGCGGAGTTCAGGAGGCCGTCCCAGCGGGACCGGGTGTGGGCGTCGACCTCGCCGCGGACGTGCAGGATCATCGCCTGCCCGCAGGGCTCCAGATCGGCGTCGAGCCGGTGCCAGGGGTCGTCGCCGGGTGCGGCGGTTCGGGGACGGGGTGGTTCGGGGCTGGTCATCGAGTACTCGTTTCCTCGTACCGGCAGGCCTCGCGCTGCCCCAGCGGTCCTGTCGGATCAACACCGGCTGGTCACTCCATCCCAGCACATTCCGGCCGATCGCGAGGTGGCCGTGATGCAGTTGGTGCCGGAAACAGCCGGAGGGAGGCCAGGTGTTCGCATTGCGGCTTCGCGTCAGGTGACGTTTGTCAGCCGTGCCCTTCTATCGGCGCCAGCTGCCGCTGGGAG
Organism: Nocardia thailandica NBRC 100428; assembly: GCF_000308795.1. Classification (GTDB taxonomy): domain Bacteria; phylum Actinomycetota; class Actinomycetes; order Mycobacteriales; family Mycobacteriaceae; genus Nocardia; species Nocardia thailandica. Next base: position 7,731 of record NZ_BAGK01000292.1, on the reverse strand, counting down.
ATGCTCCACGAAACCGAGGGCCGCCAGGGCGAGGGACGCGCTCCCTGAGCACCCAGGGGCGGCAGTCCCTGCCCTGGCGGCCGCAGACCGCCGGGCCTGGCGAGGGGTCCATCTCGCCCGGCGGCGAACCCGGCCCGCGGATGATCGGAGCACCCCACACGGCCGGGGGTTCCTCGATCGCCCCTCGCTCCGAGGTCTACCCGGCCGCGCCGACCCGAATCACCCCGTCAGCTACCGGCTTCGGGCGCCGGTGGACCCACCGCCGCCTCGTCGGCGTCGGGCTCGTCCGACGGCGGCGCCGCGGTGGCCGCGTCGATCTGCTCCCCGATGTAGCGCAGCACGACCGCGATCATGGCCACGACCGGCACCGCGAGGAACGCGCCGGTGATGCCGTAGAGCGAGCCGCCTGCGGTCACCGCCAGCAGCACCACGACCGCGTGCAGCTCCATGCTGCGGCTCTGCAACACCGGCTGCAGCACGTTGCCTTCGAGCTGCTGCACCGCGATGACGACGCCGAGCACGATCAGCGCCGTGGTGAAGCCGTTGCCGACCAGGGCGACCAGCACCGCCAGCGCGCCGGCCACGAAGGCGCCGACCATCGGCACGAAGCCGCCGATGAAGGTGATCACCGACAGCACCATGGCCAGCGGCACGTCCAGGATGAACAGCGCCGCACCGATGCAGACCGCGTCGACGAGGCTGACCACCGCCTGGGTGCGGATGAACCCGCCCAGCGTCGCCCACACGCGCTCGAGCACCGTGGCCAGGTGACGGCCGCTGCGGTCCCCGCAGACCACGTGCATCCAGGGCAGCAGGCGCGGGCCGTCCTTGAGGAAGAAGAACACCAGGACCAGCACGAGGAACACGGTGATGAGCACCGAGGTCGCCGTCGACACCCCGGTGAAGACGCCGTTGGCGATCTGTGCGCCGCTGGACTGCAGCCGTCCCACGATGGCGTCCACCGCCGAGTCGAGTTGCTCGTCGCGGATGCGCAGGGGCGGACCCTGGACCCAGTCGCGGACCTGGTTGACCCCCGCGGTCGACTTGTCGACCAGTTCGGGCGCCTGGTCGGCCACCGAGGGCACGATCAGCGCGATCACCCCCGCGAGGGCCGCGAGGAAGCCCAGCAGCGTGACCGACGCGGCCGCGGCGGCCGGCCAGCCGTGCCGGGTCAGCCAGCGGGTCGGCGGCCACAGCACCGTGGTCACCACCACCGCCAGCGCGACCGGCAGCAGCACCACCCACAGCCGCGCGACGATCGAGCCGAGCACCCAGGCGCCCGCCGCGATGGCCACGATGCACAGCGACCATTTCGCGAGCCACAGCAGCCCGCCGCCGATGACGTCCCCGCGGTCACGCCGCGGCCTCCCGGCCGGTGCCGCCGCGCCCGCTTCCTTCTTCGCCCCACTCACGCCGCCAGTCTGACACGCGCGCGCCGTCGGGTCACCGCCGCGGATCGCCGAGCCGGGTGACCTCGCGCACGGCGTCGGCGACCGCGCGGAAGTCCTTGCGCAGGACGGCGCCGTGATTGCTCGGCACCTTCGCGGCGACGCGGATGTGCGGATTGCCCGCCGTCACGGCGTCGAGCCCGCGCCGGATCCGCTCCTGCTCGTCGCCCTTGCTGCCGAACGACGTGCCCGAGGCGACCACGTATCGCACCGGGACGGTGATCGCGTCGAGCACCGGCGCGAGTTCGCTCGTCCGCGACAGCCGACCGAGTTCGATGTTGCTCTCGGCCTGCTGCGCGGCGCTCATCCTCGGCGCGAGCCCGGTGGGCCGGGCCAGCGGCATCACCCAGCCCAGCCGCCGGAACAGCGTGCGGATGCGCCGCTCCATGGCGTCGTCGAGCCAGTCGTAGGGGAACGCCCCGTCGACGAGTACCGCGCCGAGGACCCGTTCGGGGTTCCGCGCGGCCCAGTGCGCCCCGACGACAGCGCCGTAGGACCACCCGACCAGGACGGCCCGCCGCACCCCACGCGCGGCCAGCACGGCGTCGACGTCCCGCAGCGCCGCCGCGAAGGAGTAGTCGGCCGAGCGTCGTGACCTGCGTCCCCGCGCCCGCTCGTCGAAGGTGATGTGCCGGAATCCCGGCCCCAGTTCCGCGATCGTCTTCCGCCAGTATCCCTGGGTCGCGAACTGCCCGTTGAGGTAGATCACCGGCAGCCCCGGCCCGCCGCTGTCGGTGACCGCGAGCGCCGTGTCGTCCACCTCCACCATCCCGCTCCAGGCATCGCCGAGGTCACCGTGTCCCTTGTGCCGCACCGTCATCGAACTCCACTCCTCCGGTCGGTTCCGATCGAATGCGGCAACTCTCGCCGCGCGACCTGACACCGCCCTGACACGACGCTGACACCACGAGCAGCGTCGGCGGAGTGGGTCCTCAGACCGTGAGCGTCCGCCCGTCGGACAGCCGCTCGTAGCGCACGTCGCCGAGCAGGCCCGACAGCTGGTCGGTGAGGGTGCGGCCGACGTCGTTGAGGTCGCCGTCGTGGATGGGCACCACGATGCCGGGGTGCAGGGCGGCGACGTAGTCGGCGGCGTCGGCGAACCGCATCCACGGGCCGCTGACCGGCAGGAACATCACCTCGAGGGCGGGCGCGTCCGGGACGGCGGGGAACGCGTCGCCGGGATGCAGGAGGCGGTCGGCCACGAGGTAGGCGACATTCGTGAGGTCGGGCACGGCCGGATGGATCGCGGCGTGCGTGCCCGCGATGGCGCGGACGGCCACGCCCGCGGCCTCGAAGCGCGTGTCCCGGTCCACCGCCTCGACCTGCTCCCCCGCCGCGCCGGCCGCGCGCAGGCGTTCGACCACGGTGGACGGCGCCCAGGCCCGGCTGCCGGGGGTCGCGGCGAGGGCGCCCGCGAGCCGCTCGACGTCGACGTGATCCTCGTGGTCGTGCGTGACGAGGAAGGCGTCGACCTGCGTGAACGCCGAATCCGGCGCGAGCACGCCGGGGTCGACGACGATCACCGCCTCCCCGGCTTCGAGCCTGACCGTGGCATGTCCCGGTGCGCTGATCACGATGGGCGTCATCTCTGCTCCCGCAGTCTCGTGCCGATGGATGGGTCGAACGGACCCCCGCATTCTGCCGGTCCCCGTCGCGGGTCACGCCGTTGACGCGCCCGTGACGACCGTTTCCCGAACGGCTTCGCGGGCGCCGCACCCGGCCGCCCGGCGCTCCGTCCCGGCGCGGGTCGGCGAATCGGGCACGGCGCCGGGGTTTCTCGCCGATCCCGGCGACGACCCGGGCGGCGCGTCACGCCACGTGCAGCCGGGTTCCCGTCCAGTGGGGGCGGACCAGCATGCCGGGCTCGGCGAACGCCTCCGCGGCGCGGGCAGCCGACAGGATGCGGGCGTCGCCGATGTGGCCGGGCCTGCCCGCGGCGGGCGTGAACAGCCAGATCAGGCTGGTGGTGGTCTCGACGAGCCCGGCCAGCACGGCGGCCAGGTCACCGTCGCCGTCGCGGAACCACACGACGGCGATGTCGGCGTCGCCGGGATGGGCGCCGTCGAGCGGGCGTCGGGTGGTCGCGGTCGCGATGGTCTCGGCGAGACCGTGATCGATGTCCTCGCCGACACCGAGGTGACGGACCCGGTGGTGCGCGAGGATCCGGAGCCGACGGCGCGTCAGGGTGTCCGCCGGGGAGGGGGCGGGCGCGGCGGGCGTCGTGGCCGGCCGGTCGGGGCGCAGTCTGCTCTCACCCATGTCCGGCGACCTTAGTTCGGCAAACATTCGGACACCACCCCTCCCGCCGAAGTGTTCGCCGTTCCGGGCGCGCGGGCTTCGCTTTTCGTACACCCCGGCATCCGCTCAGCTTCCGCTCGTGTGCGCCGGTCGCGGGGCACCGCCGCACCGCCGCGCCCGGCGGCAGGACCCGGCCGCCACCGCACGCCCGGTCGCTCGCGTGGTGGTCGGCGGCCGCCGAGCGCACTCTCTAGGCTGTGGGCCCATGATCGTGCTGCGCTCCGTCCTGCTGTTCGCGCTGGCCGCCGTCGCCGAGATCGGCGGCGCCTGGCTGGTGTGGCAGGGCGTGCGCGAGGACCGCGGGTGGGTGTGGGCCGGTGCGGGGGTGCTCGCGCTCGGGGCCTACGGTTTCGTGGCGACCCTGCAACCCGACGCGCACTTCGGCCGGATCCTGGCCGCCTACGGCGGGGTGTTCGTGGCCGGTTCCCTGCTGTGGGCCATGGCGCTGGACGGTTTCCGGCCGGACCGCTGGGACGTGATCGGCGCGGCGATCTGCCTGGCCGGGGTAACGGTGATCATGTACGCGCCGCGCGGGGCCTGACCGGCCCGGCCGCCGTGGGACCGGCCTCGGACACGTTCGGCCCCACGGGATTCCGTGCTCAGTAGGCGCGGGCGAAGATCACCCGCCTGCCGTAGGCGGAGGGGGCGCCGCAGCGCACGCAGGCGCCGGAGTCGGCGCGGCCGTCGAGCGGGACACAGCGGGGCGTCGCGGCGGTCTCGGCCTTGATGTCGTCCTCGCAGGCCGGGCGGCCGCAGTGCAACGCGACGGCCCACCCGCGCGCCACCGCGGCGGCGAAGCCGGCCCAGTCGTCGACCGCGCGGGTGTGCTCGTCGCGGAACCGCGTGGCCCGCTCGAGCAGGTGGGTCTGGAATTCGGCGAGGATGCCCGGCATCGCCTCGGGCACGTGCGCGAGGGGGACGGTCTCCCGGCCCGCGTCACCGAGCCGCCGGACCAGCACGGCGGTCCCGGCCGCCAGGTCGCGCGGCCCGAGCTCGAGCCGGACCGGGACGCCGCGCCTCTCCCACTCGTGAAACTTCCAGCCCGGCGTCTGATCCCGGTCGTCGACCCGCACGCGGACACCCGCCGCGCGCAGCCGGGCAGCGAGGTCGTCGGCGGCCGCGACGACCTCGCCGGCCGACGCGCCGCGCGTGATCGGCACGATCACGACCTGCCAGGGCGCCAGGCGCGGCGGGAGCACCAGGCCGCGGTCGTCGCCGTGTGTCATGACGACGCCGCCGAGCATGCGGGTGCTCATCCCCCAGGACGTGGTGTGGCACAGCGTGTCCCGGCCGTCGGCGGCGGCGTAGCGGATGCCGAACGCCCGCGCGAAGTTGGTGCCCATGTAGTGGGAGGTGCCTGCCTGCAGCGCCTTGCCGTCGCGCATCATCGCCTCGATGGTGACGGTCTCGACCGCGCCCGCGAACCGCTCGCCCGGCGTCTTGCGGCCGGGCACGACCGGCATCGCGGCCAGCTCCCGGGCGACCGCGGCGTAGATGCCGAGTGCCAGGTCGGTCTCCGCCCGCGCCCCGGCCTCGTCGGCGTGCGCGGTGTGGCCCTCCTGCCACAGGAACTCGGTGGTACGCAGGAACATACGCGGCCGCATCTCCCAGCGGACCACGTTGGCCCACTGGTTGAGCAGCATCGGCAGGTCCCGGTGTGAGCCGATCCAGCGGGCCATCATCGCCCCGACGACGGTCTCGCTGGTGGGCCGCACCACCAGCGGTTCCTCGAGTTCCTTGCCGCCTGCGTGGGTGACCACGGCCAGTTCGGGCGAGAAGCCCTCCACGTGCTCCGCCTCGCGCCGCAGGTAGGACTCGGGGATCAGCAGCGGGAAGTAGGCGTTCTCGTGGCCGGTGTCCGCGAGCCGGCGGTCGAGCTCGGACTGCAGGAGTTCCCAGAGGCGGTAGCCGTACGGTCGGATGACCATGGTGCCCTTGGCCGGTCCCCGGTCGACGAGCCCGGCCTTGACGACCAGCTCGTTGTACCAGGTGGAGAAATCCTCGCTCTGGGCGGTCGGACCGCGCTCATCCCGTGCCATGGGCCGAGACTATCGGCGCGGTCCAGCGGTTTTTCGTACCCGGGAGCGGCCGACTTTGGTATCCGGAACAAACCGACCGGCCGCCCCGTGGTTTTGTTGCCCAGAGTTTGCGACACCGCTTGCCCCCGCACCCGCGTCCGGACGATTCTGGCACGGTGTCAGCGGAAGGCAGTGGGCGCGAGACCCGGTCGACGTTCGCGGCGCGGCTCGACGCCCTGTTCGCCCGGCCGAGGGAACCCGGCTGGGCGCCGCAGACCAATCGCGCCGTCGCGGCGGCGTTGACCGCGCGCGGCTACGCGGTGTCGGCGCCGTATCTGTCGCAACTGCGCTCGGGGCAGCGCGCGAACCCCTCCCCGCGCATCGTGGCCGCACTGGCCGGGTTCTTCGGTGTCGAGCCCGGCTACTTCTACGGTCCCGACGCCGAACGGCCCGCGCCGCAGGACCTGGCGCTGGTGTCGTGGTTGCGCTGCGAGCCGATGCGCGAGCTGCTGTCCCACGCCTACCATGTCCCGCCCGAATCCCTGGAGCTGCTGCTGCGGTTCACCGAGATACTGCGGACGTCCGAGGGACTCACCGATCCGCCGCTCTGACGGGCTCAGGCCCGGCCCGCGGCGTGCCGGCCGACGGCGATGTCGGCCAGGCGGTCGAGGGTCTCGCGGTTGCGGGCGCCCAGCAGCAGCGCCTGGACCCGGCGCGGCAGGTAGCGGCCGGGTCCGCGCACGACCTCCTCGCTCATGCTGACCGCGGTCTCGCCGGGACCCGCCGGGCGCAGGTCGAACCGGATGTCGGCGGCGCCGAAAGGCCACAGCCGCCCGTGCAGCGCCAGCCTGCGTGGGCGGTCGGCGTAGGTGACGGAGGTGGAGTCGTCGACGGTCAGCGGCCAGAGGCCGACGCTGTGATGGATGCGGCTGCCGACCTCCGGCCAGTTCTCGTCGACATCGCGGATGTGGGAGGCGCCGACGACCCACCCGACGAAGGACCACCCGTCGGCGAGGACGGCGTAGACGTCCTCGGGGGGTGCCTCGATGATCCTGTGCACGGTGGGGGCGCTCATCGGTGATCCTCCCGATCCGGAACTGGGCAGGTGGTCTCGGGACCTGATGTACCCGCCGGCACCGGGACCAACCGGCCGGTCCGGCGCTTTCGCCTGCCGGGTGCGGGGTATAGCCGTCCCATGAGATCCGGCATTCTCGACATCGGCTCGAATTGTGCCCAGTTCCTCGTGGTCGAGACGTTCCCCGGTTCGCCTCCGCTGCCGGTCCACCGGGCCAAGGAGGCGATCCTGCTCGGGGAATCGCTGACCACGACGGGGGCGATCGAGCCCGCGGGGGTGAGCCGGACCGTCGACGCGGTACGGCGGACCATGGCCGCCGCGCGCCGGTTCGAGGTGGACGACTTCTACGCGTTCGTCACCGCGGCCATCCGCGACGCCCCGAGCCGCGACGACGTGCTGGACCGGATCGAGGACGCCGCCGGATTCCGCCCGCAGTACCTCAGCGGGGTACAGGAGGCGCGGCTGACCTACCACGCGGTGCGCCACTGGTACGGCTGGCGGGCGGGCACGCTGCTCATGCTCGACATCGGCGGCGGATCGATGGAGATCGTGCTGGGCCGCGACATCGAACCGTCCTTCGCCGCCTCGCTGCCGCTGGGCGCGGGCAGGCTGACCCGCGAGTTCTTCACCGACGATCCCCCGAGCCGCACCGAACGCCGGGACCTGCGCCGTCACGTGCGCGAATGCCTGGCCCCGGTGCGCGACCGGTTGCAGTGGGAGGACGTGCCACGCCGGGTCGTCGGCAGCTCCAAGACCTTCAAGCAGCTGGCCCGGCTCAGCGGTGCGGCGCCCCAGCGGCGGGGCCGTTCGTCACCCGGCACCTGGTCCGCGACGACCTCGGCTGCCGCGCCAGGGAACTGGCCGCGCTCAGCGCCGAGGAGCGCGCCGGTCT
>NZ_BAGK01000293.1 GCF_000308795.1 Nocardia thailandica NBRC 100428 | reverse complement strand
GGGGGATTACCGGTGGGTGGTCGGCCGGGCTCCGGGCGCGGCGAGGGTTCGGGTGGCTGTTGTCCCGGTCCGTCTGACATGCGAGCTCCTTTGCTCTGCCGTCACACCCACACTCTGCGATAGCGGATTGACATGAATTTCCACTATGGACCCTGGAGGAGCGCAAGACAAGCGCCACCGCAGCCTGGGTGACCGAGATGAGATCGAGGGGCCGCCGCGAACCTCCCTCACCAGCACTGTGGCCAGGCGTGGACGCGCGCACTGGGCACGACGGGAGAGCAGCTCAGCGGCTCGCGGACCACGGCCTGGCGGTAGCGCGACAAACCCGGGCGAGACCGGGGGCCCGGGGCTAGTTGAGCATGGTGCGCGGGCCGATCTTGCCCTCGAAGTTCTCGCTCTCGCCAGCGTATCGGCCACGAGTGCGTCGTTTGCCCTCGGGAATATGGAGGTGGTGGTCACCCTTGCGGGCGACCAGGGGCGGGTTGGATCCGGCGAAGAAGACCATGACCGATCCACCACGACCCGACGGGCCGCCGGCGAGGTTGTCGCGGCCCAGGTTGACCGTTTCCTCGATGTCTCTGCCGTCGTTGCCGACGGTGATGGAGCCGTCATGGTGGAAGACGACGAACGTTCCGTTGTCCGCGGTGACCGTTGCCGCCTCCGCGTCTCCCCGGCTCGGATCGATCGAGGTGGAGAACGAGAGCGCGTGCCGGACGCCGATAGGGGCAGGCTCTTTCAGCGGCCGGCCTACTCCGATCCTCACGAATTCGCCCAGGGTGTTGTGTCGGCCGGAGTCTCGGATCTCCCACAGGTGGTGCCGCGACCAGACCTTCACCCGCCCGTCGTAGAACATCGAGACCCGGTCGGTGCCGTTGCCGAGAAGGTATCGGTCCGAATTCGGTGCCATATCGCCCAATCTGCCAGCTGCTGCGAGGCGGCGCATGGCGATTGCTACGACCGGTCCAGCACCGGGGACGCCCGGACTCGCCAGCCCGAATGGGGCAGCTGCGCCGGGTCTCCGACTTCTCCATCAACCCCGGGTGCAACAAGGGCTCGTGACCAGCATCCCGGTCCACAAGAGCGACTTCGACGATCGGGTCTGGTAGCGGCGCAACCCTTCGCCGGAGATCTTCCCCGCGACGGCAGTGAGTCCGACGGTGGGCGAAGGCAGGGCTGTGAACCGCACGGAAACCGATTGCGAACCCTACCCCCGCCCACCTCTTCTTCCCCAGCGGGCCGACCGGCGGGTTGCCGACGGGGTACGGCCCGGTGGCTCCCGACCAGCATCAACAGACGCCGTCACCGCCGACCGAGAGCCCGACGACCTGAGCTTCGCCAGAATCCCAGGTCGCCCCGTATTCGACACTCAACGCAAACCGGATCGTTCTGTCAGCAAAATGCCATGCTACCGGCGCTATTGCGGCACTACTTCCTGAGGCCGACGAGGTCCGCGCCCCCAGGGCAGAGACCGGCGCTGGCGTAGGGGCCGTTGGCGGTTTGTTCGGCGATGATCTTGTCGCCGACGAGGATGCGGCAGGTGACCTGGCCGCCGTCGGCTCCGGCGCTGGCGGTCCGGGTCGGAGGCGTTGGCGCTGAACGGGGGAGTCCAGTAGCTCGCGGAACCAGGGTCACGGTCTTGGCGAAGCCGTCGACGGAGACCTCCTTGGTCCAGGGCAGGGTGACGTCGGTGTCCTTGGCGATGGCCGCCTCGCACGGTGATGTCGAGGCTGATCGCTCGGCGTTGCCGCAGCGCCAGAAGGCGGCCGCGACGTCGAGGACCAGGCAGTCATGCGCCCAAAGGGCTGCAGCCGGATCCGGGGATCCTTCTCGTCGAGTTCGACCACTGCTTCTTCTGCCGACATTCCGCATCCCGTGTAGCACCGTCTGGTGCCACACGGGATGTTGAAGGGTGTCCAGGAGATCTGCCAGCCAGCTCTCTATGGCCTGAGGCCTGCCCTCATACAGGGAGGTCTCGGCAATGGCGGCCTGGGAGCGCTCCGGTGGAGCGTCAGCGCGCCGGTGTGGGCAGTGAGCCAAGGGTCGTCGGCATCATCGATTCTGCTCAACTCGCGAGAGCTGGCTCCGATTTACACGCAGCGGAAGCCGATGAATCACAGGGTGATTACCGCCTTGCCCGGCTGACGCCCTTCCCGGAGCCGGTCCAGTGCTGCGCTCGCACTGTCACGGCCCTCGATCGTGCCGACGTGCGGGACGACCAGGCCTTGGGCGGCTAGGTCGACCAGCTGGGCGAGGTCGTGCTCGGTGTGGGGATCATTCTCGGAGTAGACGAAGTGGGTCACTGTGAAGCCCTGTCCTCCCACGAGTCCTGTGAAGAAGTCGAGTTCGAGGGGCTGGCCGCTGGCTTGTCCGAACCAGATCACCTGTCCTCTTGGTCCGATCGCGGCCACCGCGCGCGACCCGATCTGCCCACCGACCGACTCGAAAACAACATCGAAGGGTCCCTCGATGCGTTGCTCGGCCGAGACTACTTGCACACCCGCTGCGCGTAGGTGATCGGCGCTCTCTCCAGCGCGGACAGCCGCGACGACCTGCGCCCCGTTCGCGAGTGCCACCTGTGCCAGCGGTAGTCCGACGCCGCCTGAAGCGCCGGTGAGAAGTACTCGCCTTCCGGTAAGCGCTCCGGCGCGACGGACCAGTCGCAGTGCGACGAGTCCGGCCAGCGGCAGCGCCGCTCCAACGGCCGGATTGAGGTGCTGCGGCCAACGAACGAGTCGGTGGACGGGCATCGCGATCAGTTCGGCCGCGCCGCCACCTTCGGGTAGATGCAACAGTACGCGGGTGCCCGGCGGCGGTCCGTCGGCCTCTGGGTCGCTCGTCTCGACGGTGCCCACCGCGTCGAGGCCGATTCGCCACCGTTGATCAGACTGTTGCATGTAGAGCACGTCAGCGCGGTTCAGTCCGACCGCTTCCACCCGTACCAGAGCTTGGCCGGGCTGTGGCTGCGGCGCTGCGACCTCGACCCATTCGACCCCGGGCTGTCCTGGCTTCTGTTGCACCAGCTGGCGCACGTTTCCTCCTTGAAATGACAGTGTTACTCCCACATTGGATCATAGGCGCAGAAGTGGGAGTATGGCCACCATTTCGGGGTAGGGTGGTGTGGTGGAACCTCGAGACGCTGGAACTCTGTTGCGGCGGGATGTGGCGCGCAACCGCGCACGGATCCTTGCCGCTGCGCTGTCGGTCTACCGCGAGCACGCAGGCCCCGCCGCGAACGAGGAGATCATCGCCGCCGCAGGCATCGGAATGAGCACCTTCTATCGACACTTCCCCAACCGAAACGACCTGCATCGCGCACTACTCGATCACCTGGCGGCCCCTGCGACCGACATCGCCGCCGACGCTGACGCGACCGAGGATCCCTGGACCGCGTTCGCCACGGTGTTTCGCAACGGCTGTGTCCTCGACGGTGCCGACTTGGCGCTTTTCCAAACTCTTGCCGCGACAAGCCCCGAGCTCGCCCAACACGCTGCCAGCCTGACCGAACACATTGTGGCCCCAACGCTGCACCGCGCGAAGCGGGCAGGCCTCCTCGCCGACCACCTCGATGCCGACACTGTCGTCGACCTCATGAGCGCCGCCCATGCCGCCGCCGACCCGCGCCGCCGCCACGACCGCGCCGAGGTTCTGCTGGCCGGGCTGCGCGCCACCTGCGAATCCGCGGTCAACAGGGGATGCGCGAAGCGACTGTAGAAGGACCATCGGGCACACCAATGGAGGGCGGTAAGCCGCACGGAGTGATAACGCGGGTACCGCCCTTGTTTGCCGGCAGTGGGCAGCCGCGTGTGCCGGACGGGGCATCGTGGCCAGTTCGCTTCCCTGCTGGGCCACGACCACCTATGTTGTGTCCCATGTCACACAACGCTGATTCTGGCCTTTTCGGCAGCGTGCGGTCGTGGGCCTACCGCAACATCGTCCACTACGGCGACCAGGACTCGTTCAGCCGAGCGGTGGACGCTCACGCCCGCGACCTCAACGCCCGCCACTTCCACGGCCGCACCGAGGACCAGATCCGCGACCTGGCGCGCAGCATCGCGGCCGGCATCTGGAAACGGCGCGACCTGCTGATATCCGGCCACTGACCAGCCAGCCCGGCCGGACTTGGACTGTGCAGGCCCCCGGGCGGATAAGCGCTGCGACAATGGGTTGGCGACTCCAAGGGCAGGTCGCCACCGGCGCGCTGCGGCTCGGGCTGGAACAGGTCAGGCATGTTCGCCGATGACGCTGCGCAGCTGGGCGCGGCCTTCGCACAAGTTGTAGGCGACACACGCGATGGCCAGCGCCCGCCTCGACCCGCTCGGCGATGATCGAGGAACGTGCGTCCTCGGGGGCGGAACGATTTCATTGCGAGCTGAGTCATCCCAGGAGAAGAGCGCCTAGTCCAGGCGGTGAGGGAGGCTCAGTCGCGGAGGTGGCCTCGGGCTGAGGGTTGGTTCGGCATCGACCGGCCGATCGAGGCTGGACAGCTCATACCAGCAGGCCGCCGCGATGCTGAGGTAGCCCGCCGTGAGTGCCGCCACCGGTATCAGGGCGACGAGCACGACCACCGGCAACAGCCGCACCCCGTGCTCGCGCCGACCGGTGGGACCGGGGTTGGTCGACGGTGTGCGGGCGGCGCCTGGCCATCAGTTGCTCGGTGAGGCGACCGTGATCCAGAAGCGTTGTGCGGGCCAAATACAGGCACCCCGCTCGGATCGGGGCGCGCGGTAGTTGTCCATATGTTCGAGCGAGGTCAGTGCATGGATCAGCGGCCGCTGGTGGCGGTTTCGGCGGGGTTGTGTAGGTCCGGAATCACGGTGCGTAGCTGTTCGACGCTGACCGCGCCGGCCTGGATCAGCACGGGCACGGTGGCGGTGAGGTCGATGATGGTGGAGGCCAACGCGTTCGGTGTGGGTCCGGCGTCGAGGTAGACCGCGGGCTTGGCGCCGAGCATCTGTTCGGCGGCGTGGCAGGTTTGGAGTGAGGCGGCACCGGTGAGGTTGGCGCTCGACACCGCCAGCGGGCCGCTCTCGGCCAGCAGTTCCACCGCGACCGGATGCGCCGGCATCCGCACGTGCTCGTCGATGCGTCCGTCGCTGTGCCGACCACGACACCAAGGACCGGTAGGAAGTGCTCGCGGTGCAGGGACCGGGGATCGGCCGACGGCCCACGCACACACCCCCTCCACGTGCCCGTCGAGGTCGCGCCGGTGCAGAGGCAGCGGCTGCGGCGTGCGCAGGGCTACAGGTATGCCGTCGCCGCGGTCGAACAGGCCCGCCACTGCCGGGCCCGCCTCGACGCCGAGGTCAACCTGGCGCAGGTCGTCGGCGCGGTGGCGGTGCGCGACACCGCGCCGCGCACGCCCAGGCCCTCGCCCACGCGGAGTGCCGGCTGGCGTTCGTGCTGGGGGCAGCCCGGTCAGCGTCGCTCTGGCCCTGCGCAACGCCCTGATATTTGCCGAGGTCTCCCCGGTCGCGGCCGCTCACCGAACAGCTCGTCGCGCGGTTCGCCGGGTGGGGGTGTCCGGCGAGAGGCGGGTCCCGAGTCACCGCGCGCGGCACCGTCCGCTGCCCACCGGTCGCCAAGTTGGTGGTGTAGAACCCGAGAATCCAAGGGGCGATGTTTTATAGATTCTCTGCCACGTGTAGGGTGGGGACGAGTCGGTACAGCAGGGCACCGCGAGGCGAAGCCGCCGACTCACCGAAGGAGAAACGCCCGATGAACAACCTCGACAAGAGCAAGAAGTGGTACGAGACCGTTCCCGGAAAGGTCGCGGTATGGGTGGCCGGGGCCGTGGCGACGGCCGTGATTGGCAGCGGCATCGACACGGTGGCCGAGCACCTGTCCGTCGACTTCGAGAAGACCCCGGCGGGTCAATCCATGGTTCTGACCTGGGAAGAGTGACCGTTCACCGCTAACGCCGATTGCAAGCCCACTCCGCTCGCGGAGTGGGCATTTTCATGGAGAGGATCGCCTGAGGGGTACCGGAACCACTCCACCCGGCCGCCGCCGGGCCTTCCCGCCCCCGCCCCGGCGCGCAGTGGCACGCCAGTCCGACGGGGCCCGAGTCGACACTGATCGGCACGCGCCGGTCGGGAGGTGCCACGAGGTTTCGGCGGCGAACTCCCCGCTCACTGTGAGATTGCCGGCCTGAGACTGGCCCTTTCCGGCGGGATGGATACCAGCGACTGGGGCCGGAGAGTCGGAGTCAGAGTGCTCGGCGCAGATCCGCGATCGCTGCACGTACGCGAGCGCGCTCGGCAGCGAGGTCGGCTTCAATGCGTGCAGGTGGCGTCAGGCGCGCGATCCCGTCATGGATCACTTTCTCCGAAAGATCATCGAAGGAGATGTCGAGCACGCTGGCGAGCAGGCGCAGCAGATGGACATCGTCGATGCCGACACGCAACACGAACGGTGCGTCACTCATGATCTGGTTCCCTTGTGGGTCAATCGATTCGGGCGGGTGCCACCACGGCTCGGCGGCGGGTAGTTTGAGCTACCAATCCTTCCAGGGCGCTGGGGGGATCTGAGGCGTATTCGCTGGTTACGACACCGATATGGACAGAAGGGTGGGGACCGATGCCTGATGACTGGTTCGTCGTGCAGTTCGAATCGGAGGACGGCAAGCCTTACGTCGAGATGCCGCTGGGCATAGACCTGTTCGAGGTCTTGGAGACGCTGAAGGCGTTCTACCTCAGTTGCATCGATGACCCAGGCATGCGAGCCAGGTACTTCAGATCGCCCGAGCTCTCCAAGCAACTTGATCGGCTGTCGGTCCTGAAGTCCTTCGACATCGACAAGTTCAAGATCGAGGCCGCAGGAAATCCGGTGGTACGGGAGTGGCTCATCGGAATGATCACCGGCATGGTTCACCAGCTTCGTTCCGAGCTGCCGATCCCGTTGCTGGCCAACATCGTCGCCCTGGAACTGCTGCGAATGATCGACGATGCAGCCCTCCAACAGCTCCTCAGCCTGGACCGAACGCTGGTCGGGCAGCTACTGGATCGGCTGGACTACCTGGTCGGCGACGGGTTCGAAGTCGCACACGAGCGGATCGTGCGCCAGGTCCACGAGCAGATCTTTCGAGACTGAGGCGCGTCAACTCCGCTTGACCACCATGTGTCCTCCGTAGTCCGGGTGAGCTGCGGGCGGGACCCGGCCTCGGCCGGTGGCGATGCGGATGGCGTTCCTTCCCGGAGCGAGCTGGCGAACCTCGCTACCGGCTCCGCCAGCTCGCTCCAACTCATGAGGCCGGATCTCGGGTCACGGAGCTTGGGGCACGCCCTGGTGCGGAGGGTCCATCGTCTCGTCGGGATCGATGCCTACCTGCAGGTCCTCCAAGGCTGCGCACACTTCCGGCTCGGCGAGCAGTTCGTTTCGGCGATCATCGATCATCTGGACAGCGCCCCGGAACTCCGAGCGCGAGATACTCCCTTCCTTCCCTTCGACGATCACGTCGATCCACTCGTCTGGTTCATCCCTGTTCGGGTGCGCCGTGTATCCCATCGTTGTGTCGCCTTCGTGTCTGTTCCGAGTCGTAACCTCCTCGGAGGAGTTCCAGGTCACAAAACCGCTGTTCAAGCGGTCGTTCATCTGAATGACACCGCAGAGAAAGTGCTATGGTTCTCACCGCACCCTCGCTACACTGCGAGAGTCTACCTCCGGTTCTCAGTAGTCACAGAACCGCAGGTTCATTGAGAGTCCACCCCAGGAAGGTGTACCATGAAAGTGCCGTTGTATAGAGGTTCCCGGGTTCTCGTAGCCAATCAATCCCGGTCCAGCAACTCGCCACGATGGCGCCGAACTGTGACGGCAGTCGGCGCCGAAGACCGTTAGGGGGGCCGTCATGATCGACAAGGAGAGGAGCAACGAGGTGGCCAAGACGCCGAATGCCACGTTCAGCATCCGTCTGAAGCCGGGTGACTACAACGTGCTGATGAGCCTCGCCAACCTGAAGAACGTCTCCCTCGCCGTCTTGGCGCGCGACTACATCCTCGAGGGCATGGCACGCGATCTGAACCCGGAAGAGATCGAACGGCAGATCGACCGCGAGCGAAACCGCCTGCTCAAGGCGGCCGCGGAGATGCGGGCGATGCGCGCCACTGACGATGAACACCACGAAGAGGTCCGAGACGAGGACACTGAAGCTGAGGTGTAGGACCTCGCCCGAGCGAGCTTGCTAGTCCGACACAGGTCGTATTGATTTATTTCTTGGGCCGACACGGGCCTCGCTGGAGTGGCAGCTCCGGAAAGATGACCGATCTGCGATGATGCGGGGCTGGGAGCGCTGGACTCCCGGCCCCGCTCGCGCGCGTGCCGCACTCGGCCGGATCCCGCCTCGCGAGTGCGGTTGTAGCCCTGCCTCGCCGGAGAGCAAGTTCACCTGAGAGCACCTAGCGTGTAGACCCCACAGGGTCTATCCTTGTGGGGTGGCCTGGGAAGTCCTCCTCACCAAACAGGTCTTCGACTGGGTGGAAGGACTGGACGAAAACACCTACGACCACTACGAGGCTGCACGCTTGGAACTGGAGGAGCGCGGCCCCGCTGTTGGTAGGCCCTTCGTCGACACTCTCGAGGACTCACGACACAACAACATGAAAGAACTCCGCATACCAGGGTCGAACGCGCGAATCATTTTCGCGTTCGACCCGAAGCGGAGAGCGATCTTCCTCATCGCCGGCGACAAGACCGGCCAGTGGAAGAAGTGGTACCGGGTGAACATCCCGGTAGCCGACCGCATCTACGACGAGCATTTGCGAGGGTTGGACTGATGGAGCTTTACACCAGTGATCGGACTCGGCATCCGCGCGGTGGCTACGATCAGGCCCGCGTTGCCGCCATCCGTGGAGACATGCGCGCGGCCGAGCGCGCCTACCGCTTGGCCGAGCTGCGCGAACGATCCTTTCTGAATCAGACCGAGCTCGGGGAACGGATCGGCATCGGGCAGCGCACCGTATCCAAGATCGAGCACGGCGATGTTGAGCACTCCAAGCTCGAAACGCTTCGCAAGTACATCGAGGGCATCGGGGGCAGGTTAGAGGTTGTGGCTCGCTTCGGCGACGAGACCTATACCATCGCCTGAGTGGGCCAGCCGTGATAGCCTGGCCACCCCACCCCGCCCGGGGTCTCTCGATGAAGCGCGGGTCTGCTTGCGACCATCGCAGCTGGGGCGGCCCCTGATGACCGGGCCTACAGCCTCGACATGCTGAGCTCGCTCGCAGAACTGGGGCGATGGGTGTCTACCGGGTGGGTCAGCATGCAGAGCTGAGCCGAAATATCACAGGTCAGGCCGGTACCCGAAATGGGTACCCGGCCTGACCTGTTCTATGGGAAGTCTACTCGCCTTCGTGGTCGGGGGCAGCACGCGGGCGATACCGTTGTAGGTTCTCTACAACGGTGTTAGTTCGAATGTTGCAGCGTAGTCGCCGGCAAGCAAGGGGCACTCCACGCACTCCCGGCCGAGCACCCCGCGCGGGGAGCCGGGCATGGGACCGCCGGTTCGACGGCGCCCGCCGGAGCCGGCCGCACGTTGGGCCGCGGAGATGAACGAGGACGGCGTGGGGCGCCCACGTCGACACCGCCCGGTAGGTCGTGGGCGTTTAGGCGCAGCAGCGGCGACATCATCGCCTCCTACCCCGAGTTCACCGCACCGCTCGCCGTGGCGGCGGCCGGGCGCGAGATGGTGCTCGACGGCGAGCTCCTCGGGCCCGATCCGGGCGGGGCGCCGTTGGTCTCCCGGCTGTAGCTGTGCCGATGCCTTCACCGTGTGCCAGTCGATCGCGGCACACCGTCGGCGGTGCCGGAGCGATCCTGTGGGTCCCCCAACAACCCCCTATCGGCTGCCAAACCGATACCGGCTGCACCGGTCCTGCGCTATACGTGAACGCGCACGGTGACCCGAAAACGGGCCGCCGTAGCCAGATTCGGCGTTCCCGTCGTCACCCGGTGGGGCCGCTGGGTCGACCGACGAATCGGAGGCTCTCATGCGAACATCCTCGCGGCTGCAGATCTTGACCGGGCTCGTGCTCGCCGCTCTGGTGGTGGGCGGCACCGGGGCCGCTTCTCCGGCCACCGCGTCGCCGGATCAGGGCGCGCTGGTACGAGACCAGAAACCCAAGATCGACAAGAAGCACGTCGACCAGGCCGTCAAGTGGTTCACCGAACAGGTCGTCCAGGGTCTGGTCCAATACGTCATCACCGAGGGAATCTCGCGAATCACAGTGGCGGACTCGCCGACCGCCGAACAGGCCGTGGCCGACTTCTTCGCCAAAATCCCCACCGTGACACCCAGTTCGGTGAGCGGGGACCCGGCACGGCTGGTCACCTTCGCTGCACAATCACCGACCATCGACGGCGTCGAGCACATCTCCTACGTGCGCGCCAAGCCGCGTGAACTCTTCACCGCGGTCTGCGCGGGATCGCGGGTGAACCAGAACGAGTGCAAATCCGGGGTGACCTCGGTCGTGTTCTCGCCGGGATCGAAAACCGACAAGCCCTATATCAAGGTGTCCAACACCGCCACCACGACCAAGGTGATCGTGCTCGCCAACTGACAACACTGCTGGCCGCCGCCCTTAGGCCTGGCGTCCAGCTGTGAGCCTGGTACCGAAACGGGTACCAGGCTCACAGCCGAGGAAAGGGTCAAGCGGAACGACCAGACTGCGATTGCCCGATGCGGTGACCGCGGTAGGAGGCCGGCATCCGCGCAGGGCAACTGTCACCTGGAGCCTTCGTGGTCTTCCAATCCGACCGCATCACGTAGTTCCTTGACGTCGTGGTGCAGGCCGGGGCGCTGGTCGCCGAGGGCGGTCATCAGGTCTGCCAGGCCGTCGGCGATGGCGTTGAGTTTGTGCTGGGTGGCCGCGTCGGCGCGGTCTTGGGTGTTTTGCAGCAGGGCGACCATGAGGAAGGTGATGATCGTGGTTGCGGTGTTGATGACCAGCTGCCAGGTGTCGATGCTGGGCAGGACGAGGAAGCTCGGTGCCCAGATGAGCACGAGCAGGACGCAGAACGCGAAGAACTGGGGTTTGGCCACGAGGGCAGCGGCGCGGGTGGCGAACCGGTCGAACCACGACAACCGGCCGGTGATGTCGGAGGGCATCGTGGCAGTGGACAGGTGAGTGTTCATGGGTGAACTCCCGTGGCGAGCCGGATGTCAGGCGGCGACGAGGTCGTCGAGGCCGATTTCGCGGCGTAGCCGGTCGAGGAGCCGTTTGAGGTAGCGGGAGACGCTCATTTGGGAGACGCCGAGGCGGTGGCTGATCTCTTCCTGGGACAGGCCGGTGAAGTAGCGCCAGTGCAGCAGCTGGCGTTCCTCGGCGTTGAGCCCCGCGACGGCGGGCGCGGCTGACATGGACTGTTCGGTGAGGTTGTAGCAGGGTTCGTCGTAGCGCAGCGTGGTCATGATCGAGGGTGTGTCGGGTTCGCCGGTGACGGTGGGGGTGTCGAGGCTGTTGGTGTTGTAGGCCTCCGCGGCGATGCGGGCGCGCACCACGTCCTCGGGTGTGACGTCGGCGGCGGCGGCGAGGTCGGCGATGGTGGGGGAGTGCTGCAGGGTCTGGGTGAGCTCGTCGGTGAGTTTGCTGATCTTGGCCTGGAGCTCTTTGTCGGCGCGGGTGACCCGCAGGGCCCAGGTGGTGTCGCGGAAGTGGCGGCGGACCTCGCCCATCACGGTGGGGACGGCGAAGCCCAGGAACAGGGCACCGCGGGTGACGTCGTAGCGGTCCACGGCCAGCACCACGCCGAGGGAGGCGACTTGGAGCAGGTCTTCGTAGGGTTCTCCGCGCCCGCTGTAGCGGGTGGCGATGTGCTCGGCCAGCGGCAGGCACGCGGTGATGATCCGTTCGCGCAGCCGGGCGTGCTCGCGGCTGTGTGGTGGGAGGGCGGCGAGCTGGGTGAATACCGGTTCGAGCTGTTCGTAGCCCTCGATGTCGAGGTCGTCGGCGTGGCTGGGTCGTGCGGTCATGTCTCACCCCTCGTGGAGCCGGTCCGGGCGACTCGCGGGCTTGAATCGCTACCTCCGGGGTACACGGCTGCACCGGCCTGAAACAGCCCCAGTGGTCAAATTGTCGCCACCTCGCAACAACCCCGCGAGCCATGGGGCGCCCTCGCGTCGACGGCTTCCCGCCCGGATGTCACTTGACTGTCATATTCGCGGGCGGAGTGGGTACTCCTCCAGCACGCGCCCCCGGTGCCTGGCCCAACGCCGTGCGAGAACACCGAGGCAAGTTCTCCATGCCCGCCGAGAACTGCCGGACCGACACCCCCCGGCGGTTCTCGGCGAGCCCACCGCTACAGGCGTTCCGCCTACGGCAGAGCTCGGCCAGCGGTGGCAGCCGCGTCGTCGACATGCTGGAATAGGTGTCACCGGAACGGTTTTGAGACCTCCAGGACCGTCCGGGGCAGCCCAGGCCTGCAAGGTGTTCCCGGAATCGATTCCTCGATGGATCCCGCACCCCGTCCCGCCCACCGCCCGCCCACCGTCGGCGCCGGCTTACCGCCTGCGCCGCGCCAGCGGTTGCGCGCCGATGTGGAGCCGTGCGGGCAGACCGCGATCCTGCACGTGCACGGCGAGATCGACGCCTACACCCTGCCCTCCTGGCAGGAACTCCTCGACACCACCGTGACCACGCTGGCCGCCGAGGGCGGCCGGCACCTGATCGTCGACCTGACCGGCACCGATTTCGTGTCGGTGCGCGCGATCATGGGCCTGGCCGAGCTGACCACGCAGAGCTGCCGACGCCGGATCAGCCTGGCACTGATCGACTCCCGGGCCTACTCGCCGACCGCGCGGATCATCGCCGTGGCCGGGCTGAGCGCGTGGCTGCCCGTCCACACCGACCTCACCGCGGCACTGACCGCGGCCAAGACAGACACTCCGGACCTCACCGCGGCGACCCTGCCGCGCCCGCGGGCACGGGTCGGGCCGAACCCACGCCGGTTCCCCCAGACCCCGACCCTGCGCGCCTGAGCGGCGCCGCGACGAATCGAGAACACCCGATGTCCGACTCCGTCGACCCCGCGCCCGACCCTGATCAAGATCCGCTGGTGGCCTGGCCCGATCCCAGCTCGCTGCAATCGTGGTGGGAGGAGATCATGAGCGGCCCGCCCCTGTCCGGGGCGCGTGGCGGCCGCCGTGGGCAGCGACCGAGCGGCACGCGCTCATCCGACACCGGTGACCGGCTGGCAGGGTGAGACGGCAATGGGCCGGGCGGTGGGTGGCGACAGGGCTGTGAGCTCGCACGGAAACCGATAGCGAGACCTGGCACCACCCACCTGTTTGTTCCCCAGCGGGCCGACCGGCGGTTGCCGGCGGGGCACATCCGGCCCGGTAAGTCCCGGCCGACTTCGGATCAGACGCCGTCCTGGTCGTGCCGGGATCCCGACGACCTGGGCTTCGCCCGAACCCCAGGCCACCCCATATTCGGCACCCCGCACCGGCTGGATGGCCTCTACCTGCGAAATATCTGGACCAGGCGGTCGACCGGGCTAGTCCGCGGTGAGGTCGACGATCGTGGCGCCGGGCGCGCTGTTCTGCACCGAGGCGATGCCCTTCTTGGCCCCGTCGCGGGACTCATAGGCCTGCGAGGCTGCGATCACCTCGCCGTTGCCGGCCTTGAGCCGCCACCTGAATTTGCCCGCCGCGTCGGTGAATATCTCGAACTTGCCTGCCATGAGCGCCTGCCTCACCTCGAAGGAAACCGCTGGTCTCCCCGCAGGTGCTCGGCCAGGGTCTGGGTGGCCCACCCATGCAGGGCGACCGGTAGCCGGTAGCGCTGGCCCCGCGCGCAGGTCAGATACGGGTAGGAGCTTTCCCCTGGCAGCGGCAGCGGATTGTGAACGCCGATCGAAACCACCTCCAGGACCAGGCCGTTCTGCTCGGGTCGGTGAGGACCGGCGGCCGTAGTGCTGTCCCGTCCACGACCGAACAAGATAGTCCAGCAAACGTCCAGTGACAGGGCACTCCCAGTTGCGTCCTATGGGCTCTCGAGTTCGCGGGCCATTCGCATCAGCCGTTCCTTGGATTCTCGCTCGGCTCGGTCGGCGTTCGTCCCGTCGAGCATCCCTGCGAACTCTTGACGCGCGAACTCGACCAGGCTCGCTGGCGGGTTCGGCGCTCTGGCAGCGACCGCGTGCAGCGCTTGCGTCGTCGGCTCGTCGAGGAACCAAGCGGCGACAACGCCCTGCAAAGCCAGCGCCAGCGCCTCGTCGAACTCAGCCTGGAGCTGGGATGGAGTGTGCGGTTTGCCCGGAGACATCCTCACGTGGCTTCCCTCCAGATCTCCAGCAGTCGGCGGTGGATGGCTTTGGCCGCTTCCGGGGCATTCTCGTCGTTGACTTCCACGTCGGCAAACGCCTCAGCGATCAGGGACTTCAAGGATCAGGTAGCTTCGGGCGGGGCGCACCAGCGATGGGAACGGAGGTGACCTGCGGTTTCGTACGGAAGGTTGGAATCAATACCCCGCTGTTCTGTCTTCGCGCCGCTCGCGGCGAACCCGCACCCGACCCAGCCTTACGGCGACCCGCGCTACCTTCAGCCGTACCCCCTGCGGCACCGGGATACCCGCACCCCGGTCTCGCTCCGCAGCCGACGTATCACACTGTACCCCAGAATGTTCCGATCGTTAACCTCGTGCGGAACAATATGGGCGGCGGGTACGTCGCGGTGCGCCGTGGACCCAACCATGGGCTGCATCTGGTGTTGACACTGATCACCTGCGGTATGTGGGCGCCGGTTTGGATCCTCGTGGTCATCCTCGACGTGCTGAATCGGAAATGGATGCCCGGGTGCGTAGTTG
Organism: Nocardia thailandica NBRC 100428; assembly: GCF_000308795.1. GTDB lineage: Bacteria > Actinomycetota > Actinomycetes > Mycobacteriales > Mycobacteriaceae > Nocardia > Nocardia thailandica. The sequence continues at coordinate 1,779 of NZ_BAGK01000293.1, read as the reverse complement.
GCGGGAGCGGGTGCCTAAGGGTTGTCCCGAAAGTGCGACGCGGTGGCGGTGACCGGTCCACCGGCCAGGAATCAGTGAGCGTGGGCGAGGTTGGCCAGGGTCGCTACCCCGGCCATCGCGACTTTCACCCCGCCCGTCCCCGCGGAGGCGGCAGTCCGCAGGATCTTCCAATGGCTCGGATCGACCCTGCGTCAGGCGACTGTGCCGTCAGTGTGCCTGCGCGGGCCGGGTAGTGTCGCCTGCTGTTGCCGTAGCTCGTCGGTGGTATTTACCTACTCTGGCCCAAGCAGATAGTCCGAAGCCTGTAGAGCTTCCGTCCAGTTTGTTCGAATGGTGGACCCGTCAGGGAACATTTGAATATCACGTTCGCGAGCTGACGCGAGTAGCTCCGAGACGCGCTCACCGAAGCCGACCAGGTCGTCCGCGGGAATCCCTCTGGTCAGGTTAGCCACTCCTTTCAAGAGTCCCAGCTGCACACGGAAGCCTCCGAAGTTGACCGTCTCGAACGGGGATTGATCCGACGTGTCCTCAAGAGGGTCGCCAGCGTCGAGAGCATTGACGAACGGCTGATAGTAGGCGTGAAGATAACGGTCCCATGTCACGTGGTCGAGCCGAATAGCGTCTTCGGCTGGTTTGTCGGGATCGAAAGCGTCGACCACGAGATTCTGACCGGTGGGGAAGGACGCTACACACCCTAGTGCGAGCCACGGCGGCTTACGTTCGATCGACAACACGGAACGCTTCTGTTCGAGGAGCTTATCGGGAAGCGTGCGCTCCATGGTGCGCGAACGCCCCTTGGCTTCGGCCACCACCCACCCCGACGGTGCCCGGCCCAACAGGTCAGCGCGCTTACGTCCGGTCCCGAAGACGACGCCGTACGTCGAGGCATATCGGTCGATATGCAGAAGATGGCTGACATTGAGCACCTTGCTGCAGAAGATGCCTGTCATTGCCGTGCCGAGGGCATAGGACAGCCCGACAAGCTCGGACCGGTCGAGCTCCTGCGCCAGGCGGGAACGAGTGAGCCCACCATAAGGACGGCGGCGGATGTAGGCCGGGATGAGGGATGTGCGATGCAGCCATTCCCAGGTTGACGCGCTGCCGTAGCGGTGGCGGTCACCCGGGGCACGCCCGGTAGCGAACAACGCGTGCGCTAGCTCGTCGGCCCGAAAGCTCAACTGACCACGCGGATTTACTGAGGTTGGAAACGCGTAGGCGTTGTAGTTCACCTTGAACGACGGTGAAAGCGGAATACTCACCATGTATGTTCGCCTTTGCTCTCTCGCTGCACTGGGTGCCAGCCCGGTTGGAATCTGGCTGGGTGGACAACCGACGCCCTGAGTAAGACGTGCCTTCCCGACGGTTTGGGCACGGTCAGCCGAATCTGGGTGGTTCGATCTTGAACTCATCCGGGTATAACCCGAGGGGCCTCGGTGGCCGGTCTTCGGGGATGTGGAGCAGCGAATAGTCAGAGGGGCGGCGCGGCTGCGGTGGATAGGTTCCCTCGAATAAGACCATGACGAGCCGCCTACACCGTTTTGGTTTCGTTTCGAGTTCGCGTAGCGCCCTGCATTGAGCAGTTCGCGGATATCCCGCCCGTCGTTTCCGGCAGTAATAGTGCCGTCGTGGAACAGCAGGATGAAGGTGCCATTGTCGGCGCAGACAGTGGCAACCACCGTGCGGCCGAGTGCAGGATCGGTCGGCACATCAATATCGGGGTGCCGCGGCTGTGGTCCAGGCACCTCCAGTCGTTCGCCGATCTCGATCTGGACACTCTCA
>NZ_BAGK01000294.1 GCF_000308795.1 Nocardia thailandica NBRC 100428 | reverse complement strand
GGCGCGTTGCCGCTCCCAGGTGCGGCCGGGACGCCCGGAGCTCCGCCGGGTGCCGCCGAGCCGCCGGGTGCGGCCGAGCCGCCCGGTGCGGCCGCACCACCGGGTGTGCCGCCGGTGCCGGGCGCGGCCGTTCCGCCGAGGGTGCCGGGTCCGGTTGTTCCGGCGGGCGCGCCGCTGCCGGGGGTTGGCGCGCCGCTCTGGGTGCCGGTGCCGTTCGGCGCGCTCGTTCCGCCCGGTGCGCCTGCTCCGCCCGGCGCGGGCGAACCGCTTGGTGCACCGCCGTTGTTCGGGGAAGAACCGCCCGGTGCGCCACCACCGTTCGGGCCGGAACCCCCCGGTGCGCCACCACCGTTCGGGGCGGATCCGCCCGGGCCGCTGCCGGACGGTGGGCCGGACTGCATACCGGCCGGGCCGGGGTCGGGGGCGAGGCTGCCGACGCCGTTCGGGGTGAAACCGGTGTTCTCGGCGGACAACCCGTCGGCGGCGGAGCCGGTGACGGGGAGCAGGAGGGAGTCGGCGGTGTCGCGTTCGACGAGGACGTCGTCGCCGAGGGCGCACGCGTCGCCGCCGAGCGAACGGAGGTTGCCGAGGGCGACCGAATAGGCCGGGTATTGCGACCACGCGGCCGTCAGCTGGGAGACGACCTGGAAGACCACCATCGCCGCCGCCGCGACCACCAGGGCGTTCACCGGACGCCGTGGCGCGAGCGTGCGCACGCCGCGGGCGCGCGGCGGCAGGGTGCTCGGGCCGACGGCCGCGCGGGCCGGGTCGTCCGGATCGCGTTGCGGCGCGGTCAGATACTGCCAACCGGCGACCAGCGCGCAGAGCCCCGCGGCGAGCAGCAGGATCGTCGAGACCGGAACGTCGCCCACGGCCGGGGCGCGATCGGGCCAGGTGACGCCGTAGCCGGACACGTACCACCAGCCGTTGGAGCCGGTGCAGCAATAGGCGAGCAGGGCGAGCACGGCGGCGCCGAACGCGGTGCGGTAGTAGCGCGGCCGCGTCACCGCCGGGCTGACCGCCAGCGCGGTCACCGCCGCCAGCGCGGCGGCCAGGCCCGCGTACACGCCCAGGTGATGGGTCCACTTGGTCGGCGTGAAGGCTATGAGCAGCAGCGACATCACGACCACGGCGAGCAGCCGTGCTACCGGGCCGCGCGCGGTGAACGGGATGCGCCCGCCCCGCCGCAGGGCGATCAGCACGCACACCACCAGGCACAGCAGCATCGCCAGGATGCCGAACCGCCGCGACAGCGACCCGTCCGGCGTCAGCGAGATCAGCGATTCCCAGCGGGTCGGCTCGTCGGACCAGGTCATGTCCGGCCCGATCAGCTGCCGCACGCGCACCGCCTCGGCCACCGTCGCCCAGGTCTGGTCGGCATAGACCACGACGAGCACCAGCGTGCCCGCCGCGGCGATCGGGGCGAGCGACGCGCCGAAACCGAGCAGGCACAGCAGCATGCGCCGCACGAACGGGGCACGGGTATCGGCCGGTTCCCCTGCGGCCGATGTACCGGAGCCCGTGACCCGCGCCGTGCTGGTCCACTCGGGGCCCAGCGTCCGCTCGGCACGGTCGACCACCGCGCGCCAGACGTGCCGGGCGCCGGCGAGCAGCGGTGCGAGACAGATCAATCCGCTGGGACCCGCGGCGAGCGCGAAGGACGCGATCAGCGCCGCCAGGGCGGCGGGCAGGATGCGGCGCGTGGCGACGGCGCGTTCCATCGCGCACCAGGTCAGCAGGACACCGAGCGCGATGATCGGCTCCGGGCGCAGACCGTTGTCGAAGGGCAGCCACACGGCCAGGAACATCAGGGCGGCCGCCCAGCGGGTCAGGGCGCGCAACCCGACCCGCGCGCCGAGCCGCGGCAGGACCGCGCGGCTGAGCACCAGCCAGCACAGCAGCCCCGTCAGCAGCGACGGCAGGCGCAGCCACAGGCTCGCCTCGCCGAGCTTGCTCATCTGCGCGATCAGTTCGTACGGCCAGCCGAACGGCGCCTCGGCGACCTGGAACCAGCGGTAGAAGTTCGCGGTGTACCCGGCCTCGTGCGAGGAGCGCGCCATGGTGAGGATGTAGCCGTCGTCGGACGTGTTGGCGCCCACCACGTACCAGAGCAGCAGGACGAAGGCGACCACCGCGTCGGTGCCGCGCGGACGCCACCACCCGACGGGCAACAGCCGCAGCGTCCGCCCGCGATCCGCGCGATCGAGCAGGAACAGACACGTCGACGCCACGACGGCGCACAGCACGGCGCCCGCGATCGCGGCGAGTTTCCACGCGCTCGGCGAGGTCGCGAACCGCGTATCGATCGCCGCGTGCAGCCGGGCCTCCCCGACGTGCCCGCGATCCAGATCCGTGTACACGCCGACCACCTGCGGCCGCTGATCGCCCTCGACCACCGCGCGGTAGGGGCTCCCGTCCGGTCGCGTCGCCCCGGCCAGGTCCACGACGGTCCGATCCGCGGTCGACCGCACCGTGAGGCCGCAGGCAGGCGAACCCGCCTGCCCCGCACCGGGATCAGCCGGCGCGGCCGCGGACCCGTCCGCCGGCGGTTCGGCCGGGCCCGCGGGTCGGGCCGCCCCCGAGGGCGGTTGCGGTGTGCCCGGTGGCGGTCCGCCGTGGCCCGGGACCGCCCCCGTCGGCGCGCCGGCGGTCTCCGCCAGGGGCGCGGTCAGGACCGCCGCGCCGCGCAGCGAGACGACGAGCGTGCGGCCGGGCTGCGCCCGGTCGTCCACGCGGACGACCAGTCCCTGCTCGGCGGCGCCCGGGGCCTGCGGCGGCACCGTCGACACCACGGTGCCGCCGGGGATCTCGCGCAGGGTCGCGCACGGGACGGTCACGTCCAGCGACAGCGGGGCGTAGTGCACCAGCGGCGCGGTGAGCTGAAGGGACTGGGGCTGTGGCCAATCCAGGCTCACCGCATGCTGCCGCACCGGAAGAAAAGGGGTCGCCACCGCAAGCAGCACCCCGAGCACCCCCGAGAAAGCGGCGATCAGTCGGAGCCGGGCCGGGCCGGTGGAATCTGCTCGCACGAAGGTCGATGCTAGCGACTCGCCGCCGCGACCGGCGGGCCTCGGGTGACGACCTCGTCCGACGCGCGCCCGGCGGTGCGGGCCGGCGGGGTCGCACCGGTACGGTGTCGCACGACAGGGTGGGCGGTTCGCGAGAGGAGTCGATGTGACGGGCAGGTCGCGACGCAGGCTGAGCCGCCGGGAGCTAGCCGAACGGCTCGAAGCGAAACCGCGAAAGGGCCGGATCGCGCGGGTGTTCGGGTTCGGGCTCAGCCTCGTGACCGGCGCGGTCGTCGTGGTCGCGGCGGCGAATGCCTGGCTCTGGTACGACTCCACCGGCCACCGGCACCTGGCCGTGTTCGCGCCGGGCGCGCCGGTGGTGATCGTGCCGGGCGCGAAGGTCGCCGAGGACGGCACACCCATGGCCTACCTGCGGGGCAGGCTCGACGCCGCGCGGGAACTGCTCGCCGCGGGCAAGGTGAGCGAGGTCCTGGTCTCGGGCGACGCGGGCGGGTCCTCGGGGGACGAGATCGCCGCCATGACGCGCTATCTGGTCGACCACGGCGTCGATCCGGCCGTGATCCGCGCCGACGGCGCGGGGCTGTCCACCTGGGAGACCTGCGCGCGGGCCCGGCAGCAGTTCGGGATCGAACGGGCCATCATCACCACCCAGGCCCAGCATCTGCCGCGCGCGGTGGCGCTGTGCCGGGGCGCGGGCATCGACGCCGACGGTGTCGAAGCGCCGTGCGACTGCCGCCCGATGACGGTGGCGCGCAACAACATCCGGGAGTGGCTGGCCGCGCCGAAGGCGGTCTGGGATCTCTGGCGCGCCGAATGAGCGGCGCCGCCCCCGGAAGGACACCGGGGGCGGCGGCCGGAACGGTCAGCGAACGACTTCGACCACGTCGCCGACCTCGAGGTGGTCGAAGAACGCGCGCGCGCCGTCCGGGGTCATCCGGATGCAGCCGTGCGATTGTTCCTCGATCGGGCCGATGTGGAAGGCGATGTCCCCGTCGAAGAACACCGCGTACTCCATCGGGGCGTTGTGCATGGTGCTCCAGTGGAACGGCTTCTTCAGGAACACCTTGAACACGCCGGTGTGGGATTCGTATCCCGGCCTGCCGTGGGAGATCGGGGTCGGCCCGTAGACGACCTTCCCGTTCTCCATCAGCCAGCCCTCGTTGGTGGACAACCGCAGGCACGCCCGTGCGGTCTCCCCGCACGGCGCGACCACCGGTTCCGGGGCGGGCGCGGGCACGATCGCGGGCACGCCCGGGATATCCGGTCCGCCGGGCCACAGCGGCTCGGCCTGCACACCCGCCGGTGCCAGCGCGGCCACGGCCAGCGCCGCCGCCCCCGCCGCGATCCGCGCGGTCCACCGCGTTGTACGACTACTGCTCACAGCTACTTGCCTCTCTCGACAGCCGCCTGCCGGGTAGCACGCATCCCGGACGAGCGGGTAATTCGAACGACACGAGCCTCGGACTTCGTAGAGATCCTGTGATCTTCCTGTATGTCCTGTTCCGGAGCAAGATCGGGTTTCCGCCGCACCCACTAGGTTGGGGGCGTGACGGGGGAGTCGGGACGGGTACCGGGACCTCTACGTGCACACCGGCCCCCTCGAGCACGACGGCACCCTGCCCGCGGAGTTGTCTCCCCGGGCGCGCTGGTTCACCGACGCCGTGCACGGGCGGCTGCCCGGGGTGCGGGTGCAGTCCTGGCTCGGCGACGTGGTCGCGCCCGAGTTCGACGGGCTCGACGTGGAGGACCCGGCCGCGCGTGACCGCGTGCTCGCCTCCGCGGGCCGGGTACTCGACCTCGGCTTCGACGGGGTCCACTACGACCTCGAACCGATCCGCTCCGGCTCGCCCGGCTTCCTCGCGCTGCTGACGGAAACCCGCGCGATGACCGCCGCGCGCGGGGCCGTCCTGTCGGCGTCGGCGCCGGTCATCGATCCGCTGCCCGGCCTGCACGGCGTCGGCATCGCGCTCGCCGATCACGGGAAGTGGTGGGCGCAGCGCTATTTCGCCGAGGTGGCGCGCCGGGTGGACCAGGTGGCGGTGATGTCCTACGACACGGCCATGCCGTGGCGCCCGCTGTATCGGGGCTATGTCGCCCAGCAGACCGAACTCGCCCTCGCGGTCACCCCGGATGCCGTCGACCTGCTGATGGGCGCGCCCGCGTTCCGGGCCGACGACGCGGGCCACGACGGCGACACCGAGACGGTCGCCACCGCGCTCGAGGGCGTGCGCGCCGGACTGCACCGGGCCGGGCCCGGGCGCCCCCGCTTCGGCGTCGCGCTCTATGTCGATTTCGCCGCCACCCCCCGGGACTGGGCCGACTATCGCGCGGGCTGGGGCGAACGTCGCTGACCTGCGAAACCCCGGACGAAATCGGACAATTCCCTACACTGGCCGCATGAACATCCGACGGCTGATCGCCACGCCCGTTCTCGCCGCCGCCGTCGTGCTCGGCGCCGCCGCCTGCACCATCGAGGGCCAGGGCACCCGCACCGAATGCACCGCCTCGGGCTGCACCATCACCTTCGATCGCGGCGTCGAGGCCAAGGCGAACGTGCTCGGCGTCGACGCCGAACTCCGTGCGGTCGACGGCGACAACGTCACCCTGCGGGTGGCGGGCCAGGACCTCGTCGTGCCGGTGGGCCAGACCGAGGCCTCGGGCAACACGCAGGTCCGCGTCCAGGAGGTCACCGCCGACAAGGTCGTGGTCGTCCTGTCCACCGGCCTGTAGACGACGAAAAATCCCCCGGCCGCGAACGACCGGGGGATTCCTTGTAGCCCCGACGGGATTTGAACCCGCGCTACCGCCTTGAGAGGGCGGCGTCCTAGGCCGCTAGACGACGGGGCCAGAACCGCTGCTCACTTGCGTGAACCGCGCAGGACATACGATAGCCGACCGGGTGCCGTTCGACCAAAACGGGTGGTCGCGGGCGGTCAGTGGTCATTGACGCGCCGCGGGCGGCGGGGGAGGGTGGTGTGATGGCGGGAGGCGAGCAGCGTCACGGGGTCGATCTGTCCAATCTCGATCAGCCGTTGTTCGACGGTGCCGAGGCGACCAAGCGGGACCTGGTCGACTACCTCGAGTTCGCCGGGGAGCGGCTGCTGCGGGTGGTGCGCGGGCGGCCGCTGTCGGTGGTCCGGGTGCGGCCGGGGCAGGAACCCTTCATGCAGAAGAATCTGCCCAAGTACACCCCGGAGTGGGTGGCCAGGACGACGGTGTGGGCGGAGAGTTCGCGGCGGGAGATCACCTACGCGCTCTGCGACGACCTGCGCACGCTGATCTGGTTCGGCAATCAGCGGGCGGTCGAGTATCACGCGACGTTGTTCCTGGCGGAGTCGGCGCCGGCGCCCACGCATCTGGTGCTCGATCTCGATCCGTCGCCGGGGCAGGGATTCGCGGACGCGGTGGCGGGTGCCCGGCTGATCCGGGAGGCGCTGGCGGCGGACGGGCTGGCGGGGGCGGTGAAGACGAGTGGGTCCAAGGGCGTGCACGTGTTCGTTCCGGTGGCGGCGGGCATCGATGTGGAGGACGCGGCCGCGGCGACGCGGGCGGTCGCGGCGCGCGCGGAGCGGATCGATCCGTCGGTGGGGACGACGGCGTTCATCCGGGAGGACCGGCACGGCAAGGTGTTCCTCGACGCGACGCGGGCGGGCGGCGCCACGGTGGCGGCGGCCTACAGTCCGCGGATCCGGCCGGGGGTCACGGTGTCGTTCCCGGTGCGGTGGTCGGATCTGGACGACGTGACGCCCGCCGATTTCACGGTGCGCACGGTGCCGGATCTGCTCGGCGACGGCGATCCCTGGCAGTCCGAGATGCCCGAGCCGCAGCAGCTTCCGGCGGACCTGGTCGAGGAGGGACACACGATCCCGGTGGCGCGGGTGCAGGCGATGCACGAGGGCAAACGCCGGGCGCGCGCGAAACGGGAGCGCTGACCCGGCGATGCCGGGCCCGCGGGATCCGTTGGCCTACTCGGCCAGCGCCTCGACGCCTGCCTTGGCGAACTTCTCGTCGAGGTCGCCGCTGGGGGCGCCCGCGACGCCGATGCCTGCGATCGGTGCGCCCCCGGCGGTGACCGGGGCGCCGCCGCCGAGGAACAACGTCCCTTCGATGTCGGCCAGGTGCGGGGCGGATTCCAGGCGCTTGGTGAGGTCGGAGGTCGGGGCGTTCCACGACACGGCGGTGAACGCCTTGCGCTCGGCGGAGTCGGGGGACTGCGGGCCCGCGCCGTCGCCGCGCAACGCGACGATGACGGTGCCGTCGCGATCGACCACCGCGACGGAGACGTGCTGGTTCTCGCCCGCCGCGGCGGCCAGGGCGGCCTGCGCGGCGCGGGTCGCGGCCGCCACGGTCAGGTGCGAGGTCTGCATCACGTTCGCGTCCGCGGCGTTCACCACGACGTTGGTCCGGGTCGCGGGGTCGGGGCTCTGGGCCTGCACGGTGACCACGCCGACCACGCCCGCGGTGATCACGGCGGCGGCCGCGCCGGCGACGACGAGACGGTGACGGGTGTTGCGCTGGGACATCGGGTGCTCCTGTCGAGGGATTCTCGGCCCGCCGGCGGTCGCCGCGGCCTGATGTACTCATCGTGCGTCGGCCCGCGGGTCCGCCGGATCGGCGTCGTGGCTGGTTTCGGCGGGCGGAGCGGGGGAGGCGGGGGTCAACCGATCGGTCGATACGGTGGCGGGACCGACCGGGAAGAATGGGCGGGAAGCCCCCGACGACGAGGAGCGATGCGGTGACCGAGCACAGCGTCCGGCCCGGCGAGGACCGGTTGCTCGGCGTCGTCGTGCACTGCGCGTTCTACGTGCTGCTGGCCGCCTCGCTTCTGCGGTTCCTCCTCCGCCACGCCGACACCCCCCGCACGCCGTGGGTCGTCGGGTTGTCGGTGCTGCTCGCGGTGCTCTACGCCGTCAGCGAGCTGCGCGGGTCGCACCGCGTCGAGTGGTTCGCGCTGCTGGTCGGGGCCTGGGTCGTGCTGGTCGTGCTGGCGCCGAGCTTCGCCTGGTGCGCGGTGCCGCTGGTGTACACGGGGCTGCGGATCCTGTCCGAGCGGGTGGCGATCGCGCTGGTCGTCGTGCTCACCGCGCTGGTGGTGGTCACCCAGGTGCGGCTGGCCGGATGGGCCGACCCGAATCTGGTGCTCGCCCCGCCCGCCGTCGCCGCCGTCACCACCGCGCTGTTCCTCGGTCTGCGGCGCCAGACCGAACGGCAGGCCGCGCTCATCGACGACCTGGTCCGCACGCGCGCCGACCTGGCCGCGACCGAACGCCGCGAGGGCACCCTCGCCGAGCGGCAACGCCTGGCGATGGAGATCCACGACACCCTCGCCCAGGGCCTGTCGAGCCAGCGCATGCTGCTGCAGGCCGCCGACCGGGTCTGGGACAGCGACCCCGGCGCCGCCCGCGAGCATGTGCGCACCGCCGCGGACATCGCCGACCGCGACCTGGCCGAGGCCCGCCGCTTCGTGCACGACCTGGCCCCCGCCGACCTCGCCGAGAGCGGTTCCCTCGCCGCGGCCCTCGCCACCCTGGCCGAGCGCGACAGCGGTGACGGTCTCGCGGTGCGTTGCCACATCGAGGGGACACCGGCGCCGCTGCCGCAGCGGGTCGAGGGCACCCTGCTGCGGATCGCGCAGGGCGCCCTGGCCAACGTCCGCGAGCACGCCGCCGCGGCGCACGCCACGCTCACCCTCACCTACCTGGGCGACCAGGTCCTGCTCGACGTCGCCGACGACGGCCGCGGCTTCGACCCCGCCCTGGTCGGGCCGCCGAGCGCCGACCACGGGCACGGCCTGCCCGCCGCGCGGGCCCGGGTCCGCCAGCTCGGCGGCACCCTCACCCTGGAATCCGCACCCGGCGAGGGCACCGTGCTCTCCGTCGCCTTCCCCCTGGAGGTTCCGTGAATCCGCCTGTGCGCCTGCTGTTGTGCGACGACCACGCGGTCGTCCGGGCCGGACTGCGCGCGCTGCTGTCCAGCGCGGGCGACATCGAGGTGCTCGGCGAAGCCGCCGACGGCCCCGCCGCGGTCACCCTCGCCGCGAATCTGCGACCCGACGTCGTGCTCATGGACCTGCAACTGGGCGGCGCCATGGACGGCATCGAGGCGACCCGCCGCATCACCGCCGGACCCGCGCCCGCGCCGCGGGTGCTCGTCCTCACCACCTACGACACCGACGCCGACATCACCCGCGCCATCGAGTCCGGCGCCACCGGCTACCTGCTCAAGGCCGACCCGCCGGAGGAACTCTTCGCCGCCATCCACGCCGCCGCGGCGGGCCGCACCGCCCTGTCGGCCCCGGTCGCCGACCGGGTCATGGCCCGCCTGCGCAACCCGGGGCCCACGCTCACCGCCCGCGAGCACGACATCCTCGCCCAGCTCGCCCAGGGCAAGGGCAACCGCGAGATCGCCCGCGCCCTGCACATCAGCGAGGCCACCGTGAAAACCCATCTCGGCCGGATCTACGACAAGCTCGGCGTCGACACCCGCGCGGCGGCCGTCGCCGTCGCCCAGGAGAAACGCCTGCTCGCGTAACGTCCGGGCCCGACGCGGGACGGGACAACCGGTGACCCGCGGCCGATATGCTGGGCACCGCGAAGACGTCGAGCGCGGGCACGGCCCGCGGAGAGGCAATCCCGGAACATGGACTGTGACGAATTCGTCGAGTTGGTCACCGCCTTCCTCGACGGAGCGCTCGACGACGCGACCGAGGACCGTTTCCTCGCCCACATCGCCGCCTGCGACGGCTGCGACGTCTACCTCGACCAGATCCGGCGCACCACCCGTGACCTCGGCGGCCTCGCGCCCGCCGATCTCGCTCCGGCCGCCCGCGACAACCTGCTCGCCGCCTTCCGCGACTGGCACTCGGCGCCCTGACGCCACGGTGGGGTCGCCGCGAACGGCGACCCCACCGGCGAAAGCCTCAGGCGCGCAGCGCCGCGGCCCCGAAGGACACGTGGAAGCGGGCGCACCAGATGCTCACCGAGGCCCACTCGGACGGGTCGGTGCCGAGCGGGATCTCGTAGTTCTGGTTGCCCTCGTTGCCTTTGAGCCGTCCCAGATCGAGGTACCGCCCGTCGTCGGCGTTGTGCCAGTCGTCGGCGAGCACCGGCTGATCGGACAGGTAGACGTGCAGCGCGGGGCCGTCGGAGGTGCGCAGGTCGGTGATCCGCAGGACGTAGCCGCCCGTGGCTGCCCGCTGGATGGTCACCGCGCCGCTCGTCTCGTGCTCGTGGGAGACGAACGTGCCGGAGGGCAGCGCGGGCGCCGCCGTCGCGCCCGGCGCGGGCGCGGTGGCCGTGGCCACGGGCGGCTCGTCGACGCGGGTGGTGGTGAACAGCCGCCACGGCTGGAACAGGTACAGGCCGAACGCCAGGGCGACCACGAGAACGGCGGCGACGGTCAGCAGCACCGGGCGCCGCCGGGACCGGAAAGTGCGAGGCTTCATGACGACTCGGTTCCGTCCGGGCCGCGGGCGTTACACCGGTCCGGGTAATCTGCTGACCGGTCAGCCCGGACACGGCGAGGAGAACCAGTGCGGCCCGACAGTGCGCTCCCCGCGGACGACATCCTGGTCGCCGACCTGCGCAACGGTGTCGAATCGAGCTTCGCGCTCGTGGTCGACGCGTGGTCGGGCTCGATGCTGCGGCTGGCGCGGTCGTTCGTGTCCACGCACGCCTCCGCCGAGGAGGTCGTGCAGGAGGCGTGGCTGGCGGTACTGCAGGGCATCGACCGGTTCGAGGGGCGGTCCTCGCTCAAGACCTGGGTGTACCGGATCCTGGTCAACCTGGCCAAGAAGCGCGGGGTCAAGGAGCACCGGATCGTGCCGTTCGCGGTGCTGATCGCCGAGGACGAGGGGCCGTCGGTGGACCCGGCCCGGTTCCGGCCGCCCGGCGATCCCTACCCGGGCCACTGGGTGGCGGGCGGCAAACCCCAGCCCTGGCCCGAGCCCGGGTCCGCCGCCGAGCAGGCCGAGACCGGCCGGGTCCTCGCCGCGGCGGTCGCCGCGCTGCCCGCCCGTCAGCGCGCCGTGCTGACCCTGCGCGACATCGAGGGCTACTCCGCCGACGAGGTGTGCGCGATGCTCGAGGTGTCGGCGGGCAACCAGCGGGTCCTGCTGCACCGGGCCCGCTCCACCGTGCGGGCGGCGCTGGAGGAGTACTTCGCCGCCGACTGAGCGCCGCCGGCCTCAGCCCGCGGCCGCCTCGGCCGCGCGATCCCAGGCGTACCCGCGACCCCACAGGGTGTCGATGCGGTGGTGGGGGCCGAGCTTGGCGCGCAACCGCTTGACGTGCACGGTCACCGTGGACAGGTCGCCGACCTGCCAGCCCCACACCCGCTCGAGCAGTTCCTCGCGGCCGAAGACCCGGCCGCGGTGGCGCAGCAGGAACGCCAGCAGCGCGAACTCCCGTGGCGTCAGGTCGACCTCGGCGCCGTCGATGTCGACGCGCTGGGAGCGCGGGTGGACCCGCAGCGGGCCGTCGGCCAGCACCTCGTCGTCGGGGCGGGGCCACCAGCGCGCGCGCCGCAGGACGGCGGCGACCCGCAGCGTCAGTTCCCGGGGGTCGAACGGCACGCTGAGCGCGTCGTCGGCCCCGGCGTCGAGGGCGGCGATCCGATCCTCGTCCGCGCCGCCGGTGAGCAGCACGAGCGGGACCTGGGCCCGGTCGCGGGCGCGCAGGATCCGGCACGCCGTGACGCCGTCCACGTCGGGCAGTTCGGCGGCGAGGACGGCCAGGTCGACGGGGTCCGCCGCGTCGGGCGCGGCCGTCAGGTCGAGCACCGCCGCGCCGTCCGCGGCGACGAGGACGCGGTGACCCGCGCGGGCGAGATGCCTGCGCACCGCGTCACGGAGGAGGGGATCGGCGGCGGCGACCAGAACGGTCGCGCCGGGGGACACGGAGCGGGGCACACGATCTCCTGGAGGGCGAGGGTCCCGGCCGGATACCGGGCCCGGCTCAGTGCCCTACCCGGCGCGTCCGTTACACCGCGGCGGCGAGATCCGGCCACGCGGTAACGCCGGGCCCGCTCGCGGCACCGAATCACGTTCGACGCGACCGCGCGCCCCCGACCGGAAGGCCACCGCCCATGACCACCTACGACGATCTGTCCGCCCTGTTCCTCAACTGCACCCTCAAGCGCTCCCCCGAACCGAGCAACACCCGCGGCCTGATCGATGTCAGCGCCCGCATCATGGCCGGGAACGGGGTGCGGGTCACCCACATCAGGCCCGTCGACCACGACATCGCCACCGGCGTGTGGCCGGACATGACCGAGCACGGCTGGGCCACCGACGCCTGGCCCGCCATCCAGGAGCAGGTGATGGCCGCCGACATCCTGGTCGTGGCCGGGCCCATCTGGCTCGGCGACAACAGTTCGGTCACCAAGCAGGTCATCGAGCGCCTCTACGGCAACTCCCACATCCTCAACGAGGCCGGTCAGTACGCCTATTACGGGAAGGTCGGCGGCGCGCTGATCACCGGCAACGAGGACGGCGTCAAGCACTGCGCGATGAACATCCTCTACAGCCTCCAGCACCTCGGGTACACGATTCCGCCGCAGGCCGACGCGGGCTGGATCGGCGAGGCGGGCCCCGGCCCGTCCTACCTGGACCCGGGCTCCGGCGGCCCGGAGAACGACTTCACCAACCGCAACACCACCTTCATGACCTGGAATCTGCTGCACCTGGCGCGGCTGCTCGAGGACGCCGGGGGCGTCCCGGCCCACGGGAACCAGCGATCGGAGTGGGACGCGGGGTGCCGGTTCGGGTTCGAGAACCCCGAATACCGGTAACGCCCGCGGGCGCGGATGCCCGAATTGCCGGAACACAAACGTGACCGGGCCCACGAATTCCCCGTGAGCCCGGTCACATTTCTTTCCTATAACGACAGGCGTGTAATTGCCGATAATTCGCCGATGACCGGTGCGGATGACGGCCGCTTTGGACATAACCTGCGACAAATTCGCCCGTTATCGGTACGTGATCTGTCGTGACATTCGGGCTACATTCGGTCACGGCTCGAACGACGAGCGAGCCGAATCGAATCGCTGAACACCCGAGGAAAGCCTGCCCCGCGGTTCGAGGATCCCCGACAGAACTGGGGGCAGGGACGCGGCTGTTCGATCGCCGAGTCGGTGGGCGCAGGCAGGAATACTCTATGTCTTTCAACCGCAAGTTCACCACCCGTGCCCTCGGTTTCGCTGCTGTCGCAGGCGCCCTGATCGCCGTTCCGGCCGGTCTGACCACCGCCACCGCCTCCGCCAACAACTGGGATGCGGTCGCGCAGTGCGAGAGCGGCGGCAACTGGGGCATCAACACCGGTAACGGCTACTACGGCGGCCTGCAGTTCTCGCAGAGCACCTGGGAGGCCTACGGCGGCAGCGGCAACGCCGCCTACGCCAGCCGCGAGGAGCAGATCCGCGTGGCCGAGAACGTCCTGGCCGGCCAGGGCGCCGGTGCGTGGCCCGTCTGCGGTGCGTACCTGTAATTCTTTCCTTGTCGGGAAAACGAATGGCCCGTCGATTCTCTCGGGAATCGACGGGCTTTTTCGTGTCCGAGGCCGGATCAGCTCACGGCCGATTGCGGACCGGGATCCAGGCGGTGCACGGTCAGCGCCGCCGCCAGCATGCGGGAATCCTTGGGATCCGACGGATCGAGTCCGGTGAGTTCGGCGATGCGCCGCAACCGGTAAGTGAACGTGTTGGGATGCACGTGAATTCGTTTGGACGCGGTCTTGCGGTCGGCGCCGTGCTGCAGATGCGCCTCCAGCGCCTCGATCAGATGAGGGCTGGCCAGTAGCGGGATGATGCGCTGCGCCAGGCGTTCCCGGGCCGGGCCCGGCCGGGTCAGCTGATATTCCAGCAGCAGATCGTCGAGGCGGTAACAGCCGGCCGGACGCCCGCGCAGCCGCGCCAGGGTCGCCAGTTCCGCGGCATCGCGCGCCACCTCGGGAATGGAATCCCGCGCGACCTCGGCGAATTCGGCGAGAAAGACCTCCGCGCCGAACTGCTTGGTCAGGAACTCGGCCAGCTCGTCGTAGCGGCTCGGCGACACGGCCTCGCCGCTGTTGCCGAGCAGGGCCACCCCGTCCGCGCCGTCGAACGCCGCGGGTGTCGTCGTGCCGGTGAGCTCGTCGAGCGCCCGTTGCAGCACCCGCACCCGGCGGCGGGCCACCAGGTTGACGGCGTTGCCGTGCCGGGTCTGCTCGCGCAGGTGGATCGCCAGCACCGTGTAGCGGTCGGCCAGCACCGTGTCGGCGCGCGCGGCGAGCTCCTCGGCGGGCAGGCCGCGCACCAGCGCCGAGCACAGCTCCCGGCGGGCCTCCCGCTCGGCGTGATAGATCGACTGCTCGACCTCGGAGTAGGTCTCCACCACCGTCAGGTTGATGTACATCAGCAGGTCGAGCAGGCGGCTGCCGACCTTGACCAGCTCCGCGGTCTCCTCGGGCTCGGCCAGCGCGGCGGCCTCGGCCAGCACCGACTGCGCCGACCCGTGGATGGCGGTGATCAGCATCGTCAGCGGCAGCCGGTCCTCGGCGTGCCGCTCGGCCACCGGCGCCACGAAGGCCGCGACCTCGGTGCGGGTGAACTCGCGCTCGGCGCCGATCGCCTCGAGCACGGCGCGGCCGCACGCGTAGATGGTCGGCAGCACCTCGGCGGTGAAATGCCCCTCGGGCAGATCGGCGGGCGCGGTGCTGCCGAGCCCGTCGGCGAGCATGCGTTCGGCGATCTGGGGCCAGCGGGTCAGCAGGCGGGTGGACAGGGCCGGACCGGACGAGGTGGAGAGCGGTTGTTCGGCGAGCATGCTGCGATTGTGTCCGACGACAGGGCGACGTGGTAGCGCACAGCGGGATAGGGACAAATCTTGGTTCCGGGGACAACCACCGCGACGTTTTCTCGGCGCGGAGTGCAGTGACACCCCTGTGGCGCGGGTCATAGATTTGCTGAGCGCCTTCCGACCGGACCGGTCGAGTGACGCACGGCGCATCGATCCTGGTGCGCCGGGAGACGGAAGTGACCTCAATGATTGCAACGAAGCATCCTCTGCGCCGCGCGCTGTGCGGGCTCGGCCTCGCCGCTGTCCTTGCCACCGCGACGGGGCTCGGCGCGGGCCCCTCGGCCGCCGAAGTCCAGCTCGAACCGACGGTCGAATCGATGGCCGCGTTCCTCGACAGCCAGGCGCACACCACCCCCGACGGCCGCAAGCCCACCGCGATCGCCGACACCGGCAGCGCCTCGGGCAGCTCGTCCGGCTCCGCGGCCAGCCGCTCCTCCGACGCCGTCGGCGAGGGACCGGCGATGACCGCCCCGCTGGCGGCCTTCGCCTACAGCCTCACCCACCCCGACGCCGCGCCGCCCGGCGCCAACCGCTGGGACTGCACGCCGAGCGCCCAGCATCCGCGGCCGGTCGTGCTGCTGCACGGCACCTGGCTCAACGCCTACGACACCTTCTCCTTCCTCTCGCCGAAGCTGGCCGCGGAGGGGTACTGCGCGTTCGCGTTCAACTACGGCAAGTCCGGCCTGCTCGAGGGCGGCGGTCTCGGCGCGATCCTGCCGGGGCGCAACGGGGTCGGGCCGATGGTCGAGTCGGCGAAGCAGGTCGCCGCGTTCGTCGAGCGGGTGCGCGCCGCCACCGGCAGCGACCAGGTCGACATCATCGGCCATTCCCAGGGCGGCACGCTGGCCAACTACGCGCTGAAATTCGAAGGGCTGCAGGGCAAGGTCGGCAAGCTGATCACCTTCGGCGCCACCCACCACGGCACCTCGCTCATGGGCATCGCCACCCTCGGCCGGATCATCAACAACCTCGGCATCGACATCCTCGGCTTCACCCGGCCGATCGTGGGTGTCGCCAACATCGAGCAGGCCGCCGGCTCGTCCTTCTACACCACGCTCAACGCCGGTGGCGACACCGTGCCGGGCACCGACTACACCGCCGTCGGTTCCCGCTGGGACGAGGTGATGAACCCCTACGACTGGACCTTCCTCACCGCGGGCGAGGGCGCGAAGGTCACCAACATCACCCTGCAGGACGGCTGCGACCAGGACCTGTCCGATCACATGACCCTGATGTACTCCCCGCGCGCGGCCTCGATCGCGCTGCGGGCACTCGACCCGGAGGCCGGCCGTGGCTTGGACTGCACTTTCAACCCCTGGCTCGTCGGTGGCAGCGGAAAGCTGTGACCCGACGTCGACCCTGGGCACCGGCCCGGCGCCGTCGCGCGCTCCGCTGCTGCCCGACGTCGACCCCTTCTACCGCGCCGATCCCGGGTTCGAGCTGCTCGCGCCCGGGACGGTCGTCCGGGCCCGGCCCGTGCAGATCGCCCTGTTCGGCGTCCTGCCGCAACGGATCTCGGCCTGGCAGCTGCTCTACCGCACGGCCGACCTCGACGGGGCGCCCGAGGTCGCGGTGACGACCGTGCTGCTGCCCTGGGGCGCCGACCCCCGCGACAGCAGGCCGCTGGTCTCCTTCCAGTGCGCCATCGATGCCGTGACGCCGCAGTGCTTTCCGTCCTACGCGCTGCGGCGCGGCGCGAGGACCGCCGGGTCGATCGCGCCGCTGGAACTGCCCATCGTGGCGACGGCCCTGCAGCAGGGGTGGGCGGTGTCGATCCCGGATCACGAGGGGCTCGGCGGCCGGTTCGGCGCGGCCCGCGAACCGGGGTACCGCGCCCTGGACGGGGTGCGTGCCGCGCTGTCGTACCAGCCGCTCGGGCTCGGCGCGGACGCGCCCGTCGCGCTGTGGGGGTATTCGGGCGGGGGACTGGCGACGGCCTGGGCCGCCGAACTCGCCGCGGATCACGCGCCGGAACTGAACGTCGTCGGCGCGGTGGCCGGTTCCCCGATCGGCGACCCCGCCGCGGCCTTCACCCGGCTCAACGGCGGCTGGTTCGCCGGGTTCCCGGCGGCCTTCGTCGCCGGGTTGCGTCGCGCCTACCCCGAGCTCGGGCCGATGCTCACCGAACGGCTCGACGCGCGCTATCTCGACCTGCTCGACCTGGCCGAGCGGCGCACCACCTTCGCCCTGCTGTGGCTGTTCGCCCGCCGCGACGTCACCCGGCACCTGCCCGAGGGGATGA
>NZ_BAGK01000295.1 GCF_000308795.1 Nocardia thailandica NBRC 100428 | reverse complement strand
AGTGTTTGGAACAGGGCTCGTGCTCGGGGTGCGTCGCGGTAGCGGCCGAGGCTGGTGCGTAGGTTGCGGATGTTGTAGAGCAGGTGTTCGTGCCAGTCCTCGATCAGGTCGCGAGCGGTTTGGCAGCACATCCAAGCCACGATGTTGTGGTCGGCGTCGGCGAGGCCGGGGGTCATCCGGTAGAAGGCCTGGTTGGCGTGCAGGACGTTCTGGAGAGGGTCGAGGTAGGCGCCCATGACCTCGCATCGGTCGAGGTGGTCGAGGTGGGTCTGGACGTTCTGATCAGCGAGGTATTGGCGCAGGCCGGTGATCGTGGGCAGTGTGGCGGAGGGGCGCAGCAGGTCGTCGAGGTGGCGTTGCTGGGTGGGGGTGAGGTCGAAGAACGCGTACAGGCCCTTCTTGAGCTTGGGGCCGGGCGGGGTGCGGTGCTGGATGATCTCGTTGAGACGGGAGATGCTGAATCCTGCTTGGGTGGCGGTGGATTCGCGGGATAGCTGGCGCTTGTGGCGCAGGAATTCCAGGGTGTCGTGGAAGTCGGGCATCCCGGAGAGCACGTCGGTCATGTCAGTGGTCTCGCTTCTGCGGCGGGATGAGGACGATGTCGATGCCGACCGCAGCAGAAGGTGCGGTGTTGGGGCTGTCCGGATTGGCTGCGTGATTACGGGTGCGCTGAGGGATGCCGGTCATGGGTGCTCCTCGGTTGGTTGAACCTCCCCGGGGAATCCGGGGAGGTGTCGTGGGGTGGGCAAGGTCAGGTGCTGGCCCGCTGGTCAGGGTCGGGGTAGACGAAGCAGAACCTGATGTCGGGTGGTTCCTGTGCGCCGACGCCGAGGTGGATGCGGATCGGACACTCTTCGCCGGTGGCGAGGTCGCGGACCTTCATGGGCTGGACGGTTTTGTAGCCGTAGGCGACCTCGGTGCTGCCGGTCCAACGATCCCGGAAAGGCGTTGCCGCGCTGAGTGTCTCGTGTAGCTCGCGTGCGCGGGCGCTGTGGCGATAGAGGCCGAACTTGGCGCGCAGGGACGCGACTATGTGGGTGGCGGCGGCGTCCCAGTGCACCACGCGGGGTTCGGCGGTGGGTGTGGTGCTGCCGGGGTGGAAGAACCACAGGGCCAGGTTGTCGTCGTAGGCGTCGACGTCGGGCAGCTCGGCGCGGAAGCGTTGGTTGGCGTAGATCACCGTCCACAGGGGGTCGAGATAGGCTCCGACCCAGCCGCGTTCATCGAGGCGGCGCAGCGTCGCGTGGTGCTCGGCGGCGGCGGGGCGGGTGCGTAGCTCCTCGACCGGGATCAGCGATGCCGATGGTTCAGCGAGTTCGCGGGTGTGGCGGGCCTGGGACTCATCGAGGCCGTAGGTGGTGATCATCTGCTCGAGGACGGGCGGTGAGCAGGGCGTGCTTCCGTGCTCGATCTTCTTGAGCAGGTCATAGCTGATGGCGAGTCGGCTGGCGGCCTCGGGCCGGGACAGGCCCTGGTGCTCACGGATCTGCCTCACCCACCGGCCCAGCGCTGGCAACTCGGTCTCGACGCAGCGGTTCCGGCCTCGCTGCGGTCGCCGGGTCCAGTGGGTCCTCCGGTCCATGTGTCAAGCCCCTCCTATTTGAGTCTTCCGACACCCCTCCACCACGCGATAGGTTGAAGAGTTCACTCCCCCGAGTTGATTAATTCCTACCAGAAGGGGAACGGTCCGGCCACCGGGCATTCACTGTGACCTGGCCGACAATTAGCTACGGACCTCGTCCGAGGCGCTCGGGGTATTTTCGACGACCCTCTTCCTGTCCGGGACATTCGCCGGAAAACTTTCTGACTGACGATTTCTTTACCACTTTGCCTGATCAGGGCAGGTTGTCGCGCGTTTCCGGGGTGGTAAGAGAAAAGGTACCGAAATCCTTACCAGCCGAAAGGGTGGCGCGACAGCAGGTTTCGCGGTTGTGATGGTGGAGTACTGCACCTCTTCCGAAAGGGAAAACCTCGTGGATCCGTACTCGATCGTCTCGTTCCTCAACATCGGCGCGTCGCTGCTGTCGAACGTGCTGGCCATCGCGTCGCAGGTCGCGGCGCTGGCGCTGCCCTACCTCTGAGGCAGACCTTCCAGCTCTAATTTTTTAGAGCTTCACCGGGCTCCCGGCTGCGGTGTGCAGCCGGGAGCGCCGGAGAAATGTACTGCATCGTGCAGTGCATGATGCATTGCATCATTCGCCTTTCTTCCTCGTTCTATTCCTGACCCCGAAGGGGTGATTTGCCATGCCCGAACCAGGACGCAACTTCTCGGCTGCCTCGCAGGCTCGACCCGTCCCCGGCTGCGTGCAGGGTCACGGTTCCCGTCTGACCTATGGCGGTCGCATGCTGTGGGGTGGCCGCCTGGTCGCTGCTGGTGTGGTGCCGGTGCTGATGATGTTGACCGCCACGGACGCTGCCGCGATGACCGAGCTCGCACCGATCGCGGACCAGCCCGGGGTGACCGCTCCGGTCCAGCCCGGAACCGACGCTCCCGCACCACCTCCCGCTCCCGCCGTGCCCGAACCGCCGGTCTACCAGGAACAACCGCCCGAGATCCGCAACGGTCCCACGCCGCGTCCGGAGCCCGACCCCGCGCCCGCGCCGCCGGTGTACCTGGTGGAGCTGCATTCGCCGGAGCCGGTGGAGCCGGTCGCCCCGATCGAACCGCCGCTGGACACGATCCGCATCGGTCGAGCCCAGTTTGCAGAACCGGATTGGTTGCCCCCGGAGGTCGGCGACACCATCAACAACGTCAGCGCGGGCCTGGAAGCTCAGGCCGCTACCTTCCTCGACAGTGTTGGCCTTCCTGCGGGCCGTTCGGACCGGGTTGCCGGTGCCACCATCGCGGGTGCCGGTGCTGGGGGAGCGATCGGCGGCGCGCTCGCCGGTGCCCCGGCCGCCGCTGTCGGCGCGGTCGTGGGCGGGCTCGCCGGAGGCACCATCGGCGGTATCGCCGGAGCCGCCCTCGGCACGGTGATCGCGGTGCCGGTGATCGGCACGATCACCTCCGGCGTGGCCGGTACCGCGTTGGGCGCGGCGGCCGGGGCTGCTGCGGGCGCGGTGGTCGCGGGCGCGCCTGCCGCCGCCGTGGGCGCACTTGTCGGTGGCACGGTCGGTGCGGGCTTCGGCGCAGGTGTGGGGGTCGGCCAGCCATGACCGGCCTTCGCCTGCTCACCACCACGACCGTCGCCGCCGCGACCTTCACTGCTGCCCTCGCCGCCACGAGCCCGGGCCCGGCGAGCGCGCAACCCGAGGTCGCCGGCCAAGGCTGCCCGGCCCTGTGGATCCTCGGAGTCCAAGGCACCTCCGAGTCCTCACCAGGCGCATCCGAGACCGCCGATTCCGGCATGCTCGGTCACCTCATGGGCCCTGTCGCCGCCGGTGACCCGACGCTGGTGGCCAAGTCCTATGTCGCCTACCCGGCCAGCTTCGGGGGAGCACCCGGCACCGGGGGCGGCACCGCCCCGTATGCGGCCTCGGCGAGCACCGGCCTGAACGCTCTGCTTGCCGAGTCCGAGCGTGTCGCGGGGATCTGCCCGGGGACCTCGCAGGCGGTCGTCGGCTATTCCCAAGGCGCGCAGGTTGCTTCGGGGTTCGCGCAGATGGTCGGGGCCGGGGAAGGCCCCGTGGCGCCAGAGCGAGTCGCCGCGGTGATCCTGTACTCCGACCCCGACCGTGCTCCGGGCTCGCCGGTGATCGCGGGCCGACCCGGGCAGACGAGCCCGGACCCGGCCCCCGGCACCAGCGGGGCAGCGGTGTCTCGTTTGAACCTGACCAGCGCCGTCGCCTCCGGCGGCGGGATCGCCACCACCTCCGGGGCCGACTACGGTGCGCTGACCGGCCGGGTCGGCGACATCTGCGTCGAGGGCGATCTCAGCTGCTCGGCCCCCGATCGCGCCGCGCTGCTGCGGTTCGCCGCGCAGATCGCCGCCCAGGCCGACCTGCGCGATCCCATCGCCGCGATCGGCTCTATCCAGAATCTGCTCTCGGGCGCGCTCGGTGACGCCTGGACCACCGTGGTGCTCCACGACTTCCAGACCGGGTCCGACACCGTGACCTATGCGCCCGCGGCGAGTCTGGCCCAGCGACTCACCGAAGCCGCCGACTCCCGCACCCCGGCACCCGGCCCGGATGAGAGCGCCGCCGCGACCGCGCGCTGGGCCGAAATGACCGCTACCGTCGCCGCCAACCCGTTGACCACGCTCCCACCGCTCGCGGCCGGACTCTCGGCCGCATGGGGCCAGCTCGTAGCCGACAACGCCGACCTGGTCGATCCTGCGGTGTGGTTGCGCTACTCCGATATTCCCGCCCGCCACACCGGCTATGCCGCGAACGGGCTCATCGCTAACGGGGCCGCGTGGCTGACCGCCGCTGCCCACGACCTCGCCGGAGCCAACCGATGACCATCAGCGACTTCTACACCACCCCCGTCCTCCCCGAAGGCATCCGTCCAGGCGACATCGTCCGCCTGCGACCGGTTTTCGTCCCGCAGCTGGCGGGCGCGGCCGGAGCCTGGCAACTCGTCTACGTCTCGAGCGATTCCCGCTCCCAGCCGATCGCGGCCTCGGCGATCATCCTGATCCCAGAGTCCAAGCCGACACCGGGAACCGGCGCGATCCTGATCTACTGCCCACCGTTTCGCGGACTCGGCGGCCATTGCGCGCCCTCGCAACTGCTCGCGACCGGCACCGAGTACAACCTCGCCGGCATCGACGCCGCCCTCGCGCGAGGCTGGGTCGTCGCCGTCCCCGACGGGCAGGGCCTCGGTGCGGGGACGGGCCCGCACACCTTCCTCGCGGCCCGCGCGGCCGGTGCCAAACCCGTGCTCGATCTGGCTCGTGCGGTCTACCGCGCCTCGGACCTGGACCTACCGGTCGCCCCGGTGCTGGCGTGGGGATACGCCGACGGCGGCCGGATCGCGGCGGTCGCGGCGGAGCTGCAGCCCTGGTACGCACCTGAGGTCGACCTGCGTGGTGTCGCCGCTGGGGCGGTCTTCTCCGACCTGGCGGTCCTGGCCCCGTTGGTCGGCCGCAACACCCGCACCGGCCTCGCGGGGCTGGCGTTCGCCGGGCTGATCGGGTTGTCCCACGCCTACAACCAGCTCCCGCTGCGGCATGTCCTCAACGAAGCGGGTCTTGTCGCTGCCGCCGAGGCCCGCCACCTCACCGTCGTCGAACTCTTGCAACGGTTCCCCGAGCCGCTGGCTCACTGGTGCCGCGAACCCGATCCGTGGAACGACCACTGGTGGCGACGCGTCCTCGCCCTGGAATCTTTGGCCCATGTTAAAACGGCTGTGCCGCTGCACCTTTACCACGGCGAGCTGGATCTGGTCGTGCCGGTGCGCGCAGGGCGGCGCGCCATGATCGCCTACCGGCAACGCGGCACGAACGTGGACTGGCGCGAGTACGACGGCGACCACCGTTCCACCGCGCACTGGGCGATCTCCGATGTCCTGGCCCGGCTCACCGAGGACATAGCCACCGGCCCTGTGCCCCAGCCGATCTCCGCGCAGGGCGAGGCCGAGGCCAGGCGAGGCGCGTGAGCCGCCCCTGAACCCCTCCGGGGGAACCCGCCCGCACCCTGGCACCCCCACTTCCCCCACCCCAGGGTGCGGGCGGGCCCCGGAGAACCCCCGATGTGAGGCGAGGCGAGATGAATGGCGAGGTACCCGCGCAATCCAGATGACGACGACAGCGACGACGAGACCTGGGTCGACCTGCCCGCGCTCCCCGGCCTGCGCCTGGTGACGGGCACCGGCTCCGATCCGTCTGTCGACGAGCGTGAGCCGTCCTCGGGGGAATGCTGGGCCTACCCCCTTCGACATTCCCCCACCGCTGCCGAAGGCGGCGGGTTTTCCGTCGGGTGGGGCGGCATCGGGCACCGGTTGCCAGGCGGGGCCTGGGCCGCCCTGGCGGCCCTGATCGCCGTCCTGGCCGCTGTGCTGGTGGTCTCCGCCGACAACAGCGCCGACACCGGCCAGCAGGCAACGGTCACGACCGCAGCCCCTCCCAGCTCGACCACCACTGCGCAGGGCCCGTGCACCGGGCTCACGGGCACCGTGGTCACCGACCGCGCCGGTGATCGCGCCACCCTGGAAGGGTTGATCGCCTCCTTCGAGGCCGCCTACTACATCGACCGCGACGCCGCGAAAGCGATGCTGTTGCTCGCCCCCGAGACCGGGATCGCCGTCGAGGGACTCGCCGCGGGCATCGCCACCATCCCGCCCGGCACCCGGCACTGTGTCGCGATCACCCCGATCGCCCCGACAACTGCCACGGTGCACATCGTGGAACTGCACCCGGACCGGACACGGACCGACTACCTCCAGCTGATCAACACCCGCCCCGCCGAGCCCGGTGGCGCGCTGGTGATCTCCAACTTCCAGAAGCAAGGATAGGAGGCGGATACCGATGATGAGGCCGGGCTCGCAGGCGCCGTATCTGATCGCTGTGGCCGGACTGAGCCCGCGCGCCGGAACCACCACGACCGCCGTTGCGCTGGCACACGCCTGGCCCGGCCCCGAGCCCGCCGTCATCGTGGAAGCCGACCCCGCAGGCGGCCAACTCGCCGACATGGTCGATCTGGACCCGCATCTCGGGTTGGCGAGCCTGGCCCGGCGCAGCGTCACCGGTCAGCGCGTCAGCGCGAACTCGCTCGCCCAGCATGTGCAGTATTTGCCCGGTGGGGAGGCGTTGCTGGCCGCGCCGCCAAGCCACGACCCTGCTCGCCCGGTCCCGGCCGTTGAACTGCTCACGGGGCCGCACGCGAGCTGGCGTGGGTTCGGGGCCACGGTGTTCGCCGATTGCGGTGTCCCGGAACCGGACTCGCCGCCGCATCCGGTCATCGCTGCCGCCGACGGCAGCCTGTTCGTCGTGCGCGCCGACCACCTCGACCCGCAGGATGCCGCCCAGCGCATCCTCGACCTCACCCGTCGACGCCGCCTGCGCGGGATCGTGGTCATCGGCGGCAGCAACGCCTACCTCGCCGCGATCGGGTTCCCGGTCGTGGGCACCCTGCCCGCCTCACGCACCAGTGCCCGAGCGGTGCTGACCGGTCGCCGGGCACGACGGCATCTGATCACTCCAGCCCGTTCGATCACCACCGCCGTCGACATCCAGCTCGGCGACGACGGCCGCCGCGACCTCCTCGTCCTCCCGCACACCACCCGAGCTGTCGGACAGTCCCGCCCGAGACACCGCGGCGAGGACGGGCCGAGGATCTATAGCATCGACGCTGCGCCGATGCACGCCTCGCGTCACCGCGAGGCTGAGCCTGTGACCACCGAGCTTCTCCCGCCGCTACCGGCGACTGCCCCGGGACTCGCGGTCGAGGCCGAGGATGCCGGCCACCCGCGCGAGGACGACCTCGCCGCGGCACCCGAGTCCAGCATCGACTCGGAGGCCGAGGCCGAAAGCGCTGACATCACACCAGTTTCGGAACCCGTAGGGAATGAGCCAGCGTTGACGGTGCGGGTTTTCGGGCCGACACGGCTCTTCTGGCGTGATCCCGACACCGGGGCCAGCGTCGAGATCACTGTGCAATTGCAGCCCCGCATCCGCGAACTCGTCGCCGTCCTCGCCCTGCACCCAGACGGGCTCTCGCGCCACCAGTTGATCGAGCTGCTGTGGGGCACACGCCCCCGCGACAAGGGCGGCAGCGCACTCGCCAACACCCTGAGCCGCCTGCGCGCCGCGATCACCACCGCCACCGGCGGGCAGATCACCGACATCCTCGCCGACGACCGCCTCCAATTCCAGCTCTCACCCCAGCTGGTCGGCGTCGACTACTGGGACTTCAACACAGCGGTGACCGCGCGCCGCCGCGCACGCAGCGACATCGACCAGGCCGCCGCTGCCCGACAGATCGCGGCCTTAGCCACCAGCGAGCTGGCCAGCGACCTCACCGACACCTGGGTCGAAGCCCTGCGCGAATCGGCGCGGCGCACCTCGCTCAACGCCTTGAGCTGGCTGGCCACCCGCAACACCGACAACGACCCCCGCGCCACCCTGGGAATGCTCGAAACAACCGTCGAGAACGACCCCTACAACGAACCGGTCTGGCGAGACATCCTGCGCCTACACGCCCGCCTCGGCGAAAACGCCGCACTCACCCGCACCTACACCCTCCTGGCCAGAAAACTCGCCGAAATCGGCCAAACCCCGAGCCGCGAGACACGAGAACTACTCGACCGACTACGCCACACTGAGAAACAATAACAAACCATCGGGGATTTCCCTGATTGTCAACTATCGTTTATCCTACAGGTGCGGGTTGTGCTGTCGAATATCCCGCCGACAACTGCAAAAATAATGGCATTCAAATTGGGGGAATCGTCAGCGCATTTACGGCTGACGATCTTCTTCTATTCAATTCTCGAATTGTTGACCGCCTGGGTGGCTCGATGGTTCTCGATCCGTGGAGTATTCGCTGGTCAGGTTCGGTGAACTGATCCGTGGGGGAATCAAGACAACCCTCCCCGTGGCCGCATATCCGCAGGTAATGGGTGGTTTATCCGCGCGGATATCAGTGTGGATTGTCTATACACAAAGCTGTATAGACATGCTCGGGCGGTGTCTTACGGTCGGCTCCCTGTGTGTTCCCGTGTGTTGTAATCTGCCTGCTACCTTTTCCATGCATCTCCTTTCTCGTTCTATTCCTCATTGTCCTTTATTCTTCCTTGATTCTTTTGTTCGAGTTGCGTGCGGGCTGGCAGGTGCGTGTGGGCGCTGCGCCCGGGAATTGCCTAGTCGGACTCGCGGTTGTCCGGAAAAATTCCGGAAAATTGAGCTGTTTTCGGGGTTGTGAGGCTGTTCGAGGTCGAGCTAGCGTCGACCCCGTTCCCGGAATTCGCCGGGAAATTCGCAGAAATCCGAATGGCGGCCACGTCGCACGTATGCCGGAAACCGGCACGAATTCGGAACCGGAATTTGCAGGAGTCGAAATGCCCACCACACCCGCCCCCGCCGCTTCCACCGCCCCGGCCGCCGGTCGCCTGCCCAACGGTGAACTCCGCCGCATGGTGGCCGCCGCGCTGGCCGCCGACCCGACCCGCGAACAGTCGCCCCGCGAAATCGCTACCGGGCTCGGCCGGTCCTCCGGCGCGGTCGGCAACGCCCTCGAGGCGTTGACCGCCGCCGGGCACGCCGAACGCACCTCGGCCGCGCCCCGCCGCTACCGCGCCACCACCACCACGGCCACCGCCGCCGCTCCGGCCGCTGCCACCCCGGCCCCGACCGCGCCTGCCACCCCGGCGGCCCCGGCCCCCAGCAAGCCGAAACCGGCCCGCCGCACCAAGAAAACCGCCACCCCGGCCCCCGCCCCGGCCGCGCCCGCCACCCCGGCGGCACCGGACCGCACGGGTAACACGGTGGCCCGGCCGAACGGGCAGGACTACCACCTGCGCAAGCTCGCCGGGCGCGCCGATGTGGACGTGCTGCGGACCATGCGCGCGGCGGAGGTGCCGGTGCTGCTGTACGGGCCGCCCGGCACCGGGAAGACCTCGCTCATCGAGGCCGCCTACGGCGACCTGCTCACGGTGCAGGGCGACGGGGACACCACGGTCGCCGATTTCGTGGGCGAGTACACCCAAACCCCGGACGGCCGTTTCGTGTTCATGGACGGCCCGCTGGTGCGGGCGATGAAAGAGGGCCGGGTGCTGTTCATCGACGACGCGACCCTGATCTCGCCGAC
Source organism: Nocardia thailandica NBRC 100428 (assembly GCF_000308795.1). GTDB lineage: Bacteria > Actinomycetota > Actinomycetes > Mycobacteriales > Mycobacteriaceae > Nocardia > Nocardia thailandica. The sequence continues at coordinate 8,641 of NZ_BAGK01000295.1, read as the reverse complement.
CGTGCTCGCGGCGGTGTATCCGGCGATGGACGGCCGCAAAGAGCTGGTGGTCAAAGCAACCGGCGAGGTCGTGAAAGCCGTGCCCGGGTTCTTCGTGGTGGCAGGCCACAACCCCGGCGTGCACGGGGCCATCCTTTCCGATGCGCTGAGTTCCCGGTTCGCGTTCCAGGTGCGCGTGGTCTCTGACCTCGACCTGGCCACCCAGCTCGGGGTGGAACGCCGCGCGGTGAAAGTGGCGCGGGAGCTGGCCGCGCGGCAGGCAAAGGGGGAGGTCGGGTGGGCCCCGCAGCTGCGCGAGTTGCTGGCGTTCCGCAAGATCGCCGCCGCCACCGACCCCGAGACCGCGATGGCCAACCTCCTCGGGGCGGCCCCGGAAGAGGACCGCGAGGTGGTGGCCGCCGTGATGCGGACCGTGTGCGGCACCACCCACACCCCGCTCGCCCTCGGGCCCCGCCTCTGACACCCGCCCCCGCGCGAACTCCCGAAAGGTATTGCCTGCCATGACCGGCCACGCCATCACCGCCCCCGCCCCCGCCAACCCTGCCGCGCCCGCGACCCCGGGCACCGGCACCGCTTCCGCCCCGGCCGCCGCCGGGGCGGGGGCGGCCCCCGCCGCCGCGCCTGCCACCCCCGCCCCGGCCTCGGTGCCCGTCACCGGGGGCTGGGCCACCCTGTCAGCCGCAATGACCGCCGAGGTGCCATCGATCGCCGATCGCGACGACCTGAGTGTGAGCATCGCCCCCGGCGCGGCGTTCGGGCACCCTGCGGTGTTCGTGCGCGCACTGGCCGCCATCGAACTCGACGGTTCCCGGCTCGCGATCGACCCCGCTGATGCCGACCCGGCCCGCAACAGCGACCGCAACCGGTACGCGGCGCTGTGGGGCGCGCTCGTGCACGAGTGCGCCCACGCCAAACACTCGGTGTGGGAGCCGCCGCTGCTGGCCCACCCCGAGGTCGTGACGGCGGCGAAACTGCTGGAGGAGTCGCGGATCGAGGCCGCCCAGGTTCGCCGCCGCCCCGATGACCGGCATTGGTTGCGCGCCAGCGCCACCGAGATCGTGATCGGCGACAACGGCGGCGAGACCGCGACCGCCCAGACCCCGCGCACCACCTACGCCGCCGCCCACAACGCCGCCCTCGTGCTCGGCCGGATCGACGCCGGGATCCTGGAACAGTCCGAATGCGCGGCGCTGGCGCTCGAGATCGAGTCCATCCTCGGCACCGACACCCTCGCCAAACTGCGGGCAATCTGGCGCGAGGCCCACACCGTCGCCGATACCGACACCACGGCCATGCTCGAACTCGGGCAGCGCTGGCTCGACATCGTAGGCCCCGACCCTCACGCCGCCCCGCTGCCGGACTCGAAGCTGGGCTCGGCCATCCGCGCCACGGCCGCCGCCATCGCCCGCGAGATCGCGGCCAACCCCGTGCCCGCCGACCCGGCCGAGTCCGCCGCCGCCGCACGCCGTGCCGCCGCCGACCGTGAGGAACGGGCTCAGCGGTTGGCGGAGAAGGTGTTCAGCGACGGGCACGGCGACGGCGGGGGACTGCGCACCTCGCGGATCGTGCGCCGCACCCGCACGCCGAGAGCGAAGGAACAGAGCGCGGCGCGGGTACTGGCCCGGGCGCTGGACACCGCCGCCGCCCGCGAGCGGGCCACGGTGAAAACGACCTCGGTGGTGCCGCCGGGGCGGGTGCGCATGCGCGGTGTGCTGGCCCGGCAGGCCCAGCTCGCGGCCGGGGCCATCCCGACCGCCGAACCGTTCACCCGCACCGCCCGCAAGAACAGCCCGCAACCGCCGCTGAAAGTCGGCATCGCGTGCGACGTGTCCTCCTCGATGCGCAGGTTCGCCGCCCCGGTGTCCTCGGCGGCGTGGATCATCGCCCGCGCCGCCGAGCTGGCCGCCGTGCCCGCCACCACCGCGACCGTGACATTCGGCGAGACCGTCACCCCGATCACCTACCCCGGCACCGCGCCCGCTCAGGTGACCGAGTTCGGTTGCCCGGACGGAGTCGAGGTGCTCGATTTCGCCATCGTGGCCCTCGAGGGTGCCCTCGGGCTGGCTCGCCCCGGCGCGGCGCGGCTGCTGGTGATCATCTCCGACGGCATCTACTCCGGCATCAACCGCGACCGCGCCCAGAAGCGCCTCGACCTGTTGCGCGCGGCCGGGTGCGCGGTGCTGTGGCTGGCACCGGCACGCGGGCATGTCGACCCCCTCAAGAACTCCAACCCGCACCTGCTCACCGATCCCGCGACCACCGCCGCCGAGATCGCCCGCGCCGCCACCGCCGCCGTGCGCGCCACCTAGACCCCGGCACCCGGGCGCACCCCGCGCCCGGGCCACCCGGCCCCGGGGCCGCGCCCGGAACACCGGCGCGGCCCCACCACCCAAACCCGCCCCGTCCCGGGCGGCGACGACAGGAGTCCCACCATGACCGACACCCCCGCGACCGCCACCACGGCCGCCCTCGACTCGATCTACGTGATCGCCAACGCCCTCACCGGCGACCAGTTCGCCGTCTACGCACCCGCCCCGCATGACCGGCGCGGCATGTACACCGTTGCCCACGTGCTCGGCGGCACCGGCGGCTACGCCGCCCCCCGCATCCACCTCGTACACCCCGACGACATCGCCGCCTACGCCGCCGGTGCCGCCGACCGGTTGCGCCGGGGCTCCCACGGGCATGCCGCGACCGTGTGGCTCGACCGCACCACCGGCGCCCTCCACGAACGCCTCACCCGATCAACCTCTCCGACGACCCCGCACCACCCGATCCGCGAGCAGGAGCCGCCCATGAAACACACCCGCACCCCCGACGAGGACGGTCTCCTCACACCGGGTACCAATCCCTGCAGTGACGACCTCGTCGTGCTCGGACTGCGTGCCAGCAACGACCCACCGGCCCGGATCCTGCTCGTACGGGACCCGGCGCGCTGCACCCACGGCTGCACCATCTGCACCGAGTGCGCCGACAGCTGGGAACTCGACCACCACGTGCACTACGAACTCAGCGGCGGCGGGCGATGGCTGCGCGCGGCCCTCGCCACCGAGCACTCCGCCACCGATGCGGCCGACTCGTGACCGGCGCACCCGACCGACTCGCGAGTCGAGGCCGCGCGCCTCGCCTGCCGGGCGCCCCGCGGCGAGGCCGGCGGCGTGAGGCTCCCTCGCAGTCCCTGAGCCGACAGCCGTGCGTCGAATTCTGTTCGCGCCGAGGCGATTACGAGAGCGGATGAGCGTCATTCGGGGCCGGAACCAATTTCGTTGTTCCGCTTGACATCACACGCCCTATCGAGCGGTCATGGACCCGGAATCGCACCGACCGCCCGGGGAAACCACCCCGACTGGTGCGCATTCCGTCCCCCCGCAGGGGGACACCACGAAATTCACCAAAACCATTGTTGGAAGGAAAATCCCATGTCGAAAACCACGAACGTCGCCGTGGCCACCACACCGGCGGCACCCGCCACCGAACACGACACGGGCGGCGGTACCGTGCCGGTGCCGCGCCGCGACAGCACCCCGGCACTGTGGGCGGCACTGCGCGCCCACCCCGACCGCACCACCGCCGCGCTGGCCGACATCGCCGGGATCGGACTGTCGACCGCGCGGCGGCTGCTGGCCCAGTGGGAAACCGCCGGGTGCGCCCAGTCCCACACCGACCCCGCATCGCCCCGCGCAGCCAAGACCTGGACCCCGGGCGCGGGCGCACCCGCCACCATCGACCCGGACCCGGCCCCCGCCGCGCCGGAACCGGTGGCGACCGAGACACCCGCACCGGCCGACACCGAGCGCCCTGACCCGGGGGCGGCGGTGCCGGTGCCCGCGCTGCACAGTGCCGAAGCCCGGGCACTGTGGGAGGCCCTGCAAACCCACCCGGGCAGCACCACCGCCGAGCTGGCCCAGTTCGCTGCCATCGGAGCCATTCCCGCACGGCACCTGCTGACCGAGTGGACCCTCGCCGGGGCTGTGTGGGTCACCGACCCGGGCAAACCCGGGGTCGGGAAGCGCTGGACCGCCGGGGCGAAACCCGAACCGGCCCCGGCCGTGCCCGCCGGTACCGAACCCGACCCCGAACCGGCCGAACCGGCCACCCCCGAACCCGTTGCGCACGCACCGGTCGCACCCGCACCGCAGACGGCCCCGACCGACCCCGCGCCCGAAGCCACGACGGAGACGCCGGTAGCCGCCCCCACGCGCGACGAACCCGCCCCCGGTGCCCGAGTGACACCGGCCGGGTCCGACGACGGCGCAGCAGCGGACGCGGAGTCGACGGTGCACCGCCTGCCCGCTGGTGCCCTGCGCGGGCAGGTCGAGGACTTCCTGCACGAAAACCCCGGAAAGGAGTTCACCCCACACCAGATCGGCAAAGCCCTGAACCGGTCCAGCGGCGCGGTCCACAACGCCCTGGTCAAGTTGACCGATGGCGGGACCGCGCGCCAGACCAGCACGGCCCCCAAGAAATTCACCCTCGCGTCCTGAAACTGGGCGATGCCGGAATCCCCGGAGCCGCTAACTCCGGGGAGTCCGACACCGCCCTCTCAATCTAACCCCTGAGAAAGGTGCTCGACCATGTACTCCACCCCAACCCCCAGGGTCCTCGCCTCGGCCCTGTACCGGACCTACGCCGACTCGCCCCAGGCCCCTGACAGCCTCGAGCTGTGGATCGCCATCGCCGACAGGGCCATCCGTGAGCTGCAGATGCCGGTACTGGTGTCGCTGGTGCCGTGGGTGCCGATCGCGTTGCGCTACGAGCAGATCACCACCGATGGCGAGTTCTTCCCCCACACCGGATCCGTGCGGATCATGACCGGCCCGCTGACCGGCACCCTGTACCGCGACGCGGAGACCGCCGCCCGTGAGGTGGTCGTGGCCACGCTGAACGAGATGATCGAACAGCGCACCACCAGCGACAACGACACCGGGGACAGCGGCGACGGTGAGGACACCGACACCGGTCGTATGCCGTTGCCGTCGTGGCGGTTCCGTGACAAGGGCAACCCGCCCGCGTTCAGCCCGCGCGAGGTGCCGCCGCTCATCTCCTGACCCGCCTACCACAGGAAACGCCCCGTGGTGCCGAGCATTCGCTCGGCACCACGGGGCGTTTCCTGTGCCCTGCCAGGGGGAACGGCCCCGGGTGCTGCGGGCGATGGGTCTGTCCGATCCAGCACCGGGCAGCACCGTTGCCGCCGGGATCGATCTGTCACGTCGGCGGGTCGATCGGCCTGTCAGTCGTCGTCGTCCTCCTCACCGTCGTTGCGTGTGGCGGCGGCGTCGGCGCGGTCGGCGAAGCCGGAGGTCGCTGTTGGTGAGTCCGGGTCGCGGTCGGCCGCAGCGATGATGCGGTCGGCGGACTCGCGGTCCATGTCCTTGCCCATGACGATCACCTTCCGAGAGTGAACGGGAAATGTTCGCGCCCATAGCCGGGAAGGTGGCACCCAAAGGTGGTCCGTCGAGCCCAGGCATGGCGCAGTTTCCGCGGTCCGGTTGGCCTGGGTCGAGGTGTGCACGACGTGTACCGGCGGATTCCGGTCGCCGTGAAAGGCCGCCGTCGATGCGCCGACTCGCACCGCCCGGCGGTCGCTGAATTCATAGTCTCGCCACGTTTCGAGGTGCACCGACCGCTGAGCGCGCCTTACCCGAGAAACAACCGCCGACGCCCGGCAGAGACAGCGTCGACCTCCCGTCTGACCAGTATCACCCTGCGCCCCCGTCGCGGGCTACCCCTGTCGTTCGGTCTTCGGCAGGCGGCGTGCTTGGTGGCGGCGTAGCCTCGGTGTTGGTCCCCGGCTCATCCCCTCCGAGCCGGGGACAGTTGCACTCATCAGCGGTTCGCTCGCACCGCAACAGTAGGCGCACTTCGATCGGCGCTATGGTCGGCCTATCGTTGCCGGGTCGGTGCCGATGGCTGGCGAGTGCGGCGGCTTTCCCTTAGGCGGTAGCCGCGGTGAGATTGTTCGGCACTGCAATGGCTCGATCCCTGTTGTGTTGAGCTGCGCCTGGTTGACCGGACTGTGCGAGTGTGCCGTGGAGCCGTAGGCTTGGCTGCGTGTCGACCTCCCCTCGCGCCGAGAAGCAATCGAACGATTCTGTTGGAAGTTCCAGCTTCCGAGACGAGTTCGCGGGTTACTATCCTCCTACCGAGGACGAATCCAAACGCTTTGTTGTCGAGGGCCTCGTCGTGCTGGACACGAACGCGGTGCTGGACCTGTATCGCTTCACCGACGCCACCCGCGAGGAATACTTCGACACGCTGGAGCTTCTGGGCGATCGGCTCTGGGTCCCGAACCGAGTCGGCGAGGAGTTCCACGACAACCGGACCACGGTCATCCGCGAGCGACAAGATGTTCGAGACGCGATCAGCGTCCAGTTGGCGAAGCCGATCGAGGACTTGGTGACAGCCGTCGCCGCTCATGCTCAGCGCTACGGTCTCGACGGACCCGCCGCCGCCGACACTGTCCACGGAGGTGTGCTCGCCGCCCTCGAACCGGTGATTCGTGACATCGAAGGTACAACTGACGGGGTCACATTAGACCCTGACGCCGACCCAGACTCGGACCCGATTCTAGCCAAGATCAACGTGCTGTTTCATGGAAAGACTGGAGCCGCACTCGACGACAAGCAGTCCTCCGCAGCCCAGAGCGCCCACAAGCTGCGCATGGCTGGGCATATCCCACCGGGCTACCGTGACGGAAAGAAGGCTGAGCGTTCCATCGGTGACTATCTGGTTTGGCGACAGACGCTTACCGAGGCTGCCGAACGGAAGTTGCCGGTCCTGATGGTCACCAACGAGAAGAAGGAGGACTGGGTGTTCCGCGACGGCGGATACACCATGCCTCGGGTTGAGCTGGTCAGGGAGATGAAGCGGACGGCCGGGTGTGAATTCTATCTGGTCGATGTGCCGACCTTCCTTGCCCTGGCGAGGAAGTATCTCGCCGCCGAGGTCAGCGAAGCAGCCGTCGATGAAGCAAGCCGCGTCACCCACGTGGCAGCCTCAGAAGCTGAACGGGAGAGGATGAGTACGCGTACCACTGCGGGGAGCCAGGCATTCGCAGGGTTCGACCCCTCCGCTGGCCTTCGCGATGCACTCGCGGGGGTCGACACGACAGTGTGGACCCGCCACGCGCTCGCGGACGTCGACATGACTGCTGGACTGCGCGAAGCACTAGCAGGTTTCGACGCCACCGCCGGACTGCGCGAGGCATTCGCGAGTTACGACACGACCGCAGCAATCCGCAACATGATGGCCCATGTAGCGCTGGGCTCCAACCACGCAAGCCGGACCACAGCGCAGGTGTCTTCGGCGAAGAAGGCGGTATCGGCAGAGCCCGCCACCAAGCGCGCCGCGAAGAAGCCCGCGACGGCGAAGAAGGCGGTATCGGCAGAGCCCGCCACCAAGCGCGCCGCGAAGAAGCCCGCGACAAAAAGGACACGCACAGCGAAGGACGCGGACTGACCAGGCTGCCCTGGTGTCCGGCCGAAACTGTCTATTTCGGGTGAAGGCCGACTCTTCCATGGTGACACGGCTCGACTTGTGAGGATCGGCCTCGAAGTCATCTCATCCGAACTGGGTCTGTCATTCGATCCCGAATCACCCCACTGAGTTGCGTGAGCGACAGTTGGATGCGGTGAGTCACCCTCGAGGTGTACCACGCGTCTATCGATGCCTGAATCGTGCGTAGCTGATCAGCGGTGATCGAGCCGGTGTCGGTCTGTCGGCCGGTAGTCTCGACGATCCACCGATCAACTGCACGGGAACTCGGCACTCGCGAGACCCACGGATTGAATGTGACAGGCCGGATCTGTGGCAGATCGGCACGATCGCCCAGCCTGCTGTACAACATTCGCCGCCGATCCAAGCTCCACGAAGAGTTAAGCGTCATCAGACCGGCAACGATCATCGACCCCATGAGCAGCCAGTACAAGGTAGTCGTCACCAGGCTGAGGCCAGAGGCGGCGCTATCGGAACTGTCGAGCAGGAAGTAACTCCCAGCCGTCAGAAATATCAACGGGAAGTAGAGTCGAGCCATGAATCGCAGTTGGCGGGTTGCTTCCTCGGGGGCGAGTTGAACCGCGTGCTCGGCTGCCACCCTGCGGCGGGCCAGGTCGTACTCGAACGTCAGTATCGCCGGGCAGGCATCGTCGAGCCTGTCGATCCGGGCCTTCATAACGTCCACTTGCGCTTCTAGCCTTCGGATCCTCCGGGGGCCGCGAGCATGATCCGCCTCGCGCTTGGCTCGATCCCGATAGTAGAAGGCCAAGGCAAAGGCCCCGGCCCCCGAGACGTATTTTCCAACCTCCAACAGTGCGGGCAGCATCTCCGCGCTCCTCCCTCGCTGTGCCTGCCTTGCGCTTGATGATTCTGCCCGAGGTGTGCAGCGCCAGAGGTCCTCTCGCCGAGGACTGCTGTCCTACCCCGCGTGACCGCTCTGAATGAGTCGAGTCGGTCACGGACTTAACGAATTCCCTCGCGCGCCTCAAGTTTCGGGGCCGGCGGAGGGGAATTCGCATGTTGGGGCCACTTTTCACGCTCGCTCGAGGCGGCCGCCATGATCCCGACTCGGCAGATCCAGGATCTGCTGGCAGGGCTTAGGCCATCGATCTGAGGGTGGGGTCGGGCGCGGCGAACGCTGGACCGC
>NZ_BAGK01000296.1 GCF_000308795.1 Nocardia thailandica NBRC 100428 | reverse complement strand
GTTGGAGCAGTACTGGCGCACAGGGAAGATGCCGACACCATCGACCGAGCGTCGGCGGCAACGAGAACCCTGACGCAAGCCACCCTTGACGGGCCATGCGCGTGTAACCGTCCGAGCGCGGGCATGGTGTCGAGTCCGCACGACCGGCTTGTCCTGCGACTATCGATGGGAAAGCCGACGATGGTCAAGAACCACAGCCTCGATTCGCGCGGCCGCCGACTCCGGATCCTCGTGCTCCCATACTCGAATGACGGTCCAACCGGCTTCGCGGAGCTTGGTCGATGTATCGCGGTCGCGGTCTCGGTTGGCGTCGATCTTCCGGACCCAGAAGTCGGAGTTCTTGATCGCCGGGCGATGATGTGACGGACAGCCGTGCCAGAAGCATCCGTCGACGAAGACGGCTACGTGGTCGGCGGTGAAGACGATGTCGGCCGTTCGGCGGAGTTCGGCCAGTGGTCGGGTATCGACCCGATAGCGCAGTCCTCGTTGGAAGAGTTCCCTCCGCAACGCCATTTCCGGTCCGGTGTCCCGTCTGCGGTTCGCGCGCATCACCGCGCGTACGGCGGGGGACGAGGCGCTCGATTCGGAAGGCGGCGGCCTATCGCCAGCCAGGTTCTGGGCGTGGGCTTCTCGCCACGCCTGGCTCAGGTTGTCCTTCCGCGTGTCGTGAGTGACCTCGCAGACATAGCGTTCCACGGACTTGCCGTCCTGTGACCACCGCAGGTACGCGCGGATCCGCCGAGTACGTCGATAGACCCGGAGCGAGACCGACGCTCGCGCGAAGCGACCGTCACCGAGGTCAACACTTCGTCGGTGTCGTCCGCCCGCCGCCCGGTCCTGCTCGACGGCTGGGGCGACGGCGCCAGCGCGTCGTTTGTACGCTCGCGTTGACGGTTGCCGCTGGTTCCAGCCATGTTCGCCGACCCGCTCGCGCATCGTTCAGCGGGCCGAGACGAGCGCGTCGTTTGTGTCGACCTCCGTCGCCTCCGCGGTGGTGAGGGCGTCGGCGACCGCTGAGGCGAAGAACTCCCCCAGCACGACCGGGACGGCGTTGCCGAGTTGTCGCATCTGCTCGCCGCGGGGCCCGGAGCCGAGCCATTCGTCGGGGAAGGTCATCACGCGGGCGGTCTCGCGGACGGTCATGTAGCGGTGTCGGTAGGTCCACCCATCGGGGGACTCGGGGTCGCGGTCGCGTTCGTCTAGCAGCATGACCGACTCGCCACCGGGCACACCGTGGACTCCGGCCTTGACCGTCTTGGCGGGGCGGTCGAGTTCGTTGGGGGTGTGGCCCTTGTAGATTCGCGCGCCGGGCCACCCGATGTGATGTTCGACGCCGATGCTCTCGCCGAAGTCGAACTTCTCGTCGAGCCGCTCCAGATCGACCTTCGGCAGTTTCGGCAACGTGGCGTCGGTACCAGCCCCGGCGATGGCGTCGCGCAGTGTGCGCCAGGGTAGGCAGTCGTCCTCCTTCACGACCTTGGGTATGCGTTCCTCGACGCGAGCTCGCACGTGGGCAGGCACGTCAGGGTGTCGTCGCCAGTAGTCGCCGTCCCTGATCGATCGGAACAGCGCCGCTTCGGAGTATCGGGGTGTCTTGACGAGTTTCTCGAAGGCCTCGACATCGACGCCGAGGTCGGCGCGGAACGCGACGATGACGACGCGGTTGCGTATCTGCGGGACGCCGTAGTCGGCGGCGTTGACGGGCACCACGACGACCTTGTAGTGATCGGGGTCGCTGTCGTTGTCGGGGAGATTGGCGAGGGTCCGCCGCAGTTCAGCGTCGTGATCCTGCCAGCGCGTCGAGTCGACCCGCTGCTGGTGGGGGAGCCGTAGCTCGTTGACGATGTACTGGAAGTAGTCGGCGAACGAGGGCCGGAGCAGCCCGCGGACGTTCTCGCAGATGACAGCCTTCGGGCGTACTTGGCGTATCGCCTTGAACATCGCCGGGAACATGTTGCGTTTGTCCTCGTCGCCCTTGGCGACGCCACCAGCGCTGAACGGCTGGCAGGGCGGTCCGCCGGCGAGGACGTCGACCTCCCCCTCAAAGGCGGTGAGATCGAGTTCCCGCACGTCGGCAGGATAGAGCGGCGCGGGCCGCCCCACCGCGGGTGGCTCCGGTCGGGTGTCCTCGATCTCGACCAAGCCGTCGGTGCCTAGAGTCTTACGGGCGCTGGCGACGAGGGTCTGGCAGGCGCGCTTGTTGAACTCGTTGAGCAACAGGGGTCGGAACCCGGCCTGATGACAGGCCATCGCGAGTCCGCCACCACCGGCGAACAACTCGACGCTGGTCCGTGTCCTGGTCACGCTTCCCGGCTGGTCATCCATGGGCAAACCATACCGCGGGGGTAGGACAGGAACGGTCACGCACGTGGTGAGTCGATTGACAGAAGTCGAGCCCATAGAGTTCTCTCGTGATCGTGATCGAAGGGGGACCGAGATGAGTCAGCACATGTCGCCGATCGGTGGGGACACGCACCACAGCGACTTCCGGCTCAGCATCACCAAGGCGCTCGGGGACCAGTTGGCCGCAGCGCTCGCTACGCTGGTCGCCATCCCGCTGACCGCGGAGAACCTCAACGAGGGCGTCGACGAACGGCCCGGCGTCTACCAGCTCTACCTCGACGGCGAGTTCGTCTACGTGGGCAAGGCCGACAAGTCGCTCCGCGACCGGTTGGGTCAGCACTTGCGCAAGATCTCCGGTCGCCGCGATATCCCGCTGACCCGGGTCACCTTCTCGTGTCTGTACGTCGCCGAGGACTTCTCCGCGCTGGCGCCAGAACAGCTGCTGATCAGCCACTACAAGGGCAAGGGCGGGGTTCCCTGGAACAACAACGGCTTCGGCAACAAGGATCCCGGGCGTCAGCGCGACAAGACGGTCCTGAAGGAGAAGCACTTCGACGTCGCGTTCCCGATCAACCTCGATGTGCGTGTCCCCGGGATCGAGGCGGGCGCGACGACGGTCGGGGCCTTCCTCGGTGCGTTGAAGTCTGGACTGCCCTTCGTGTTCCGCTACGAGAAGAAGGTCCCCATCCAGACGAGTCGGCAGATCCTCGAGGTCGCCCGCGCGGATCTCACCGCGCACGAGGCATTCCGCCTGGTGTCCGCGGCTCTGCCACAGGACTGGCAGATCACCGCCCTGATGGGCTACGTGATCATGTACAAGGAGGACGAGGAGTACAGGAGCGCGTGGCGCTACTACCGGGCGGGAGAAGTCGTCGACGTGACACCGGAGTCCCTTCCCGACGACGACGCGGCCGAGGACGGGCCGGAGATCGACGAATGAAGCGCCCGACGCCCCTCTCGATCCCGGCGCCGCGCGGTGTCGACGCCCAGGAAAGTAGGAGATGGTGAGCGCGGAATACTCGCCCGAGTCGTTCGACCCACTGTCGACGACCCGGCTCGCCAACACCATCTGCGAGATGCTCGAACGGCAACCGTTGGTCTCGATGGCGGAGGAGATCCCCCGGTTCGACGGCTCCGGCCTCTACGCCCTGTACTACCGCGGCGACAGCGTAGACCTGTATCGTCCTCTCGCGAAATACCAGATCCCCGTGTACGCGGGGCAGGCGCGATCGAGCAACAGCGCGACCGGCAAGACCGTCCGGGCGCCCCGACCAGTGCTCTCACGGCTGCGCTCGCACCGAACGTCGATCATCGAGGGCGGTCTGCCCATCGCGGAGTTCCGGTTCCGCGCCCTGCTCATGCCCGACGTGCACGCCGACTTGGGGGAGAACGGTCTACGCGTCGGCTATAAGCCGGTATGGAACACCGTGCTCAGGGGATTCGGAAGCCACGAGCAAGGGGCGACGACCCGCAAAAGCGGCAAGTCCAAATGGGACACCGTTCACGACGGGCGTAGCCGCTCGCACGGCGATGTCCCCCACGAACTCGCCGAATTGATCACCGAGGCCACCGAACACATCGAATGGCAGGTCGAGCGGTACACGAGCCTGCAGTGGCAGCATCCGGTCGGCGAGGCGTATTACGAGGATCTCACGGCGAACTGACCGTACGCGCCGGATCCTCGAAGACGTCGTGACGGCGATCTACTCGGACTCGTCCTCTCGGATGTAGTCGAAAGTCGGGGCGATCCCTTCCTCCAGATTCCGCACGGCCATGTCGACCGCCGCGTCGAAGGATCCGGCGTGGTAACCATCCGCGAGCGTGTCACCACCTTCGTAGCCGTCGTACAGCCCGACGGACCAGTACCGGATGTCGGCCCGATCCTCCGCCAGGCCGGGTTCGGTAGTCGTGACGACGAGATGGAGCGGGTGCTCGGTGCCGGGCACCGTCCCAATGACCGCTTCGATCGCGGTGCAGCCGCCGCCGGTGTTGACGACCGCGCCGACGGTGTCGAAGCGGTCGTTCAGCGATGTCAACTCGGGCGCGTAGATCCGCGCGAGCCGAGCCTCGTAGACGGCGATGTCGTCATCCTGGTCAGTCATCGTGATTGGTTTCCTATTCGCGAACGGCGGGTCGCGTTCCACGGTAGTGCGTGACGCGACAGATCGGCGGTCCGTCTCCCAGGTCCAGACTCCGTGCCGTGGAGATCGTTCGGGCGTCGCGACATATTGGCACGCACCCGGCGACGGTCCCGGCGGAGATCTTCCACACCGGTGGATCGCCGACCGTGGTTGTCGATAGAGGAAAGACTTAGGTTGGCCGGGTGTCAGACTGGGTGGCGGAACGCCTCGCATACCTCAGGTCAGAGGGTCATTTCCGGTGACACGCCGAATGGGTGGCCGATGTGTTTGCCATCACTGTGTATGACATGCTCCATGTCGAAGCGATCGAAGGAGCAGCGGCGTAGGGATCGTGCCGCCAAGCGGACGCGCCGCACCGGGCACTCCGCGCCAGAGGCTGAGCGAATCGAGGGCTCAGCCAGCGTGGGGGCCGATCAGCCCGCACGGGGCTCGGTTCAGCGAAAGCCCGAGGTTAGCGCGTGGCCGGGCGCGCGGCTGGTGATCGCGAAATGGTACGACATCGTCGGCAAGGCCATCGGTGATGTCGCGGTGCCGGTCTCGTGTACGGACGGGGTGCTCACCGTACGGGCTACCAGCCCCGTTCTGGTGGAGCAACTGCGAGCGCTCGGTCCGGAGATCCTGACCAACATCGAGAGCTACTGCGGCGAGGGTATCGTCTCCGAGTTGGAAGTCGTGACCACCGCTCCTGGCGGCGCCGGGCAGCGCCGCTCGGCCTCTGGATGGGAGCCGCAACTGGGCGCGACTAGGTTGGCCGCCCGAATGGCGGCAGCACTGGACCTCCCGGTCGCCCCAGAGGACATTTGGGAGCTGTCACACCTTGGCTGCTTGGAGGAGATCGGAACCTATCTGGACCGTCCCATGTACCGCATCAGTGACGCCGACCTGCTCTGCGTCGAACAAAGCGAGCTCGTCGCTGAGGTCGTGGCGACACGATTGGACTGGATCGACTCCAGCTACAGCGAGGTCGAGGCGCGCCGGATTCTCGCGTTGTGGCCAGACGAATTCGACCGGCTGACGGCTGAGTACGGCATCGCGGCAGGTCGGCTCGAACGGTACAACGCCGAAGAGATCGAGGGTCTCGCCGCAGACTCCGAGTTCCGGGAACGCGCGATCAAGGAGCGTCTCGTCGGCCCGGACCAAGCATCCGAGCTTCTCGGGATTCGGCGGACGGACTTCGACCACTGCGTGGACGCTGGATGGATCACACCTGCGGAGTATGTCTCGAAGACGATTCGCCGGGGTCGCGAGGTTCGGGTCGCGCTGTATCGGTGGGGAGATGTAAAGGGGTTACTCGGGATCTCGGAGGTCGATTGGGACGCTGTCCGCGCGACACCTTCAGGGTCGGCATCACTGCTCTTGAGATTCGCCAAGCCCTCGATCGACCGCGCCGCAGCGATTCGGAACTTCGTCGGCGACGCCAGCAGGCGATTCGGTGTGCGTATCGGTGCCAAGTACTATTGGAGACTCGATCAATGGGTGATTCGATGGGAGCCAGACCATACGGGAAGCCCGACCTACGACGCGGTCGAGACCCAACTCTCCGCGGATCCTGACACCTCGGCATTTCTCGGCAGCATCGTGCTCGAGACAGGCGTTGTCGACGAACGATGGCGTCCTGTCGAACTCTCGAACCAGCACGAGCGGACAGAATCAGTCCACGAGCACGCCGACCGATGGACCAACCTGCGGGCGAAACTGCTGGAGCGCCTCGACCATCGTGGTAGGGCGCCAGGGATCACTTGCCGCGATGCGGAGGTCCTGGCGACCAAGCTTCGATCCTGCGGCGTCGTATCCGTTCGACTGGGCGACGAACAGGCGTGGCTGAGCGACGTGAGTCTTCGCATGTTCGACCTCGATCCGAGCGACGAGATCGCGTTGCTGACCGGCAAGCTTGAGGACTCCGGCGAGTATCGGTTCGCGCCAAATCTGACCAAACGCCAAGCGCGATCGCTTCTTGAGTTCATCGCTGCGACGGAGAGAACTTGTGCGAGCGCCTGCGACGTTGGCTCCGCAGCGGTAGATGTCGACTCCGTGGCGCCGAGTCCGGCGAACGCGTGAATGCCCGAGGCAAGTTGCGGACTGGGCGGCGTGGCCGGGAGGAGTCCTGTCACGCGAACGCGAATTGCCTCGATCCGTGTCCAGGTCAGGCCTGTGGCTCCGAGTACGGCCAGAGCGATCGCGTGTTGGCGGATCTGGGCCCAGCTGTCGGTTGAGCGTTGTCCATACGGAGTCCTTTTGCTCGGATCGGAGACTCCACGCGGGAGTTCACGACCTGTCCCGGTGCGCTGCGTTAACGCACCAGGACAGGTCGTGGACTGGATCGGCCGGATTGTTAGCCGAGCAACGCGGAGAGTTGCGCGCGGATTCGCTCGGCATCCAGCTCGGCGTTCTGGTGACGGCTGCGGATCCCGCTGACGATCTCGTCGGGCGCTTTGGCAAGGAAGTTCTCGTTGTTCAGCTTCTTCTCGGCGGCCTCGATCTCCTTGAGCGCGCCGGCGAGATCCTTTTCGAGGCGGCGCTTCTCGGCCTCGACGTCGATCGCCTGTGACAGGTCGAGGCTGACCCGCGAATCACCGATCGACAGTGTCGCTGTCGGCTGGAATTTGGCCGAGGGCGGATCGAGGCGAAGCAGTTGTCGGATCGCGGCTTCGTGCTCGGACAGAACCGCGGCGAGGTGAAGTTCTGCGGGCACCCGTTGGCTCGAGCGAACGCCCTGCTCGGAACGGAACCGCCGAACGTCGGTGACGAGTTGCTGTACCTGCGCCACCGTGGCCTCGGCAGCGGGGTCGCGGAATCCGGAGTCCTGGGGCCAGGCGGCGATGACGAGCGATTCGGCACCGGTGAGGGTCGTCCACAGCTTCTCGGTGACGAACGGCACGAGCGGGTGCAGCAACCTCAGCAGGGTGTCGAGCACGTGCCCGAGGACTCGCCGCGCCGTGTCGGCGGCTGGGCCGCCTTGGGCGAATACGGATTTGGACAGTTCGAGGTACCAGTCGAAGGTCTCGTCCCAGGCGAAGTGGTAGAGCAGATCGGACAGCTTGGCGAACTGGTAGTCCTCGAAGTAGCCGTCGACTTCGGCGATCACCGTGTTCAGGCGCGAGAGGATCCACCGGTCGATGACGGAGAGTTCCGCGGCCGAGGGGAGTGGCCCGCTGGTTGTTGCGCCGTTGAGGAGGGCGAATCGGCTGGCGTTCCACAGCTTGGTGGTGAAGTTGCGGCTGCCTGCGACGGATTCTTCGGCGATGGGTGCGTCGGTGCCGGGGTTGGCGGCGCGGGCCAGCGCGAAGCGGAGGGCGTCGGTGCCGTAGGCGTCCATCCAGTCGATCGGGTCGACCACGTTGCCGAAGCTCTTGCTCATCTTCTTGCCGTGTTTGTCGCGGACCATGCCGTGCAGGGCGATGGTCTCGAACGGTGCCTGGTCGGTGGCGTAGATGCCAAACATCATCATCCGGGCGATCCAGAAGAACAGCAGGTCGTAACCGGTGAACAGGACGCTGTTGGGGTAGAACTTCGCGAGGGCGTCGGTGTGGTCGGGCCAGCCCATGGTCGAGAACGGCCACAGCGCCGAGGAGAACCAGGTGTCGAGGACGTCGGGGTCCTGGGTCCAGCCTTCAGGGGCGGTCTCGTCGGGGCCGACGCAGACGATCTCGCCGGCAGGGCCGTACCAGATGGGGATGCGGTGTCCCCACCAGAGCTGGCGGGAGATGTTCCAGTCGCGCAGGTTGTCGACCCAGTCGAAGTAGCGGCCCGCCAGCTCGGGCGGATGGACAGTGACTGTTCCGTCGCGAACAGCGTCACCGGCGGCCTTGGCCAGCGGTGCGACCTTGACCCACCACTGCATCGACAGCCGTGGCTCGATGACGGTGCCGCATCGTGAGCAGTGCCCGACAGCGTGGGCATAGGGCCGCTTCTCCGAGACGATGCGTCCTTCGGCGCGCAGGGCGGCGACGACGGCGCTGCGAGCTTCGAGCCGGTCGAGCCCTTGGAAGGGTCCGGGGGCAGTGATGATCGCGTGCTCGTCCATCACGGTGAGCGAGGGTAGGTCGTGGCGTTGGCCGATCTCGAAGTCGTTCGGGTCGTGGGCGGGGGTGACCTTGACCGCGCCGGTGCCGAACTCGGGGTCGACATGTTCGTCGGCGACCACCGGGATGCGGCGTCCGGTCATCGGCAGTTCGATCTCGCGGCCCACGAGCTGCTGGTAGCGGGGGTCGCTCGGGTGCACCGCGACAGCGGTGTCGCCGAGCATGGTCTCGGCGCGGGTGGTCGCGACGACGATCTCGTCCTCGCCGTCGCCGTAGCGGATGGACACCAGCTCGCCGTCGAGGTCTTTGTGGTCGACTTCGATGTCGGAGATCGCGGTGGCGCAGCGCGGGCACCAGTTGATGATGCGTTCGGCCCGGTAGATGAGGCCGTCGTCGTAGAGGCGTTTGAAGATCGTTTGGACCGCGCGCGAGAGGCCCTCGTCCATGGTGAACCGCTCGCGGTCCCAGTCGACGCCGTCGCCGAGGCGGCGCATCTGGTCGGAGATGGCGCCGCCGGACTCGGCCTTCCACTGCCAGACACGCTGCTCGAACGCTTCACGGCCGAGGTCGTGGCGGGAAAGTCCCTCTTTGGCAAGTTCGCGTTCGACGACGTTCTGGGTGGCGATTCCGGCGTGGTCCATGCCGGGCTGCCACAGGGTCTCGTAGCCCTGCATGCGCTTGCGCCGGGTGATGGCGTCGATCTGGGTGTGCTCGTAGGCGTGGCCCATGTGCAGGCGGCCAGTGACGTTCGGGGGCGGGATGACGACGGTGTAGGCGGGCTTGTCACTCGTCGGGTCGGCTGTGAAGTAGCCGTTGTCTACCCACCGTACGTACAGCTCGCCCTCGAGTTCTACCGGTACGAAGGTCGTCGGCAGGGTTGTGGGGTCGATGCTGTCTGTGCGGTGGGTTTCGGTCACGGTGGACCAGCATATTGGCTGAGCATCGCAGCTATCACGGCCGCCGGTCGGAGTCGGGTTCGGGTTGGTCTCGGTCATGGAATCCCCAGCAAGTCGATGGGACTGCCCAGTGTGGCTTTGCGGCCTCGGGCGAGGGTCAGGGCCTGGTCGAGGTCGACCGAGGCCATGTGGAGCAGATCGGTCAACCGGTCGGGTTTGCTCGCGCAGACGAAGCCGGCGAGTTCGGCGGAGGGCCGGTTGT
Source organism: Nocardia thailandica NBRC 100428 (assembly GCF_000308795.1). Taxonomy (GTDB): domain Bacteria; phylum Actinomycetota; class Actinomycetes; order Mycobacteriales; family Mycobacteriaceae; genus Nocardia; species Nocardia thailandica. The sequence continues at coordinate 9,510 of NZ_BAGK01000296.1, read as the reverse complement.
CGGCGAGGATCGTCTGGAAGTAGTCGAGGTTCTTCTCGACGGTGAGGCGCACTGACTCGAGTTCATCGACCTGGGCTACTGAGAGGCGCGCGAACCGAGCGTGCACGCGATATTCGTGGAACGGGCCCGGGATGCACGCGATCGTGTTCGGGTGGCCGCGCCGATGCCGGGCGGCGAGCAGGTCGATGGCGAAAGACCAGTCCTGCCATTTGCGGACCCGAGGGTCGTAGCCGCCCGCGGCGAGGGCATCAGTACGCCGGTACACGATCGACATCGGCGCGTGGTGCTTGCGGACCAGTAACTCTTGGCGGCATGGGTATGCCGAGATCGTCAGGCCCTGGAAGGTGCCGAACATCTGGGAGTAGGTGTGGACGAACGCGAGCTCGGGATCGGACGCCAAGAGCCGCACTGCCCGGTCCGGGTAGCTGCCAGTGGCGAGGAGGGCGGGGTCGGCGGCCAGTCGGTCGTCGGAATCAAGTGGCAGGACGAACGGGTATCGAGCGGCGTCGAGCCCGGCATTGCGGGCCGCCTGCGCCCCCTGGTTCTCGCCCAGTCGCACGACGCGAACCTCCGGCAGGGCCGAACAAGCATCGAGACTGGCCAAGGTGTCCGGGTCGTCACTTCCGTCATCGATCACCACGACCTCGCCGCGGAACGAGAGCGGCTGTCGAACTGCGGATTCGACGGCTTCGCGCAGGAAGCTGCCGCTGTTGTAGCAGGGCACGATCACGGTGAGCCCGAGTGCATTTCGACTCATGAGCGGACCTGGGTGTTGCTGGTGCGGTAGGCGCGGACGGTGATCTTGTTGGCCTCGAAGTAGTTGCCGGGGGAGTCGGTGTTGCGTTCGCAGTGCCGAGTCAGGCTCATGTGGCAGCCCCACCTGTTGTAGAGCCGTTCGATGGTGGTGCGGAAGGTGTCGGCGGTGTAGGCGGCTTCGTTTTCGATCAGCACCCGGCGGCCCTGCCTGTCGGTGCGCGTGATGTCGGTGAACACTTCGAGAAAGTGGCCGGTGCCGACAGGTGCTCGCTGGACGCAGCGGGTCAGGATCTCGCGAACCTGATCCTGCCGTAGGTAGTGCAAGACGTCCTTGGCGATGACAAGTCCGAATCGTCGCTCGATCGAGTAGTTCTCGATGCGTTGCTGGACCAGTTCGATCCGGTCCGCCCAGCTTTCGGCGCCGACCAGGCGGGTGCGCAGGATTTCCGTCGGGACCTGGTCCACGGCGACGACCTCGAAACCGGCGCGGGCTAGGGCGATTGTGTAGGTGCCCATGCCGTAGCCGAGGTCGAGCGCGGTGCGCGGCGCCTGTCGATCGAGGGCGTTCAGGAATCCGGCGAACCGATCGGAGACCGGTGCCGACAAGCGTTCGGCCGTCGTCGCGTTGCTCGACAGTGCGGCGAGATAGAAGGCAGTGACTTCCTTTTGCGAGCGTTCTGTGCACATGCTTTTGCTCCTAGAATCCGTCGACTTCCACGATCTGGCCGGGTATCCGTAGCGACAGCGCGAGGGCCTCGGTGACGCGCATCGGCAGGTAGTGGTCTTGCAGACGGCTGCGAGTTTCGGTGCCGCGCAACCAGTTCTGCATCAGGGCGCGGTTGCTGTCGCTGTGGAAGAGGCCGTCGAACGTCTCGCGGGTGACATAGGCGTCGTCGGTGAGCAGCGAGGCGTTGGCGCGGGTGAGGATCTCGGCGACCGCGCCGATCTTGTCGGCGTCGGGGCCTCGGGGGACGTCGTAGCAGTGGACGTGGACCGAGTACAGCGTTGAGAGTTGGGCTTCCAGGTCGACACTGCTGGTCCGGCCGTTCTTGTTGTACACCCCGTCTGGAAACGTCGACCAGCTTCGAATCGATGGTGTCGTCTGCTCGAAAGAGAGTGTGCCCAAGGTGATGGTGGCCTCGGTGTCGGCGTCGACCAGCCGGAATGTCGAGGTGATGTCGGTCTCGCCGAATCGTCGCGGTTCACGCCGCAGCACCGCGCATTTCGCGTGGCCGCCGAGCAGCTTCGTCGCCCGAGAAGAAACCCTGCTGCCTTGGTCGGCAGGAAATGCCCCGAACGAGCTGACCTGCAACCTCAGCGGCCGACCAGCGAACAGCAGTTTGTTGAGTGCGAGGACCTGCACGGCGAGGTCGATGTAGTGGTAGCTGCCGTGCATCAGCATCCCGTACCCATACCGGTAGGGGTGGTCGTCGCGGGTCACGAACTCGTGCTCGAGATTCCAGACACCACCTGCGGCCCGCAGGTGGAACGAGGTCACTGGCGCCCGCCACGCGAGCATCCGTTCCCGCAGCGGCGCGATGAGCCGATCGTTGTAGATGCTGTGATAGCGGCTCAACGTCATCACCGAATGCCGCGACCTCTTGGCCGAGGCGCCAGCGATCAGCTCGGACATGGTTGCCGAGATCTGGGTGGGATCGAATGCGCCCCCGTTCATCGGTGCCAGGACCGGCTTCTCCACCAACGAGGCGATGCCCTCTTCGACGCAACGGCGCAGGTACGGCTCATGCGAACCCACCTCGGTGGCGATGTAGGCCAACATCGGCAGCCCGGGAACCCGCAGGAATCGCAGTGCGGTGAGCGCGGAATCCAGTGCCAGCACACGATCGCCTCCGTCGGCCTGGACGAAGAACTTCATACGCGGTTGTGGGTCCGCACCGACCAAGCGCGCCTCGATCACCTCACGCTCGGATTCAAGGTCAATCAGCGACCAGGAATCGAGATGCCCCTCGTCGATCGCCGTTTTGATCACGGGCATGTATTTGTTGCGGACGATCTCGTCGTATCCGATGACGACCAACTGGTGGATGCTCATCGAATCCTCCCATTCTCACGCGGCGGTTCTCGATGTCCGTCGCCTAGTGCGTGTGCCACCAGCGGGTCTTCGCAGTGCTGGTAGCGGATTTGGTAGAGGGGTGGTGTCTGTGCCGAAGTTCTGGTCGCCGGGCCTATACGCATGCGACAGGGTTTCGTCAGAAGGAACTAGCTGCTTGTGCGGCGGCGGGATGTGTGGTGTCCGGGCCGGGCAGCCTAGGAGGGCCGCACTCGTTGGATGGCGGTGTGTCCCTGGTCGGTCAGTTTGTAAACGGTGTCGGCGGTTTGGGTGTCTGTGTCTGTCGAGGTGGCGTAACCGTGGGTGACCAGCCAGCGCAGTGTGACGGTGACCGGCCCCAGGGCCCTGCCTTGGGCGACTTGGCGGGCGGTCTTGGCCCCGGTGGACAGTGCGTTGATCGCCGCGACTTGTGCGTGGCTGAATCCGCTGGGATGTATGCGGGAATAGCCCACGATCGACTCCTCCGTCTAGACCGAGTAGCGGCCTACTGCGGCGTAACAGCTGAGGTCGGATTGCTGGTGGTGGGATGGCTGGTAGGTGGGGTCGCCGGTGTCGGGTCGCCAGCGGTGTGGTGCGACGATGCCGGAGTCGAGTAGCTGGTAGGGGGCCAGCATCGCGCTCACGGTGGTGTGATCGCGGGGGCGGTAGGGGATTCCGTGGTAGGTGAGGTGAGTGGCCCATGTGCGGATCTCGTCGCCGAAGATGTCCTCGGTGATGTGGCTGAGGATGAGCCAACTGTTCGGCGGGAGTCCGCCGGCCAGCTCCGCGAGCACGGCGCGCGGGTCAGCCAGGAATTCGGCGGTGCCGGACAGGCACAACGCGATCGGCAAGTCGAGGTCGAAGAACGCGGTGATCTGGTCGAGGACGGTGGCGGTGTCGGTGATATCGACCATGGAGAAGCGTCGGTCGGGACCCTTGACCACCACGGCACGGGCATGAGCCGCGACGAGCTGGTCGTGGTCGAGGTAGAGCACCCGGGCGCGCTCGACCTCGCGACCGGCGACATCGCCGAGGTTGGGCGGTAGCGGGATTCCGCAGCCGAGCTCGACGTACTGGTACACACCGTGTTCGTTGGTGAGGTGCTCTACCGCCCGCAGGAGGAACCGGCGTGCCTCGCACGTGGCGGCGACAACCCTGTCGGCTGCGTGCTTGGCGACCAGCCGGTCGATGTCGTAGTAGTCCTTGCCGCCGAGGAGCCAGTTACTGACTCGCGCGCTGTTGGCGACGTCGTATCGCAGGTCGGTCCGGCGCGAGCCCGTGTCACACCGGCCACCGGTGTGTGGCTGTGAGCATCCACAGGTAGGGAAAGCGGTGGTCGGCATGAGCTTCAAGTCCTCTCGAAGGTGGCGTCCAGACCCCGACCCGGTGCCTGTGGCCGTGACGAGGGATACGGCCTGGCAGGGCGTGGGTCGGGGTCTGAACCGGTCAGGTGGTTCTTAGATGCCGGGTCCGGCGTGCTCGGCCAAGGCCCGATCGAGCAGGGCGCGGGCGTGCTCGCCGTAGCGGGCCTGATCAGCGAGCAGTTCGAAGGTGCGCACCGCGAGCGCGATCTCGTCGGCTCCGCTCGTTTCGACCGAGCCGGTCACGGTCTCGATGTCGACGCTGGACTCGTCGTGGATGACGAAGTTGTCGGCCTGGCCGATGAACTCCGCGTCGAGCGGGATGATGCCGATATCGACGGTGTCACGGCTGGTGAGGATGTCAGCGAGCTGGCGGATCTGGGCGGCCATGATGGCGTGGCTGCCGACAGTGCGCCGCAGCGCGGCTTCACCGATGAGCAGGTGGAAGCGGTGCCCGGGTGCGTCGAGCACGGCCTGGCGCTGCATCCGTACCGCCGCGGTCGCCTCGCTGTCGTCGGGTACACCGAGCACGGTCGTGCACTTGGACAGGATCGCGCGGGCATAGTCGAGGGTCTGCACCAGGCCGGGCAGGATCTCAGAGCTGTAGCTGCGCTGGTGTTTGGTCTCGGCCTCGATGTCGATCAGGCTGCGCTGCAACGGCTCCAGGCCGTCATCGGCCACGGCGTACCAGCTGGAGTAGGACATGATCTAACCTTTCAGTTACTTTTCAGTGGTTAGGGAATCCGGTGGATAGCTACCGGGTGTGGTCGCTGGGTGTGGGGGAGCGCTCCCGGAGGCGTGGGGTGTCGGGGCGGCCTCCGGGAGCGGATCCCCACCCTCGGGTCGACCGGTCCGGGGACCGGCTGTGGTGGCCCGAGGTATTCAGGTGGTCGGGGCGCGCGCTGTTAGGCGCGGTTGATGGAGCTGATGAGCGTCGCTGCGCCGAGAGTGCGGGTGGTGATGATCTGGCGCGGCGCGAACGGCTCGGTGGTGGGGTGGTATTCGGTGACGGTGACTGCCCACAGGTCCGCATCGCCCAGACGGACCAGCGGCGAGATCGTCACGCAGTGCCGGGTGCCCGCCGGGACGGCATCGATCCCGGCCTGCAACCGGTCGCCAGGGCCGACGAGGGCGTCGGCGGTGAGGAACCGGCGGGCCTGCTCGGCTGAGCGCTGCACGTAGTAGGCGTAATTGAACCCCAGGATCGCACCCGGACCGCTGGACGTGTCACCCGGTCCGAAACCACTCACCACCCCGGAGGGGGACGTGCTCTGCGCGCATGTGACGGTGCGCGAGCCGGCATCGCTGTCGGGCGCGGTCACGATCGCGACGGTTGTCAGGGCAGCGAGGGTGCCGAGTACGCTCGCCGCGATCCATCGGCGGCGGTGTGAGCGAGGCGTGGTGGTGGTGTCGAACTTGGCGTACATCGTGCTGGGTTCCTTGACTTGAGTGGGGTCGGGGGTGGCCCCGGAATCGCCGGGAAGCAACTCCGGGGTCGCCTCGGCACAAGGCCACGACCTGGAATACCTCGCGGGTACCTCGCCGGATCACGTGCGGAGGCCATTCGGTTGGTCAGGGCTGGAGGTAGAGCCGTTCGTTGGGGAGCCGGGGCAGGCCGGTGCACCGGCCAGGGGAGACGGCTACGGTTCCGGGGCGGTGGGCGGCCACGTCGCACACGAACACCAATGCGGCGGTGACACAGGCGACGAATTCCATTCGGACGCTGGAAATCAGCACCGAGAGTCGGACGTCTGCTTCGTCGGGGCGCGGAGACGGTCTGCTCGCGCGGGTCATTGCCGAGCCGTCCTGGGTAGGAGGGCTCGGGCGCATTCGATCACCACTTCCCCGGAAGGGCGGAAGGTGCTCGATGCCGGGGAGATCCAGGTGCGGATCACTTGTGAGTCCGGGGCGGGGGAGGGTAGGGCGATGTCTCCGTCGCGGATGACCACCACCCGGGCGTGCCACAGTTGGGCGATAACGGCAGGGTCGGTGATGGGTCGAAGGTCGGCTCTGACCAGGTAGGTCCACATCCCTGCGCGGGGATGGCCGATGATGGACAGAGGTGCCACTCCACGCACATCGAGGCTGGTCTTCACCCGCTGAGCAAGCTGGGTTGGCATCATCACCGCGCCGATTAGCTGTCCTGCCTGCATGGTAATCCGCCCCGTATTGGGGTCGACGACCGTCGGCAGGGAGCAAATTCGGCGATAGAACTCGCAGCGGGAGCGAGGCGTCTCTGCGAAAGCAGCAGCGGGAGAGGTGCTCTGAGACATCACAGCCACCCAGCTTGGGTCATCGCCTCGAACACTTGAGTTAGGGCGGCGGGCGTCGGCTTAGGAACGGGCAGCGGGTACGCCTCGATCACAAGCGACTGATCATCGTGCCCCGACAAAGGCTGAACTGTGGAACAGATCAAACCGGCGTTCTCGAGGTCAGCCAGGGTATCCGACAATGACGGGCGGCTGAGGGTGTCAGAGGACGTGGTGGTTGCGTCAGAGGTGGCGTTGTGTCGACAAGTCAGACCGAGGTCAGGTGACTGAATGCCCGGCTCATCTGCCGAGGCGTAGTTCAGGCTCGTCCTGCTCATCAATCCCCCTTGGTAGGGCACGGCGGGCGTCCCACTGAACCACGCTAGAAGGCTCTAGCAGCTGGTGTGGAACTACTGCATTTGGGTAGGTCACCTCCAAGCATCCAGCGTCGAGCGTTGGAGGAAGAGGGCAAGTTATGGGGCAGATTGAGCCGCTATCTGCGAAGCGGTAGCCGACTACACTTAGCGGCGTCCCCGTACGTCACGCGGAGGTGCAGTGCCCCCAAATACGCAGTTGCAACAACGCAGAGAAGGCACGCCTTCTCGGCTTGTTCCCGGACAGACGATGACGCGAGCCGAGCTGGCTGATGCGATCAATGAGCATGTATGGCGAACGACCGGCACACGACGGGACCTGGATGCGCACGCCATCGCTCGATATGAACGCGGAGTAGTGCGGTGGCCGAACGGTGACTACCGGCGCGCGATGAACCACATCCTCGGGGCTTCCGACGCTGAACTCGGGTTCGTTTCCTCGCGCCGTCGACAGCGAGATGAGGGACAACCCGACAACACTCTGGCGGTGAACCTGTTCAGCCCGTTCGGCCCGTCTGCTCAACCGGCGGCGTTGGTCGTCTCCTCTGACGTCGAAGGACCGCGGCCTGCTCGAGTCGGCAACAGCGAGATCGAAGCGATCCGCTTCGCCACGCAGACCGCTGCGGAGACGGAGAACCTTCATGGCGGGGGATCATCAGCGATAGTGGCCGCGAGCCACGAATTGAGGAAGTATGCCCCTTGGGTGCACTGCTCGGTGAGCGCCAAGCTGCGCCGCCCTCTCTTCGAGGCAGTCGGCAATCTGAGCAGCGTCGTAGGCTATACCGCGTTCGACGCGGGTGAGTTCTTGAGCGCTGACCGGTACTTTCGTTTTGCGTTGTGGTGCGCTGATTCGGCTGGATCGTGGGACCTGCGGGCGAGCGCGCTCGCTGATATGGCCCGTCGGTTCGCGTTCGTCGGTGACCCGGACAACGCACTGTCCCTGATAGAGCTCGCGCAGGTCCGATCTGATCGCTTGGCCGTCACCGTTCGGGCGATGCTGAGTGCGATGCGCGCGCAGTACTTGGCGGCGCTGGGACGTAGCGACGAGGTAGTGGGTGAGGTTGCCCGTGCAGACGAGCTCTTCGCAGCTCGTACTCCGAGCACGGACCCGCCCTGGATGTGCTTCTACGACGATGCCGAACATCTCGGAAGCACGGGGAAGGCGCTCGCGCTGGCGGCCGAGGCTCTCGACGCGATTGATGTTGCCGCGCCTCGGCTTCGGTACGCAATTGACATGCACGGCTCCGAGTACCGGAGGTCTCGAACTTTCTCAGAGATTCGGCTAGCTGCATTGACGATGAAGCTCGGAGACCCTCGGGAGGCTGCGGTGCTCGGACAGGAGGCGGTAGGGCATAGCCAGGCGCTGAAGTCGGCGCGCATCGCAACCGAGCTCCAAGGGCTGGGTGCAGTAGCGACCGCTCACCGTCGCATCGCCGAGGTCAGGGAGCTACGGGCACTGATTGCCGAGGCAACCTCATGTAAGGACAGGAAGTGATCAGAGGAGGCTCTCCTGGGCAGGGCACTCGGACCATCCTTGAAGAAGCGGCAGCAGTCAACGGAATCGATTCGGTCCGTGCGGAACTCCTCCGGGCCGGGTCCAACAGCATCTACCTGGTCGATGAGCTTGTCGGTCGAGTCGGCAAGGTGGGATCCGTCGAGTCGGCGACGCGAGAGTTGCGTATTTCTCAGTGGCTGAACGCGTCTGGTCTGCCAACGGTTCGAGTAGCGGAGGTGGCTCACCCGATCACCGTTATTGAAGAGCGCCCGGTGACCTGGTGGGAGCGAATTCCGGCCCATCGCGCGGCTACGACAACCGAACTCGCTGCTGTGCTTCGTCGACTTCATGCACTCGCGCCGCCTACGGTCTTCACGCTTCCACAGCACGATCCACTCGCCGGCCTGCATGGAGCCATCACGGACGCAGCTGCTCTCGGGGACAACGATCGCGAGTGGCTGATAGAACATCTTGACACGCTGTCCAGCAGGTATCGGGCTCTGGCTGAGCCTGTCCAGCGCAGAGTCATCCACGGGGATGCGTGGCAAGGCAACGTCGTCGTCCCGCACGACGGAATCCCGATAGTGGTTGACCTGGAGCGCGTTTCGCTCGGTCGTCCCGCATGGGACCTGATTCAGGTCGCGGCTGATCGTACTGACTTCGACCGCTTGTCAGAAGGCGACTACAGGTCATTCGTTGATACCTATGGCGCGGATGTCACCACGGACCCGGCCTTCCGGCTGCTGGCAGACCTGCAAGAGCTGCGATGGGTTGTCTTCGCCTTATCGCAGTCTTCGAGCAGCGACAACGCTGCTTACCAGGTTCGGCACCGGCTGGCGTGCCTGCGAGGAGATATCGCTCGGCCGTGGCATTGGGACGCACTGTGACGAGCCAGTGCAGCCGAGGAAGTGCAAGCCCTTCGTGCCATTGTCATGCCTCGCTACACGGTGAGGTCTCACGCAAAGAAGGAGAGGCTGACCGTGTGGCGGCCTCGGTTGGTGGGAGCGCGCGATGGCCATCAGCAGGCTATCGCGTGGGTGCTGTATAGGCCGTGGACGGAGAGGATCTCGAAACAGGCACCATACTGGTCGACTTCGAGGTTCAGGTCGGTCGGCTGTTTGTCATCGGTCGGACGGAGGTGTAGTGGGTTCGGCCGATGCCAGTTGTAGCTGACCTGCAGGGGTGTGGAGTCCCAGGCGGTCCGGAACTCGGGGCGGCGCCGCAG
>NZ_BAGK01000297.1 GCF_000308795.1 Nocardia thailandica NBRC 100428 | reverse complement strand
GTATTTGCCCATTGTGTTCGTGATGAGATGCGCCGTCCTACTTCCCTGCACCGAGCACTTCCCGCGAGGTGGCGGTGCACGGTTGCGGCTCAGAACACCGAACAACCGCAACCGCCAGCCCTGCCCACCCGAGCACGGGACAGCGTATGGAGGGCATCGCGGTGTGCATCCGCATCATGTCGTGCCCTCCTCCGCCGTCGACAACGAAGCGCGATCCACGCTGGATCACGCCGCCGACCAGACTTCCCGGCACACCGCTTCACACGGTGCCTCAGCAAGACCCTGTCAGGCAACTCGGCCGACGCCGGACAATCTCACGGAACCGATCACCGCACTCGCACGTCGCGCATACCGGCAGGCTCCCGCACCGCCGGCGGCAGGCGACCCAGGCAAATTGGAGTACTTCTCCTAACGCGCCGGACCACTCGAGCGCTTGCCGATCAGCCGGGACTCCCGCTGATCGACCTGCCCGGCAATCACGTTGGCGCGAGCGCCGAGCCCGCTCTGAACCCACAAGTGAACACGACGCCTCGGCGAGCACCTGCTGCACCGCGAGGGGCTGCGTACCCGGTCATCGACAACACCACCACCGCGGTACGCACCTTCCCCACTACCGCAGTTCTGGTTACCGGCGCCCGATCCAGTCACGCGGTTCAAGGGTAGAGAACCGCACCTGGAGTCCACCCGGCCCCGCGCCGCCGGGGCACCCCGCATATATGAGCATGTTGCCACGATCTTCGAGCAGATGCTCGGCCACGCCACCGGCAGGGCCGACCCCCTCGTGCGGGCCTCGGTCACAGAGTTGCTTGTGGTGGAACTGCTGCCAACGCACCGATTCCGGCCTATCTCGGGCCCATGTTACTGTCCGATGGTGAGCCAGGACGGTGCTGTTCCGCCGGCCCTTCGTTGCTGCAGAGGCTGCGCTGACCGCCCTGCGGAAGGCTGGACACGTCGATGGCGGCGCGGACCAGGCGGTGCGGGCCATGATTCTACTCGCCCACGATTTGGCCGTGCTGATGTAGCGCAGCCGCCTCACCGACGTGCTCGACGTCGATCTGTTAGCGGCCGACGGCCTCGATCGCTGCGCCACCGAAATCCCGACCAACTACCGCCGCGGATTGAGTGCCACCGCGAACCGATCCTGATAGCCGCCCTCGAGCCGGAGATCGCTCACCCGCAATGGCCCGAAAGCGACACGCCCACAGGCTCAGTCGCACACCTACACGACCGGTAATCCCTGCAGTGCAAGCAGAGCAGAGCTCAACAGAGGAAGGACCGCGATGACAATGTCCGACAGCTTCGCCCGTCTCGGGGGCCGCGCTTTACAGACGAGGTGGTTCGTGCGCGCGCCGATCATCGTGTACCGGGTCGGCCTTGGCTTCCTGTTCGGCACCCGGCTGCTGATGCTCGAACACATCGGCCGCCGCACCGGAGCCCGCCGCTATGTCGTGCTGGAGGTCGTGGACCGGCCTGCGCCCGGCGAATATGTGATCGTGTCCGGCTTCGGTGACCGCGCCCAGTGGTACCGCAACATCCAAGCCCACCGCGGCGTGCGGGTTTGGTGCGGCCTGCGCCGCGCCGCGCCGGCCACTTCCGTGCCCATGACCGCGGCCGAATCCGCCGCCGCGCTGAACCGGTATATCCAGACTCACCCCGGTGCCTGGAAGAAGCTGCGCGCCACCATCGAGTACGCCACCGGCGCCCCCATCGACACCTTGCCCATGGTCCGCGTGCACATAAACTGACCATTTGCCACCGCCGCAACCTCGTTCGACAACGCTCGACCGCTCGTTCGGCGCCCTCAGGAGACCAGATCATGCCCGAAATCCGGGACCAAGCGCCGATCGCATACGACGTCATCTGGCCTACGCCGAAGAGTTCACCCGACCCGCTAACCGCGCGCCTCGGATTCCTCGGCATGACGTGACCGAGCGACGCGGCGGAGTTCATGCCGTGAACGGCCCGAACGTCCGTGGGCCCGAGCTCGCCAATGAAAGAATATCGGCGCGCCGACACTGAGGCCGCCTGTCTACCGCCCGCGCGGTGCCGGTCGACGCTCGAGGGGCACCCGCGACCGGACCCGCCGACACGGAAACTGCCCGGCGGACGACGGATCGAACCCAGTGGAAAGGCACCGAACACGTGCTTGAGGGCCGGACCCCGGACGAGCCCATCGAGTCGCGCGATGCTCGCCGATCGGCGCAGCGTGTCAGCAGCGAGCCGAAACATTCCAGCTCAGCGAGCATCCGGCCTCAATAATCAGTCGACCGGGCCAGATTCCCAGTTCGCCCGCAGGACCGTATTCGATGTGTCCTGCCGAGAGCGCCAACCTACGACCTCGAACGCGCCACCGACACAACTAGACTGACCCGCGCGGCGCTGCACGCAGACACGACACGACTACATCAGCAGGGCGCTGACGGCAGGCGTCCTACGCCCTCCACAGCATCTGACATGGGCGCGTCTTTCGAAGCCGCGACGACTTTCCGGGACGAACCCGACAACGATCGAGTCAGTCCTGCGGGACGACCTCGAGGGGTGGTGCCGCGCACCGGCTCGGTGATCCTGGTGACGTCGACAACTGGTGTTCGATCAGGTGCGATGGGCCCGGCGAGTGTCCTGAGGCGCCGGGCCCATCGACTGGATCTGATCGCTCAGCCGATGCTGAACGGCTGACCCCACAGGGTGACCACCGAGTTCACGTGGTCGGTTTCGACTTTGACCTTCACGAACGCCCGCGCTTGGGCGTAGCCACCGCAGCCGGTCAGGCCGATGGTGGAGTCGGCCCAGGTGACCGAGCCGCTGGCCCCCTTGAACTTGTTGTTCGTCGCGTGGTCCTCGTTGCCGTAGTCGTCGGGCTTCTCGATGTCGAGTACATAGAAGGACTGAGCCTGTCCAGGTCCCAGCGACAGTTCGCCTCCGGATTCCACGCCGACCGAGGGATCATCGCCCTCCCAGTTGCTGCCACCTTCGACGCCTCCCTCGATTCCGCCGCCGGCGATGTTGACCTGGCAGCCCACCACATACCCCGGGTAAATCTTGCCGCCCTCGGCGTTCTCACCGGAGAGTTCCACCTGAGCGCTGCCCGAGACCCAGGCGTTGCGGTGCACCGGAGTCGAGCCCATCGACGGACTGATGGTGGCCGATTCTCCCACCAGGCGCACGGTTACCACCGTACCGTCGGACAGGGTCTTGACGATTTCGCCGCCCGGCAACGTCACGACAGTGTCGGCATTCGCGGCGCCGGTGGACAGCAGGCCGAAGCTCACGGCCACGGCTCCGGCCAGGGCGGCCAGGCGCACAGGGTTCTTCCGGTCGATCATATTTGTCATCCTCGAATCAGATTCTGCGAGTAGCGTTTCGGGCGGGTCAGCCGATGCTGAAAGGTGCGCCGTACAGGGTGGTCTTCGAATAGTGGTCACCGATGATCTCGACCACGGTGTAGGCGCGGGCCTGGGCGTAACCGGCGCAGCCCTGTACCTCGATTTCCACGTCCTGGTACTCGACGGAGTACACGCCTGCCTCAGCGATGTTCTTGGCGCCGATCTGCACGAACTTCACCTGCCCGGGACCGATGTCGACACCAGCGGACCCGCCCACGCTGAATCCCGACAGGTCGATGCCGCCGGAAACACCTGCGGAGATCGCGTCGTCGCCGATCGAGACCTGGCAACCGATGATGTAGCCGGTGTTGAGCTGAGACTGCCCGTGCGTCGAGGAATTGTTCGAGCCCGGCTTGTTCGCCGCGCCGTTGTGCGGGCCTTGCTCCCCTTCCGGAGTGGCGGCCACGTCGGCGGTCACGGTGCCGGTCACCCAGGCCACCCGACCCGCGCCGTTGGCGGCCATCGAAGGCGACACGACCACACGTTCGCCGGTACGTGTCATGGTGACGCCGGGCCCCGAGCGCTGCCCGTCGGGCAACGGCACGACCACATCGGCGCCGGAGCTGCCGGCGACGACACCGACGGTTGCCGCCGCCAATGCTCCGGCAGTGAGTGCTCGAAGACGGGGACGGCCGACGGTGAAGCGGTTGATTCTCATTCTCTCCCTCATCAGGTTTTAACAACTGGACCCGGCCCTGCCGTGGGTGACGAACGACCGGGCTTGCCAGCCTCAACGCACACGGTTTCCTTACGCGGACCTGTCTGAAGACCCCAGGTAAAACGCGCGAAACAAGAAGTTGGACAACTTTTTTCGATCACGTAACAGAAAACGTCACACCGTTGTCACATTCGAACTCGGCCCAGCTCCGTGGCGGCGCAGAGCTACACCCGAGGGCAGGGCACGGCACCCCGCCCTACTTCGGGTGCAGCCGAGGTTCGTCCGCAGGGGTCGGACACTCCGCGGCGGCGGTCCCCCGGGCCAGACCCGCCCACACGTCCGGATCGGGTCAGCAGCCCCCTGCATCGGCGGCTGAAAGGCCGGACCCGTCTGCCCAGAGTCAGCACCGTCGAGCCCCCGATGCAGCGTCCGCTCCGATCAGCCGGATCGATACTCGCCCGGCGGCGAGGCAAGTCCACCAAACCTGTCATGTAATCGCAATGTGATTGTCGGGCGACTGCAAAGCTCTACTGACATCGTCGTGCGTCGCGTGTGCCATCGAACGGGTTCGACAGGTGCCGGGCCGTTCGAGGGGTGCCCGGCATCCGCGCGCCTACACGAGAAAATGCAGCAACCGACAACGGAAGGAAGCGACGATGCCAGGGGCCATGCCGCGTCGATGCCGGGCCAGCGCCGCCGGGCACACTCGGTGACAGCGTCCGACCCCCCGTCACAGGTCCGGGTCCGGCTGCGCTTTCCCGAAGGCGCTGTGACGTTGGACTACCGGACCTCACCGGAACTCGCACAGCGTATTCGCAGCGAACTTGGCAGATACGGGATCGTGGTCACCATCGACGACGACATTCCGCCGGGAACACCGGAACCACCCGCTGACCTGTGGCAGAACCAGTAGTCGCGGCGCCCGGCCAGGCACGCGCGAGCACTTCGGCTTGCAGTCGGCGTGCCCTTTACGGCATCTTTACATCAGGTGCGCCGGGAAGTCTGGTCGGCAGCTCGCCTCGAACGATTCGGGCGGGCTCGATCGAGAATGGTGAACCCGTGACCAGTGTGGACCGCCTGGGTTGTCGTGCCCCGGGCAGAGATCGTCGCACCATGCGCGTGACCGGTGACGAGCGTGACGCCGCGCCGGGTGTCGGCCCGCCGGAGGTGGCCCGAGGCCCGGCGGGTCAGCGAAATCTTGCGCCGAGTTGGCGGGTTGCTGCTGATCGCAGCGGCTCTGGCGTGCGCCAACAGCCCAGGTCCGACGGGTGGGAGTGGTTGCTCGGTCTGCGAGTCGGACCGGCGGCGCTGGACCTGGACCGTCGCTACCGCCTGCTGACTGTCACCGAAAGCCGCCACGGGGACGGTGTCCTCGACACCGGACAGCGCCCGTAGCTGTCAAGCCACTAGCCGTCGCGCACTGACACACCGATCCTCCAGGGAGTCTCGACCATGTCCACACCGATGTACCGCCACGAGACAGCACTCGAACATGTCACCTTCGGGTTGGGCTGGGACCCGGCGCGGCGCACGCGCATGTTCAACCGGACTCCGGCCGCGATCGATCTGAACGCCGCGGCCATGCTGTACTCCGGATCGCAGTTCACCGACATCTCCTACCACCAGCAGCTGATGTCTCGTGACGGCGCGGTCCGGCATCTGAGCGATTCGACCACCGGTGAGGGTGACGGCGACAACGAGATGATCGCGATCGACCTGACTCGCCTGCACACGCCTGTCACCAGCATCGTGCTGATCGTCACCTGCTATACCGGCCAGCGTCTCGGACAGATCGAGAACGGGTTCTGCCACGTGCGCGACGATGTCACCGGAGCGGACCTGATCCGCCTCGACCTGGCCAGCGCCCGCTCCCACACCGGGCTCGTGGTCGGCAAGCTCCACCGCACCAGCGGGCGCTGGCAGTGGGGCACGATCGCCGAACCGATGTGGGCCTCGCACCCGATCGAGGCAGTCCCCCAGCTGAACGGATACCTCAACTGAGCGCGCTGGGCCGTCTGCGGACATCGCGCGACCCGCAGGCGCCCACCGTGGAGCAGATCGCGTGTCTGATCCTGTGGCCCGCTGCGATCGTCGCCGCGATCGACACCATTTGGGGCAAAGCGATACACGGCAGCGTCACCGACGACTTCCGCCCCGTCTACAGCGCGGTGCGCGCTTTCCTCGACAGCGAAGCTGTCTACACCGCCGAATTGCGCTATGTCGACCCGCACTACCTGTACCCGCCGGGAGGAACGCTGCTGTTGAGCCCGCTCGGGCTGTTCGACGAGCCGACCGGACGGCTGGTATTCCTGTTCGCCAATGTCGCGGCCGCGGTCGTCGGCGTGGCCGTGCTGTTGCGTGTGTTCGGGTACTCGCATCGGTCGCTGCTGGCACCGGTCTGCTATCTAGTGTTGTTCACCTCCGAAGGCCTGATCAACACCGTTACCTTCGGCAACATCAACGGGCTGTTCCTGCTGGCCGAAGCAGTGTTCCTGGCCCTGCTGCTGCACCGCCACGATCTGGCTGCCGGGGTGGTGCTCGGCCTGACTATCGCGATCAAACCGATCCTGGCCCCGTTACTGCTGATCGCGCTGGTACGGCGCCAGTGGTCCACCGTCGCCGCCGCGCTGACGGTGCCGGTAGCCGCGACCGCGCTGGCGTGGCCGCTGGCAGCCGATCCGGGCCGCTACTTCGTGCACAACCTGCCGTACAGCCTGGCAGTGCGCGACTACTTCAACTCCTCGATCTCCGGATTCGGCGCCTACCACGGCCTGCACCCCGCGGTCGTCCTCACCGCCCGGGCAGTCGTCGCCGTCATCGTGGCAACCTCGCTGTGGTTGCTCTACCGACAGCACCTCAACGACGAGCTGATGTTCGTGTGCACGGCGACCGGCGTCCTGCTCACCGGGGAGTTCGTTCTCAGTTCTTTAGGACAGCAGTACTATTCGCTGTTCCTGCTGCCGTTCCTGCTGACAGTAGTCCGTCCCCGCTCGGTGCTGCGGAACTGGCCGGCCTGGCTCGCGGTTTTCGGTTTCCTCACCTACGACAAGTGGCTGCTCTACCGCTTTCCTGCGCTCGGCCGTGACCTCGAATATTCGCGGGCACTGTTCGGCTGGGTCCTGCTGTTGGTGGTCGTCTTCTGCGTTCTCGGTGACCACTATCTGACCCTGCGCCGCAACGAGCGCCTACCGGGGAACCTGCCCACCGCACCACCACCGGGGCTTTCCAGCCCCGATCGACCGAGAAAGGACCCGGCATGCTCCCTCGACCGTCGAGCTCCCACCACGACCACACGCCGGTGACCACCACGCCCGCCCGTCTGTTGATCATCGAGGACGACGTCCGGGTCCGGTGCGCGCTGCGCCTGGCGATGGAAGACGAGGGCTATCTCGTCGAGGAAGCCGAATCCGCCGAAACCGCGTTGCGCCTCGTCGACACCGACGGGATCCCCGACGTCGTGATCGTCGACCTCATGCTCGGCGATACCGACGGCTTCACCTGCATTCGTGAACTGCGCCGCGACCACGACGTCCCCATCATCGTGGTCAGCGCCCGCGACGACACCCACGACGTCGTCGCCGCGCTCGAGGTCGGTGCCGACGACTTCGTCACCAAGCCCTACGAAGTCAAGGAACTCACCGCCCGCATCCGCGCCCTGCGCCGCCGATCCCGTCCGCTGAGCACCGAACGCGAACCCACCGATCATGTCCTCGACGCAGCCCCGGACCGGCGGCTCGTCTTGCACCGCGACCACGGCAGTGTCCGCCTGGCCGGGCAACCATTGCACCTGACCCTCACCGAGTTCCGTCTGCTGTGCGAACTGGTCGACCATTCAGGTCTCGTGCTGTCGCGCCAACTGCTTCTCGACCGGGTCTGGGACCGTGCATTCCACGGCGACGAACGCATCGTCGATGTGCACATCCGCCGCCTGCGCACCAAGATCGAACGCGACCCCGCCGACCCCCAGATCGTCAAGACCGTTCGTGGACTCGGCTACCGCTTCGATGCCCAAGTCTGAGCGGCCCTGTCGGCGACTCCCGTCCGGGCTGCGGGCCAGGGTCATGCTCACCTCGGTCCTCAATGCCGGGCTCGTGGCCATCTTGCTGTCAGTCTCGGTCTACGCCGTCAGCGCCGACTACATGACCTCCCAACGCGAACGAACCGTCGAACGCACGGCTGCCGCACACGCCGACATCACCGCCTACCGGCTAGCCGACCCCACCGCATCAGCGCAGGACGTGCTCGACGACCTCACCCTGCCCACCGGCACTATCGTCCTGCTCGACCACGGCGACGTCTTGATCGCTAACACCAGCGACCTCGACACGCCGACCATGCCGCTCGCCGCCACCGTCATCGACACAGCCGGACCAGGTGCCATGCAGCGCACGACCATCAGCGGTAAACCCTATCTGTTGGTACGCACCACCGTCGATTCCCTCGACGCCGTGCTCTACGAACTTGCGCCCCTGCAGGAGCTGCACTCCAACCTGGCAATGCTGCGCAAACTGCTGCTGGCATGCTCGCTGGTCACAGCCGCTATCGGCGCCGCGCTCGGGGCCTGGGTCGCCGGGCGGGCACTCACTCCGCTACGGCAGATAGCCGCCACAGCCGCGCGCATCGCCGGCCGCGAACCCGACCGCCGACTACCACCCACCACCGACCCCGACCTCGCGACAACCGTCGAGTCCTTCAACGCGATGGTCGATTCACTACAGCAGCGCATCGCCCACGAACGCCGATTGGTTTCCGACCTCGGCCACGAACTGCGCACACCGCTGACCACACTCACCACGACCGCGACGGTGCTGGCCGGGCACCGCCACGAACTCTCCGCCCGCCCCCGCACCGCTCTGACCCTGCTGCTCGAGGAAACGGACCACCTCAAACACCTGCTCGAGGACATGCTCGCCCTCGCCCGCGCCGAGGCCGGCATCCACAGATCCGACATCGAAACACTCTCACTGACCACTCTCGTCACCCACTGCGTGCACGCGCGAGGACTCCCGCCCACCGTGTTGTCCACTGACGAATCGATGCCGGTGCACGGTCGCCGCCTCGAACTCGAACGGGTGATCACCAACCTGCTCGACAACGCCGAACGCCATGGCGGTGGGGTCACCGACATCCACCTGAGCCACGACGGCGACACCGTCGTCCTCGACGTCGCGGACGAGGGGCCAGGAGTTCCGCCGCCGGACCGGCACAGGATCTTCGAACGGTTCGTCACAGCCGGCCCCAGCGGCGGCACCGGCATCGGGCTGGCACTGGTCCACGAAATCGTCACCGCCCACCACGGCCGGATCGACTACACCGAACGCCCTACAGGCGGAGCGTGCTTCACCATCCGCCTACCCGCCGCGACATCCGGCTTGTCATAGAACCGCAAACCGGTATCCCGATCGACCGCAATACATTCTCGGCAGTATCGAACCAGCATCGGACGGCGCTGCCCGCCGACAGCTGCGCACTCGTCACCGGCCACGATGTGGGCTCCCCGGTGTCAGCGCGCGGCCCCGATGCGTGTGGCCATCGGGCGCCGCGAACACGCACCGCCCCCGCGGATGAACCACAACTGCTGCTCAGCGGTCGTACACCGGCGTGCGACCGCGGCAGATCCCGCGAAACCGGCGAATGTCGTCGCCGCCCGATGGCCCCATTCCTCACGATGCATCACGGCAACCTCCGGATGACCCGTCGGGGACCGGTATGCGCGACAATGGAGTGGTGCGGTCACTGAGATACCTCGTTGCGGCCACCGCAGCGGCAGTCACCGCCTGCGGCGCCCAACCGACCCACATGCCACCCCCGACGACCCGATATCCCGCATCACAGCCGCAGGCCCCGGCGCGCAAGCACCCCGACCAAGCCCTCGCCCCACCGCACGCACTGCAGCTGATCTTGCGCGTTGACACCGCCGCCGGCCACACCCGGCCGGCCCAACCGCCGCTGCCCGCCGCCGCGAACCTCGGTACGACGACCCTGACCGTCGACGGTGCCGGACACGGCACCCTGCTCGCACGAACTCGCTGCGGCACCGCTTACCGCGCACACTCCAGCGCGGTCAGCGGCTGGTGGTACGCGGCTGGACGCACCGACACCGACGCACCGGCCCTGTTCCTCACTGTGCCCGCTACAGGCACCCCTTCGATGGAGATCGTCTACCTCGACAACACCGGATCGCTGGCCGCAGTCACCTTCGACGCGGCACCTGCCACCGAGGCCGAAAACGACCTGCGCGTCACCACGAGCACCGACCTCGCCGACCTCCGATTCGCGGGCACCACACGCACTCACGACCAGGACGGCGAGCATTGGATCACCATCGCCGGAGCCATATCGTGCCCCCTTCCACTTGCACCTTCCTGACTCATACCTGCATCGTTCAATGGGCCCGGTCGGACTGTCACCGACGCCCGCACTACCTCGACCGCACCGGCCGCAGTCGACAGGGGCGGAACCTCCTCCGACGTCTTCACCGCAGATCCGACGACTTCACCGCGGGCAGCGGCAAGCTCGCCCCCACGCCCCATTCACCGCCGCCCAGGCTTTTACAGAATCCATACACCCCGGATCAGTGAATGCGACACCCCCGCGCACCTAGGCTGGATCCTCGTGATTTCTCCTCACCGCAGGATGCGAGCATCGGTTGACCCGTGCACCGAGGATGGTCGGCGCAGGTGACCCGCCGCCCGCCCGACGCCCGCGAGAGCCGCGCGCGGGAGCTGGCTCGGCTGATTCTCAACCCGCGCCATCCCGCCCGTGTCGTGGTACTCGGATTCGGCACCGCGACCGTGATCGGGACCGTCCTGCTGATGCTGCCGATCGCGGCCGAGTCGCGGACGGCGACCTCGGCGATGACGGCACTGTTCACCGCTGTCTCGGCGGTCTGTGTGACCGGGTTGGTCGTGGTCGACACCGAGACGCACTGGTCGATGTTCGGCGAACTGGTCATCCTCGGGCTGATCCAGATCGGCGGGTTGGGCATCATGACGCTGGCCTCACTGCTGGGGTTGCTGGTGGCGCGGCGGATGGGGTTGCGGATGCAGCTGGTCGCCGCCTCGGAAACCAAGACTTTGCGCTTGGGAGAGAGCCGCCGCGTCGTGATCGGCGTTATCCGCATGAGCCTGGCTGTCGAAGCCGTCGTCGCCACGATCCTGAGCGCACGGTTCATCCTGGCCTACGACCAGGATGGCTGGCGGGGACTGTATCTGGGGATATTCCATGCCGTGTCCGCCTACAACAACGCCGGGTTCGCCCTCTACAGCGACAGCCTCGTCGGGTTCGCCGCCGACCCGTGGATCATCGTGCCGATCACCACAGCGCTGGTGGTCGGCGGGCTCGGTTTCCCGGTCGTGTTCGAGGTCGCGCGCTCGATCCGCCGCCACCATCGCGCACGCCGTTGGTCGCTGCATACCCGGATCACGCTGATCACCTACGCCGGCCTGGCGATCGCCGGTGTCATCGCAGTCATCGGGTTCGAGTGGACCAACCCCGGCACGCTCGGCCCGTTGACCATCGCCGACAAGCTGCTCGCCGGCGGCTTCCACGGGCTCAGCCCACGCACGGCCGGTTTCAACTCCGTCGATGTGGGAGCCATGCACTCCTCGACGCTGTTCTTCACCGACGTCCTGATGTTCATCGGCGGCGGCAGTGCCGGCACCGCGGGTGGGATCAAGGTGACCACGTTCGCTCTGCTCGCGTTCGTCATCGCCGCCGAGATCCGTGGTGAACCCAGCGTGCACGTCCTCGACCGCCGCCTGGCCGCTCCCGTCCAGCGCCAAGCCGTGACCGTGGCGCTGCTGGGCATGGGCGCGGTCGTCGTCGGCACCATCACTCTTCTCACCATCACCGGCATGGACCTCGATGTCGTGCTGTTCGAAGTCGTCTCCGCGTTCGGCACCGTAGGGCTCTCCACCGGGATCACCGCCGAGATCGCCGATCCGGGTCTGATCGTGCTCATCGCCCTGATGTTCCTGGGCCGGCTCGGCCCGATCACCCTCGCGACCGCGCTGGCCCTGCGCGACCGCGGCCGCCGTTACGAACTCCCCGAGGAGCGTCCCATTGTTGGGTAGGAATCCCCGCCGGCACAACACCCGCGTCGTGGTCATCGGCCTCGGCCGCTTCGGCAGCTCGCTGGCCCGCGAACTGGTCACCCACGGCTCAGAGGTCCTCGCCATCGACTCCGACCCGCATCTCGTCCAGCAGCTCTCCGACGAGCTCACTCACGTTGCGGTCGCCGACACCACCGACATGGACGCGCTGACCCAGCTCGGAGTCCCCGACTTCCCGCACGCGGTCGTCGGCATCGGCTCCAACATGGAGGCCAGCATCCTGACCACGTCCCTGCTCGCCGACTGCGCCATCCCCCGCATCTGGGCCAAAGCCACCAGCCGCCAGCACGGCCAGATCCTCGAACGCGTCGGCGCCCACCATGTCGTTTTCCCCGAACACGACATGGGCGAACGCGTCGCCCACCTGGTCACCGGCCGCATGATCGACTACATCGAATTCGACGCCGACTACGCCATGGCCAAGACCACCGCACCCGCCTCGGTGATCGGCAAAACCCTGACCGCCAGCGGCCTGCGGCACCGCTTCGAGGTCACCGTCGTCGCCGTCAAACATCCCGGCGCCGAATTCACCTACACCACCGCCGACACCGTCATCGCCGATGGCGACCAGCTCATCGTCTCCGGCCGCATCGACGCCGTCGAACGCTTCGCCGACCTGACCTGATCGAGCTGAAGCCCGCCACGCGAGCGAACCCGGCACGCTCCCTGCGCCCGCGGCCGGTTTGCATGAGCACGACCTATACGGCATCTTTACAGATAGGTGCGCCGGGAAGTCTGGTCGGCAGCTCGCTCCGAAAATGTCGGAGGGGTTCAGAGACGACAGGTGCACCCTATGCGACTTCCCCGCCGCGCGGTCCTGGCCCCACCGGGCCACCCCACCCTCGATCACGGAACCCGCTGATGGCCGCGACCAGCTCGGCGAGCCGCAAGCTTCTCGCACGGGGCAGCTGGCCCGAGGCGCGCCGGGTCGCCGCGGTGCTGCGCCGCGAAACCGTCGGCGGAATCCTGCTGATCCTGGCCGCGCTCATCGCGCTGGTCTGGGCCAACACTCCGTGGTCGGCGGCCTACGACGCCTTGCGCGAGTTCCGGGTCGGGCCCACAGCGCTTCATCTGAACCTGACCTTGAGCCAGTGGGCCGCCGACGGGCTGCTGGCGATCTTCTTCTTCGTCGTCGGTCTCGAACTCAAACGCGAATTCGTCGCCGGGGACCTGCGGGATCCGCGCCGCGCCGCACTCCCGGTCGTGGCAGCGGTCGGGGGAATGATCTGTCCCGCACTGATCTACGTCGCGATCAACCTCTCCGGCACGGCGGGCGCGCTCAACGGCTGGGCCATCCCGACCGCCACCGACATCGCCTTCGCGTTGGCGATCCTGGCCGTCATCAACACCCACCTGCCTTCGGCGCTGCGGACCTTCCTGCTCACCCTCGCCGTGGTCGACGACCTGCTGGCGGTCACCGTGATCGCCGTGTTCTACACCAGCAGTGTCGATCTGATCTATCTCGTTCTGGCCGTCGTGCCGATCGCGCTGTTCGGTCTCGCGGTGCAACGCCGTGTCGCCACCCCGTGGCTGCTGGTCCCGCTCGCGCTGCTGGCGTGGTGGCTGGTGCATCAGTCGGGCGTGCACGCGACCGTGGCCGGAGTGCTGCTCGGTTTCACCGTCCCGGTCCTGGCTCGCGAGGGTCACTCTGACGACCAGGACGCGCTCGCACAGCGATTCGAGCACCGGATACGGCCCCTCTCAGCGGGATTCGCCGTACCGGTCTTCGCGTTCTTCGCCGCCGGAGTGACCATCGGCGGCCTCAGCGGCCTCACTGAATCGGTGACCGACCTCATCACCGTCGGCATCATCGTCGGACTGGTCGCCGGCAAGCTCATCGGCATCACCGTGACCACCTTCCTGACCGCGAGGCTGACCCGCGCGCAACTCGACGACGACCTCGCCTGGACCGACGTCTGCGGGGTCGCGCTGCTGGGCGGCATCGGGTTCACCGTGTCGCTACTGGTCGGCGAACTCGCCTTCGCCGGAGACCACACGCGCGCCGACAACGTCCGCATCGGAGTGCTCCTGGGCACCGTCACCGCCGCGATACTGGCCACGCTCGTCCTGCGAACCCGCAACCGGGTGTATCGCGTGATGGCCGAACAGGAATCACGCGATGACGACGGTGACGGTATTCCCGACGTCTATCAACGCCCGCTGACTCCCTGACGCTTCCGCTGTTCCCGGCACCGACTACTCGACGAGGAGTGTGACCCGTCCGTGTCCGCCCTACACGACCAGCCTTCCGTTTCCGGCCTCACCCACGTCACCATGGGGCTCGGCTGGGATCCGGCCCGACCCGACCGATACGGGCGGCGCCGCCCCGACATCGACCTCAACGCCGCAGCCATGCTGTTCTCCGGGCCGAGGTTCGTCGACGTGGCCTACCACCAGCAACTGACCTCCCAGGACGGCGCGGTACGCCACCTCGGCGACAGCACCACCGGCCAGGGTGACGGCGACAACGAAACCATCGCCGTCGACCTCACACGCCTGTACCCCACCACAACCACCGTGCTGTTCATCGTCACCTGCTACACCGGACAACGGTTCAACCAGATCGACAACGCCTTCGCCCGCCTCGTCGACGACACCACCGGCCACGAGATCGCCCGACTCGATCTGTCCACCGGCCGTACCCACTCCGGTATGGTGCTCGGCAAACTCCACCGACGCCGGGGAGTGTGGGACTTCGCCTACATCGGCGAAGCCATCTGGGCCGAACACCCCGTCGAGGCGCTGCCCCAGCTCGATGCCTACCTCGGCTGATCGCAGGACGGGGCGGGGACACGGCAGCGCACCGACACCGGCCCGGATCGCGTCACTGATTCTCTGGCCGCTGGCCGTCGTCACCGCCGCCGATACCGTGTTCATCAAGGCCATCCACGGCGACTACACCAACGACTACCGACCCGTCTACGCCGCACTCGACGCCTTCGTCTCGGGCCTGCCCGTTTACACCGCCAACTTGGCATCGGTCGACCCGCATTACCTCTATCCGCCCGGTGGCACTCTGCTGCTGTCGCCGCTGACCGTGTTCGACGAACCCACCGGGCGCGTGGTCTTCCTGTTCGCCAACGCCGCGGCCGCGGTCGCCGCTACCGGCCTGTTGTTGCGCATGTTCGGCTACTCTCACCGCTCGGTCGTCGCACCGTGCGCCTACTTCGCCCTCTTCGCCTCCGAAGCGCTGATCAACACTCTCACCTTCGGCAATATCAACGGCCTGCTCCTGCTCGCCGAAGTCGTCTTCCTCGAGTCGATCCTGGCCCGCCGCAACATCGCCGCCGGCGTGGTGCTCGGACTCACCATCGCCATCAAGCCGATCCTGGCACCCCTGCTGCTGATTCCCGCCGTCCGCAGGCAATGGTCGACGATTCCCACCGCCCTGGCGATCCCGGCTCTCACGACCGCGATCGCCTGGCCGCTCGCGGCCGACCCGGGCACCTACTTCGTCCACAACCTGCCCTACAGCCTGCGCGTGCGCGACTACTTCAACTCCTCGATCTCGGGCATGGCTGCCTACTACGGGTTCCCCACCCTGCCCACCCTGCTCATCCGCGCGGCGCTCGCGCTCTGCGTAGCCATCAGCCTGTGGCTTCTCTACCGCTATCACCGCCACGACGAACTGTTCTTCGTCACCACCGCCGCCGGGGTCCTCCTGGCCGCCGAATTCGCTCTCAGTTCCCTGGGCCAGCAGTACTACTCGCTGTTCCTCGCGCCGCTGCTGCTCACCCTCACCCTGCGCAACTCGCTGCTGCGCACCTGGCCGGCGTGGCTCGCGGTCTTCGGCTTCGCCACCTACGACTCGTGGCTGCTGCATCGCTGGCCCGCCCTCGGCCGCAACCTCGAATACTCCCGCGCCACCTTCGGCTGGACGTTGCTTCTGCTCGTCATCTTCTGCGTACTCACCGACCAGTACCTGGCCGCCCGCCGAGAACACCGCACCCACCACGGGATCGACCCCCTCCACCTGGCGCCCGACTACCCCCGGCCCGACCTACCCAGAGCAAACCACCAGACAACTCCCGACGTCCCGACCGAGCAGCGACCGCTGCGGGCCTCACCCTGAGCCGCGCGCCCGACAGCGCTGAATGCGGTGTGAATGATGGCAGTGGAAGTCTCGCAAATGTCCGTTTGCGGCGAACCAAGAATGTAAACGAGCACGTAGCGACGGGCGCGAGAACCACACGCCGGCGGGGAACCCTGTTGCCACGGCACAGGCTGGGTTAACGCTTGATACTCTCGATTCCGCCGTGGCACAGGGCGCGGCAGAGCGTCCCAGGGGGGAAGTTGCGCAGATCGACCGCCTGTGGGGTTGTAGTCGCGGTATTGAGCGTCTTCGCATGTGCGTGCGGCACGGAGCAGTCGGGCTATGCCACTCCCGCCTCCACCTCATTGGAGGCGGCGCCTACTACGAGCACCTCGGCCATCGATCGGCCCGCCGCGTGGTCGACAGAGTTCGATGTCGGCGCAGGCGAGGTCGCTGTAGTGGGCGAGGTGGTCATCACGCCCCGGGAAACCTCGTTCATCGCGCTGGACCGCGCCTCCGGTCGTGAGCGGTGGCGACGCGACCAGAAAGTCACCGACGGAGGGAGATTCGAGTATCGGACCAGCGGCGAGCTCGTCGTGGTCTCCGAGCGGCGAGCCGCAGCCAGCGACCCGACCTTGTTCGAGGTGATCGAGGCAGCTACGGGTCGCACTCTGTGGCAGGCCAGCACGAATTATCTGAACGTCTACGGTGACGCGGTCTACCGGACCGACTGCACGGCAATGGGAACACCCGACGTGCAGTGCACCACGATGCGACACCGCATCGGCGACGGAAAGGCCTCGTGGCCACACCCCGCGAACGGCACTCTCGGCCACGACGTGATCGGAACCTGGCACCAGCAGGCACCACCGGAACCGGAATATCTGCCCGTCTGGCTCGGACCTTCGACAGCCGGCCCCAAAGACCGGCCATGGGCCTCGATCGCGACCGCTACCGGTCACGTTCTCCCCGGACGCGGCGGCCATCACGCGTGGTACACCTTCAGTGTCGGCGAGCTGCTCGTCAACACCGACCACGACAGGAATGAATACCTCTGCGAAATCGGATTGGAGGCAATCGACGGCTCTACCGGAACGCGACAGTGGTCAGCATCGGTATACGGTGGCCGACGTAAAGCGAACGACTGCAAGAAGGCCCTGGGCGCGTCCGAGCTCAGCCAGATGATCGGTAGCGGCTCGAAAATCGCGGCGAGCACCGCGGACGGAACCCCTCAACTGTTCGATCTGGCAACAGGTTCCACAGCATGGGCGGCCACCGATCGTGGTACTCCCCTCGACGGGGACGATCGCTCGCTGCTGGTCAGCGAATTCGCTGACCAGGGCGGCCTCTCCCTACTGGATTTCGAGACGGGCCAGAAGAAGTGGTCCGTACCCGATCCGGGATTCGCTCCCTACCCGAGCCAGCGGACGACCTTTCTGACCGGTAACCGAGTTGTCGTTGGCGGCCGAATGGCGAGCGGCAAAGTCGCCGGCCGCCCGACCACGATCATCTACGACCGCGAAACGGGAAGGGAAATCGAGAGATACGTCGGCCAGGTCCGAGGCGCTGGTCCTGACTGGCTCGCGTTGTTGGCGAATGACGGCAACGGCGCCGACGAGCTCCAGTTCCACCGCTGACCTCTCGGCCGTGGTTCGGGCCAGGAACCACCGGCGGAGCGCCCATGAGACGCTCCAGGACAGGTCTTGCGGGCGGGCCACCCACGCCTTGGCTGACGCGCATGAAGCCTGCTCGTCGAGGTCCCGCAACCACTGCAGTACCTGCGCGCCAAGCGCTTTCACGGCATCTTCACGGGCAGGTGAGCCGGGAAGTCTGGTCGGCATCTCGAATTAGTTCGAGGTTCGTTCGACGTGGGGAGACTTCTGTGCATAGTTTACGTTCGGCGCCTTTGTCAATGACGGCCCTGCCGTCGCGTGGGTGAGTTCTTCACCGCGATCCTGACCTTTCCCACCGCGCTCTTCACGTTCGCGCTACTCGTTGTCATGGGCTTTTGGCTGCTCGTGCTTGGCGACGGAAGACCACACGGCACACAAAAATCACACAGAAATGACCGGAAACAACGGGAGATGGTGAGAAGTATCCAGCAGGTATACACATCCGAAAAATGGTCCCTGCCAGACACTTTCGGCACCATCAAGCACGGTCCGGACCACCCGACTCGTCGCCAGGTGGTCGCAGGTTCAAATCCTGTCAGCCCGACAGGCGAAACCCCCTCTGACCTGGGTCGGAGGGGGTTTCTCATGCCCGGGGATTCGACCGGGAACGCCTCGAACACACACTTATTGCACAAAAATGGCCTCCCGGGCGTCCGGGAGGGGCCCCGCCATGGCCGGAAATCGGGCTTCGAGACAGCCTTGCCGCTCCCCAGGCGAAGATGTGACCGAGATCTCGCCGCGCTCACCGGCCCTGTCTCAGTGCTGCAGATGCGGGACAGGCGACCCGGCTCAGGATCGCCGGATGCCCGGCGCGCGCGGCGTCCCTTCCGAACACGAGGCATCGCCGGATTGCGGTGGGCTCGGGCTCGAGCCGCACCAGGGAATCGTGGCTAGACTCGATACCGGGAGAATCGGCGGGGTCGAAGCGAGTGCCGCATGTGCGCGACCGATCCGTCACCGTTCACGCGACCAGCACCCCCGAGCGACGAGAACTGGTTCAGCAGCGTCGATCTCGCTGCCCGCTGGCATCTGCCGGTCAAGACGATCGCCTGCTGGGCATCCGCGGGCACCGGGCCCCGCTACACCCGCATGGGACGCCACCGCCGCTACCGCCTGGCCGACATCCGCGCCTGGGAACACCACCACCTCAACTCTCACCACACCCCCTGAACACAGGCACACCACTCCTCAGCACCCAATTGGACTCTGACCCACTGCGCTCAGCGCCGCAGTGTCGTGCCCGCATCCGAAAGGACGTCATGACCGGACGACCGCCCCTACCCGTCGGAACATTCGGTTCAGTCAGCAAGCCGCGCAAACGAAACGGTGTATGGCACACCAGCGTCCGCCACTACGGCGCCTGGAGAGTCACCCTGATCCAACGCACCGGGAGCACCGCGGCCGAAGCGCACCGCAACATCGTCGAAGCCATGCGCAACTTTCAGGAGGTTCCCCAGAACTCCCCCGTCTCCCGAACCACCCACCACCCTCAACGAACTCGCGCGCGAGCTTCTGGTCTCGATGGCACTCGACCCGGGCTGACGACCCGACAACCTCGAGAGCTACCGGCGCGAGATCGAGGTTTCCCACGACCCCCGTGCCGACCCGAACACCATCAAGATCGAG
>NZ_BAGK01000298.1 GCF_000308795.1 Nocardia thailandica NBRC 100428 | reverse complement strand
GCGCGGCGCGGACCGCGGCGTCGGTCGCGGTGGCGATCGCGCGGGGGACCGCAGGCCAGTCGCTGGGCCACACGGGGGACTCCCTTCGTCGGACGGGTCGGTGCCGGTCCACTCTCGCACGGCGCGCCGACACGAATCGCCCTGCCGCCGCGGCGGACACGCGCCGAGCGCCCGTGGCGGGGAACTGTCGGTGCCCGCCGCTACTGTGCTCGTCATGTCCGGACCGGATGCGGCGGTGCGCCGACTGACACGTGAAGTGGGTAAGCTGTTGCGGCCGTACGGGTTCCACGGATCCGGCACGACCTGGACCTGCGTGCTGCCCGACGGGGTGGCCCGGATCGGCCGGACCCGGATACGGCGCAGCTGGACCGAGGGCAGGCAGATCGTGCGCTTCGGCCTCACCCTGAGCGCGACCCCCGCGCCGTGGTGGGAGTTCGAGTCGTGGCGGGCCGGGCTGCGCGACGGGTCCCTCCTCGAACCCGACCGGGTGACCGGCCCCGACCTGCTCGGCGAGGGCGAACTCCCGCCCGACACGACGGCCTGGTGGGCGCTGCGCAGCGATCCCGAACGCCCCGGGGGTCCCGCCGACGCCGCCGACGTCGAGGCCGTCCGCGCGCAACTGCCACGGCGCGTGCACGCCTACGCCCGCCGCGCGCTGCGGCTGCTCGAACCGGGTTGCTACGCGGCGGAACTGCTGGCCGCCGAGCATTCGTCGCTCGCCGCGTGCGAGGCTCTCGTCGTGCTGCTCGCCGAGGACGGCGCTGACGGCGCTGACGGCGCAGACGGCGCAGGCCCCGGTTTCGAGGAGGCCTGCCGCGGCCTCGCGGAGCGCGCGGCCGCGGCAGGCGACCCGGGGCGGGCGGCGGAGGTCATCGCCTTCGCGCGGGGACGCGCCGTGGCGGTCTGAGGCTCAGTCCGGCGCCTGGTCGCGCCGGTACAGGCGGGTGCCCGACCACTCGGGCAGCGTGAGGGTGTGCAGCTCGACGGTCAGCTCGGCCACGGCCGCGGCGTCGAAGATGTCGGCGGGATCCACCCAGCCCTCGCGGCCGACCCGTGGCGTGAACAGCCAGAACGCGTGGTCGAAGACGGGGGCGAGCTCGGCGAGGGCGTCCTCGAGCAGGTCGTCGCCCTCGCGGAACCACAGCACCACCACCTCGGCGACCCCGTCGTGGTCCTCGTCGACGGTCGGCCTTCCGCTGAGTTCGGCGATGTTCGAGCTCAGCAGCCGGTCCACATCGGAGTCCCAGCCCGCCTCGAGGACGATGTCGCCGGATTCGATTCCCAATTGCGCGGCGAGTTCGCCCGCCGCCTGCACCGCGTCGGTCATGTCGAGCCCCTTGTCGTTTCGAGACGGTCGCCGAACACCGAAGAGCTACTACGCAATCGAAACGACAGAATAGCGCCACCCGCGCGGGGGCACGCCGGAAACGGCGGAGCGGAGTACGCGGCCCGCCCGGCCGGAAACCGGCCGGGCGGACCCTTCCCCGTACACCCCGTGACGCCGCCACGTCACACGGCGGTGCCGATGCTATCCCGCCCACCCGCGCCCGCGGGTGACCGACACGCGATCGGGCGGCACGACTTGCCGACGGGCCCGCCGCGGCGGGCCCGGGCCGGCGGCCGTCCGCCCGGGGAGATCGGGCCCGCGGTGCCGGGACGGCCCGGGCGCGGGCGGATCGATCAGCGGCATTTCCGCTGTGGCGCGCGGACTTTCCCGCCGAGCCGTCCGGCGAATTCCCGCCCGGTCCCGGTGTCGGTTTTCCGGCTTATCAGATACCGTATGGTATTTTCGCCGGTTCAATTCCGAATTGCCGTGTAATTTCCCGTCGTTTGCCGCGCGCACGCTGAGCGGCCTGTGTAATGTCCTGCCCTGCAACACGTTCGAGGCACTGAAGTGGGCGTCAGCCGGGTGTCGAACACGAGAGAAAGGGCACGGCAATGGCGAATATGGATGTCTCGCTGAAAGACATGATGGTCATCGACGGCGCGATCGGCGCGGCGGTGGTCGACTTCACCAGCGGTATGGCGCTGGGCACCCTGTCCAGTTCGAAATCGCTCGATCTGCAGGTCGCGGCGGCGGGCAACACCGAGGTCGTGCGCGCCAAACTGCGCACCATGGAACAGCTGGGCCTCAACGAGGACATCGAGGACTTCCTCATCACCCTGTCGTCCCAGTTCCACATCATCCGGCCCGTGACCCACCGCAAGGCGCACGGCCTGTTCCTCTACCTGGTCCTCGACCGCAACCGTGCGAACCTGGCCTTGGCCCGGCACACCCTGCGCAGCATCGAAGGCGACCTCGAGGTCTGAGGTGGCGGGTGCCGTGCGGAGCACCGCGCGCGGTGTTCGTAGGGTGTAGCCGAGTGATTTCCGCCCGAGCCGGAGGAATCGTCGTGCCCACCCTCGCCGAGTCGCATTCCGCACGGTTGCCAGATCGCGTCCTCGCGGTCGCGGTACCGGTGCTCGTCGTCGTTTTCGTCGTCGCGCCGCGCGTCGTCGCCGCCCGCCTGGCAGGCACCGGCTTCGCCGGCGACACCGAGATGCGCGACGCGCTGGCCGTCGCGTTCGGCGCCTACTGGGACGCGGGCGGACGGGCGCTGACGCCGGAACTCGCGGCGGTGGTGGACTATTGGCACTGGTACCACGTCGTCAAGGCCGTCGTCGCGGCGATCCTGTTGGTCGTGCTCGCGGTCGCGCTGGCCCGCGTCTGGCGGGCCTGGGCGCGTCCGGCCTGGGCCAGGCGGGCGGCCGCCGCGCCGCTGGCGGCGACCGGTCTCGGCGCGACCGCGCTGGCCGTCCTCGCGCTCACCGCGCTCGCGGCCAACGTGCAAGGGGCACTGGCCCCCTTGGCCTCGCTGCTCCCGCTGCTGACCGACCGGCCGAGCGCCGCCTCGGCGGCCGTGCTCGACCAGGTCCGGTCCCGGCTGGACCGGGTGGCCGAGGACGGCACGCCCGCGCCGCCCGCGCTCGACGCGCTCATCACCGACTTCGCCCGCTACCACGCGGTCATGGTGGCCGTCGCGGTGGTGGCGGCCGCCGCGCTGCTCGCGGTGACGGCGCTGCTGTGGCGCCGCTGCGCGCGCACCGATCGCGGCGATCGGCGCGCCCGCCGCCTCCTGGCGGGCTACGCCGTCCTCGCCGCGGTGCTCACCGTCGGGGCGCTGATCGTCGCCGGGGCCAACGCCACCACCGCGGTCGAGCCGGTTCCGGCGCTGTCGGCGTTCTTCGACGGCGGGTGGTGAGGAGCGGACCGGCGCGGCGGACCGGCGCGCTCAGTCTCCCTCGGCGTCGATCAGCCGATCGTGCAACTCCTCCTGGTCGCGCACCTGGCGGTCCTCGAGATCGAGGAAGGCCGCGCGGGCCCCGCTGGTCGCGTTCAGCAGTTCGTCGAGCTTGATCAGCACCGCGTGATCGTTGCGGTTGGTGGTGTGCTGGATCAGGAACAGCATGACGACGCTGGTCAACGCGCCGGTGGTGTAGACCGTGGTCTGCCACCACGGCGGGAAGCCGGTGCACACCCCGCCGGCGAGGGCCGTCACCGCGAGGAGCGTCACCACCAGCCAGGTCCAGCGGCTCCCCGCCCCGTGGGTGACGGCGTCGGGGATCGAGGTGGCCAGGCGGTGGGCTATCGGGTCGGTCATGCGCTGCGCTCCGGTGGGCACTGCTTCGCTCGGATACCACGGGAGTACCCGGCCCGGTGGCGACCGAACACCCCGCGTCCCGATAATGGAGGGGTGACGGATTCCGAGGCGATCACCCCCGACGACGACCTGACCGGCGTTGGCCACCGGCCCGCGTCCGTCGGCGCCTTCACCTGCTGGTTCGCCACCCAGCGCTGGGAGTGGTCGTCGGAGGTCTACCGCATGCACGGCTACACCCCGGGCGAGGTCGAACCGACCACAGAACTGCTGCTCTCGCACAAGCACCCCGACGACCGCGACGTGGTCTCCGAGCTCATCACTCGCACCCTGGAGCTGGGGGAGCCGTTCTCGAGCAGGCACCGGTTCATCGACACCAGGGGCAAGGTGCACACGGTGATGGTCGTGGCCGACCGCATCCTCGACGACGACGGCGAACCCGTCGGTACCAGCGGCTACTACCTCGACCTGACCGAGACCGTCGGCGCCGCCACGAAAGCCGCGGTCGACGCGGCGGTCTCGGGCGCGGTCGCCTCCCGCGCGGTCATCGAGCAGGCCAAGGGCGTGCTGATGCGGATGTACGGGATCAGCGCCGAGCAGGCGTTCAAGGTCCTGGTCTGGCGCTCACAGGAGACCAACGTCAAGCTGCGCGACATCGCCGGGTGCGTCATCGCGGGCCTGTCCTCGGTT
This sequence comes from Nocardia thailandica NBRC 100428, assembly GCF_000308795.1. Taxonomy (GTDB): domain Bacteria; phylum Actinomycetota; class Actinomycetes; order Mycobacteriales; family Mycobacteriaceae; genus Nocardia; species Nocardia thailandica. The sequence goes on along the minus strand of NZ_BAGK01000298.1, from coordinate 17,713 downwards.
CCCGCGCCGAGCCCGCAGGCTGTCAGCGCCTTCGACCATCTCCTGCTCACCTGCCACGAGCACCTGGAGTGCTGACCGGCGCCCCGTGACACCCGTGCCCGGGTGTGGTGCAATGGACGCACCGGTCCGCCTTGATCGAGCAGGGTCCGCCGGGGCGGCTTGTGCCGCTGGTGCCGAGGATCCGAGCACACATGACGACCACGGGTCACGAACGCGACATCGTCGCGACCTTCCCCCCGACCGCCGACGAACCACCCGACACCCGGGATCGCCTCGACGCGCGCCGGGAGCGCCGTCCCGGCGCGGTGGTGCTGTCGCCGCGCGGAGAGGTCGACGCCTACACCCAGCACCGCTGGTGCCGCCTGCTCGACGACGCGGCGCGGCGGCTCGGTCCGGGCGATCAGCTGATCGTCGACCTGCGCGAGCTCACCTTCCTGTCGTGCCGGGCACTCGAGGACCTCGCCGTGCGCGCCCAGCGCTGCCACGCGGCGGGCGGGCGGCTGCTGGTCGTCGCCGACCAGCCCTGGCTGATCCGGGTGAGCCGCGCCATCGGCCTGGACGAATGGTTACCGGTCGCCACCCGTGTCCCCGCCGGGCCCGCCGACGTCGTGGCGCCCGCGTCCCCCGGGCGGGCGTGCGTCCCGCGGCGACCCCCGCGCGCCGACTCGCGGCGATGACCGGCCTCGACAACCGGGCGTGTCCCGCGGCCTAGCATTGTGGGCCATGCGCGGCGACTTCACCGGTCCGGCTCCGCACCCCCGCCGGCCGCACCCGGACGGGGACGGCGGCGATCCCGGACGAGTGGTCGCGATGCTCGCCCTCGCCCGGCGCCGTCTCGCCGACGTGCCGCCCGGCGTCTCGGCCGTGGTCCCGCTGGCGCGGTGCCAGCACGCGGTCGCCGCGATCGGCACCGCCGCGCGGATGATCACCGAGCACGCCCTGCACACCCCGCCCCGCTATCGCGCCATGGTCGGGCACTGCGAGGACCTCGCGCTCGACCTGGGCGCGGTCGTCGCGGGCATGCTGCGCGCCGGCCAGCACGTCGACGCCGTGGTCGCCGCCGACCCCGCCGACCCGGCCCTGCGCACGCTGGGCCCGAACATCGCGGCCGCCGAGGCCCACCTCGTCCCGCTGGCCGCCGAGCTGCACGAACTCGCCACCGCCCTGGCCGAGGACGGCGCGCTGCCGCTGACCCTGCGCGCGGCCGCGGAATCGGCCGCCGATGTCGCCTCGCTGGTCGGCCTGCACCTGGACCGGCCGGTCGCCGCCCCGGCGCGCGGGATCGCCGCCGATCCGACGCGCCGCGCCCGGATCTTCCGGCTGTGACCGGCCCCGGCGCCGATCGTTCCGGTTTGTGACCGCTCATCAGGGCGCCGGAAAACCTGCCGGTAACAGCGACCCTCGCGATGATCGATTGCACGATACGTGCGGGTAACCCCCGAACGCTGTACACATACGGGACGCGAGGGTGCACACTTCGCTACAGAACCGGGAGTTCGAACCCTCACCTGCCCGGGCCCGTATGTCCTCTGGAAAGGAAGGAGTCGGCGAGTGTTCAGCCGCATCGCCATCGTGAACCGGGGAGAGGCCGCCATGCGCCTCATCCACGCCGTCCGTGACCTCTCGGCGGCGACCGGTCTACCGATCGAAACCGTCGCGCTGTACACCGATGTCGACCGCAACGCCACGTTCGTTCGGGAAGCCGACGTCTCCTACGACCTCGGCCCGGCATCCGCCCGGCCCTACCTCGACCTCAAGGCCCTCGAAGCCGCGCTCACCGCGACCCGGGCCGACGCGGCCTGGGTCGGCTGGGGATTCGTCGCCGAGGACCCGGCGTTCGCGGAGTTGTGCGACCAGATCGGTGTCACCTTCATCGGCCCCAGCGCCGATGCCATGCGCAAGCTCGGCGACAAGATCGGCGCCAAGCTGATCGCCGAGGAGGTCGGCGTACCCGTCGCCCCGTGGAGCCGCGGCCCGGTCGACACGGTCGAGGACGCCATCGAGGCCGCGGGCCGCATCGGCTACCCGCTGATGCTCAAGGCGACCGCCGGCGGCGGCGGCCGGGGTATCCGCGTCATCACCAACGAGGCCGAGCTCGTCGACGCCTACGAGCGCACCCGCCAGGAGGCCGCCCGCGCCTTCGGCAGCGGCGTGGTCTTCCTGGAGCGCCTGGTCACCGGCGCCCGCCACGTCGAGGTGCAGGTCATCGCCGACGGGCAGGGTTCGGCCTGGGCGCTCGGCGTGCGCGACTGCTCGGTGCAGCGACGCAACCAGAAGGTCATCGAGGAGTCCGCCTCCCCGGTGCTGGGCCCCGAGCAGACCGCCGAACTCAAGTCCTCCGCCGAGCGCCTCGCCGTGCGCGTCGGCTACTGCGGCGCGGCGACCGTGGAGTTCCTGTACCACCCCGGCGAGAAGCTGTTCGCCTTCCTCGAGGTCAACACCCGGCTGCAGGTCGAGCACCCGATCACCGAGATCACCACCGGTTTCGACCTGGTGCACGCCCAGATCTCGGTCGCCTCCGGCCGCAAGCTGACCGGTGAGCCGCCGGTCGAGCGCGGCCACGCCATCGAGGCCCGCCTCAACGCCGAGGACCCCGACCGCGACTTCGCGCCCGCCCCGGGCCGCATCGTCCGTCTCGACCTGCCCGCGGGCCCCGGCATCCGCGTCGACACCGGCGTCAGCGAGGGCGACACCATCCCCGCCGACTTCGACTCCATGATCGCCAAGATCATCGCCTACGGCCGCGACCGCGACGAGGCGCTGGGCCGCCTGCGCCGGGCCATGGCCCAGACCCGCGTGGTCATCGAGGGCGGCGCCACCAACAAGAGCTTCGTGCTCGACCTGCTCGACCAGCCCGAGGTCATCGACGCCAGCGCCGACACCGGCTGGATCGACCGCGTGCGCGGTGAGGGACGGCTGATCTCGCACCGGCACTCCACGGTCGCCCTCGCCGCCGCGGCCATCGACGCCTACGAGGACGACGAGCGCGCCGAGCGGCACCGCCTGCTGTCCACCGCCTCCGGCGGCCGCCCGCAGGTCCAGCACGAGAGCGGCCGCCCGATCGACCTCAAGCTGCGCGGCGCGAGCTACCGGGTGCGCGTGGCGCGCATCGGCGCCCACCGTTTCCGCGTCGGCGTCGAAGCGGGCGGCGACCACCGCACCGCCGACGTCGAGCTGGAGCGCTTCGACACCCACACCGGCCAGATCGTGGTCAACGGCACCCGCTACCGCCTGATCACCGGCACCCACGGCCCCATCCACGTCGTCGACGTCGAGGGCGTCACGCACCGGATCAGCCGCGACGAGGGCGGCGTCGTGCGCTCGCCCGCGCCCGCGCTGGTCGTCGGCACCCCGCTCGAGGTCGGCGCCGAGGTCGAGGCGGGCGCGCCGGTGCTCGTGCTCGAGTCCATGAAGATGGAGACGGTACTCCGCGCTCCGTTCCGCGGGCGGCTCAAGGAGTGCACGGTCTCGGTCGGCACCCAGGTCGAGACCGGCGCCCCGCTGCTGCGGCTCGAGCCGCTCGCCGAGGAGGGCGAGGAGGACGAGACCGCCGGTGGCACCGTCGAACTCGACCTGCCCGCCGACCCGACGCCGGTGCTGACCCACGAGCGCGTCGAGCGCGGCCAGCAGGACCTGCGCAGCCTGCTGCTCGGTTTCGACGTCGACCCGCACGACGAGGGCCGCATCCTGGCCGACTACCTCGCCGCGCGCCGCGCCGCCATCGCCGACAACCACCGGCCGCTGGCCGAGGAGATCGAGCTGCTCGGCGTCTTCACCGACCTGGCCGAGCTCAGCCACAACCGCCCGGCCGACGACGAGCACGGCCACGGCCACGTGCACAGCGCCCGCGAGCACTTCCACACCTACCTGCAGAGCCTGGACGTGGAGCGGGCCGGACTGCCCGAGTCCTACCGCGCCAAGCTGGCCAAGGCGCTGGGCCACTACGGGATCACCGACCTCGACCGCACCCCGGACCTCGAGGCCGCGGTCTTCCGCATCTTCCTTGCCCAGCAGCGCCCGGCCGACACCGCGAACGTGGTGACGACCCTGCTGCGCGAATGGCTGTCGGAGCCCATGCCCGATCAGGTGCTGCGCGAGCCGGCCGGCCTGGCGCTCGAGCGTCTGGTGGCCGCCACCCAGGTGCGGTTCCCGGTCATCGCCGACCTGACCCGTGGGCTGGTCTACGCCTGGTACGGCCAGCCGCTGCTGCGCCGCAACCGCGCCCGCGCCTACACCGACGCCCGCCGCCACCTCAGCCACCTCGACGCGAACCCGGCCGCGCCGGACCGCGCCGAGCGGATCGCGGACATGGTGCGCAGCACCGAACCGCTGGTGCGGCTGCTCGGCCAGCGTCTCGTGCGCAACAAGCCCGACCACACGGTCATGCTCGAGGTGCTGACCCGCCGCTACTACGGCAACAAGGGCCTGACCGGCGTCCGCACCGAGCAGGCGGAGGGTGTCACCTTCGTCGTCGCCGAGCGCAAGGGCGCCACCCTGGTCTCGGCCGCGGTGCGCTTCGACGAATTCGGCAGCGCGGTGGCCGGACTCGGCCGGATCGCCGACGGCGCCGCCTCCATCGACGCCGACATCTACCTGAGCTGGGAGTCCCAGCCCGAGGACTTCGACGCGATGGCCGCGGCCCTGCAGGACGTGCTCGGCGCGCACCCGCTGCCCAAGCAGGTCCAGCGCATCACCGCCACCGTCGCGGGCAGCGACAACGCGGTCATGCACCACCACTTCACCTTCCGCCCGTCGGCCACCGGCATGGCCGAGGAACGGCTCATCCGCGGCCTGCACCCCTACATCGCGCAGCGCATGCAGATGGAGCGGCTGCGCAAGTTCGACCTCACCCGCCTGTCCTCCTCGGACAACGAGGAGGTCTACCTGTTCCGTTGCGTCGCCAAGGAGAACCCGGCCGACGAGCGTCTCGTCGCCTTCGCCCAGGTCCGCGACCTGGCCGCGCTGCGCGACCACGAGGGCCGCCTGATCGCGCTGCCCAGCGCCGAGGGCGCGATCGCCACCTGCGTGGACTCCATCCGCCGCGCCCAGTCGCGGCGCCCGTCGGCCAAGCGGTTCAACACCAACCGCATCGTCATGTACATCTGGCCGCCGATGGACGTCACCACCGAGGAGCTCGAGACGCTCGGCAGCCACGTGCTGCCCACCGCCGCGGGCGCGAACCTCGAGGAGATCCTGCTCATCGCCCGGCGCCGCGATCCGCGCACCGGCGAGCTGACCAAGGTCGCGCTGCAGATCTCGTTCGGCGTCACCGGCGCCGCGCAGGTGACCGTCGGCGAACGCACCGACGAGGCCGTCGAGCCGCTCGACGAGTACCGCCAGAAGGTGCTGCGCGCCGCGGCCCGCAACACCGTCTACCCGTACGAGCTGACCGGCCTGCTCGGCGAATTCGCCGAGTACGACCTCGACGACGAGCACAAGCTCGTGCCCGTCGACCGCCCGAAGGGCCGCAACAAGGCCGCGATGGTCGCCGGCGTGGTGACCACCCGCACCGAGCGCCATCCCGAGGGCGTCACCCGGGTCCTGCTGCTCGGCGACCCGACGAAGTCGCTGGGCGCGCTGTCGGAGCCGGAGTGCCGCCGGGTCATCGCGGCGCTGGATCTGGCCGAGCAGCTGCGGGTGCCGCTGGAGTGGTACGCGCTGTCCTCGGGCGCCCGCATCTCCATGACCTCCGGCACGGAGAACATGGACTGGGTGGCCGCCGCGCTCAAGCGCATCGTCGAGTTCACCCAGGACGGCGGCGAGATCAACATCGTCGTGGCGGGCATCAACGTCGGCGCCCAGCCGTACTGGAACGCCGAGGCCACCATGCTCATGCACACCAAGGGCGTGCTGATCATGACCCCGGACTCGACCATGGTGCTCACCGGCAAGCAGGCGCTGGACTTCTCCGGCGGCGTCTCGGCCGAGGACAACTTCGGCATCGGCGGCCACGACCGCGTCATGGGCCCCAACGGTCAGGCCCAGTACTGGGCGCCCGACCTCACCGGCGCCCGCGACATCCTCATGGCGCACTACGACCACACCTACGTGGTCCCCGGTGAGCAGGGTCCGCGCCGGGCCGACACCACCGACCCGATCGACCGCGACATCTCGGACTTCCCGCACGTGGTGGCCGACAGCGCCTTCGCCACCGTCGGCGAGATCTTCTCGGCGGCGGCGAACCCGGATCGCAAGAAGCCCTTCGACATCCGCACCGTCATGCGGGCCCTCGCCGACCAGGACCACCCGGTGCTGGAACGCTGGGCGGGCATGGCCGACGCGGAGACCGCGGTCGTGCAGGACGCGCACCTCGGCGGCATCCCGGTGTGCCTGCTCGGCATCGAGTCGCAGAGCGTGCCGCGTCGCGGATTCCTCGGCACCGACGGCCCCGACACCTACACCGCGGGCACCCTGTTCCCGCGCTCGTCGAAGAAGGCCGCGCGGGCGATCAACGCGGCCAGCGGCAATCGTCCGCTGGTCGTGCTGGCCAACCTGTCGGGCTTCGACGGCTCGCCGGAGTCGCTGCGCAAGCTGCAGCTCGAGTACGGCGCCGAGATCGGCCGGGCCATCGTCAACTTCGAGGGCCCGATCGTGTTCTGCGTGATCTCGCGCTACCACGGCGGCGCGTTCGTGGTGTTCTCGAAGGCGCTGAACCCGAACATGACGGTGCTGGCGCTCGAGGGTTCGTTCGCGTCCGTGCTCGGTGGCGCGCCCGCCGCGGCGGTCGTCTTCTCCAGCGAGGTCGACACCCGTACCGCCGCCGACCCGCGGGTGCGCGAGCTCGAGACCGCGGCGGCCAACGCCGTCGGCACCGACCGCGCCGCCCTGACCGCCGAGCTGGACGAGGTCCGGTCGTCGGTGCGGGCCGAGAAGCTGGGCGAGGTGGCCGCCGAGTTCGACCGGGTGCACAGCATCCAGCGCGCGGTGGAGGTCGGCTCGGTCGACGCGATCGTGAGCGTGGCGCAGCTGCGCCCGAGCATCATCGCCGCCATCGAGTCCAGGACGCCGTCCGCGGCGGTCTGATCCGCGAACGCCGCACCGCCCACCACCGGTGTTCCGGTGGTGGGCGGTTCGCTGTCGGTGGCCGCCCGCGTGCGGTGCGGCCGGGGTGATCAGACGCTGCGGTCGCAGGCGTTCACGGCCGCGATGTCGGCCTCGTCGCCGGTGGCGCGCAACCGGACCTGGTCGCGGCCGAAGGCGTGCAGCACCAGCTCCGAGGCCGGACCCGCGAGCACGACACCCTCGCCCGCCGCGTCGCGGGCGACGATCCGCTCGCCCGCCGGGTTCTCCAGGACCACCCGCACCGGTGACTTGCGGTAGGCCATCCTGCCGAGGCGGTGCAGCAGCTTCCACAGCCGCGCCTCGTCGCCGTCGGCCAATTCCCGTGGCTCCCAGCCGGTCCGGGCCCGCCGCACGTCCTCGTGGTGGACGAACATCTCGGTCAGGTTGACCACCGCGTCGACCGGCCGCAGCGGCGACCACCACGGCGGCCCGGTCCGCACCTGCTCGAGCAGGTCGGGGAACGGGCGCCGGGCGGTCTTGTTCTGCACCGAGTCCAGGTAGCCCGCGAACGGCGCGAGCAGGATGCCGGGGGAGGCGTCGGGCCTGCGTTCGCGAACGACCAGATGCGCGGCCAGATCACGGACCGTCCAGGTCCCGCACAGGGTGCCCGCGTCGGGGCCCGCCTCGGTCATGCTCTCCACCAGCGCTCGCCGCTCGCGCTGCGCCATACTGTCGTGCGCCACCACACCATCCGATCTGCCGAGGCCTCGTCGCCTGCGTCCAATCTAACCGGGAACCCTGCGGTCGGCGCGCCCCGGCGCCCGGCGTCAGCCCCGCCGGGCGAGGACGAATTCGAGCAGGCAGCGCTGCTCGGTGAGTTCGGTGACGGTGTCGAGCACGAGGCCGTGGGGCGCGGCGAGGGAGCGGAACTCGTCCACCCGGCGTTCGCGCCCGCCGTACATGACCAGCATGGCGAGGGTGAACTCGGTGGCGGCGCGCAGGCCGCCCACCGGCTCGAGGACCAGGATCCGGCTCGTCGGCGCGGCCGCCTCCGCGCAGCGGGCCAGGATGCGGTCCGCGCCCGCGTCGTCCCAGTCGTGCAGGATGTCGGAGAGCAGGTAGGCGTCGGCGCCCGCGGGCAGCGGGTCGAAGAAGCTGCCCTCGGTGACCGTGGCCCGGTCGCCGAAGCCGCGGGCGGCGAAGGTGCGCCGCGCCTCGCCCGCGGTGGGGGCCAGGTCGACCAGGTGCCCCCGCACCCGGGGATGCGCGGTGAGGATGGCGGCGAGCAGGTCGCCGCGCCCGCCGCCCACGTCGACCAGTCGCGCGAACCGCGACCAGTCGACGCCGGTGGCCAGCCGGTGCAGCTGGTCACGGAAGCGGTTGGTCATCTGCCGGTCGAAGGAGGCGCGCAGGTGCGGGTGCTCCGCCAGGTCGGACCAGAAGTCCCGTCCGTAGCGTCGCGGATAGGCCGCCTTCCCGGTGGTGACGCTGTAGGCCAGCTCGGCGAAGGCCAGCTCGGCCCGTCCGCCCGCCGCGTCCAGATGCAGGAGTTCGACGAGGCCGTTGCCCGCGTCCGCGCACAGGTGGCGGCCGAAGGCCGTGGTGCGGTGGCCGGTCGCCGTCTCCTCGGTGAAGCCGAGGGTGGTGAGATGGTCGAGCAGGAGCCCGAGCGCGATGGCGTCGACGCCGAGGTCGGTGGCCAGTTCGGCGGTCGGCGCGCCGTCGCCGAGCAGGCGGTCCGGCAGCCCGAGCGTCACCGCCACCCGTACGGCCATCGGGGTGGCCAAGCCGGTCATCAGGCGGATGGATCGCGCAGCGTCGTTGTGCCCCATACCGATCCAGTGTGCAAGCCCCCGCGCCGTTGCGCATCAGGTCTGTCACGACCGGTCCGCTCCCGTGGCCCGCCGTGGTTGTATGGGTGAACCAGCCGGGCCGAGTCCACAGGCCCGGCACCATGCAGGCCTGCCGGCGTCGCGGACGACCGCCGTGCGCGTGCTCGGCCGCGAGCGCCGCTGCCGCAGACGGGGATTCCTCATGTCCTACGATCTCGACCGGGCGGCCCGTTCCGGTCTGTCACCCAAGCCGTTCGTCCGCTGGCCCGAGCCGAGCCCGCTGGATTCCTGGTGGAGCGACGTGATGGAGGGGGTGTCGGCGAATCAGGCCGGCTCCCGCCGGATCAGTTCAGCGGCAGGGTCTTCCACCAGTCGATCAGCTGCTCACGGGAGGGGTCGTTGCTCGCGCCGTAGCCGGTCGAGTACAGAATCATGGTGTGCCGCCGATCCCCGGCAGGGAACACGGTAGCCATGCGCGGAGTGGTCTGGGGCGCGGTGCCCCAGACATAGTTCGTATACGTGCGGCCGCCGCTGACCAGGGATTCCCGCCCGCCGCCGGTGAATCCGGCGACCACCTGTTCGGCGTCCGCCGCCGAGGCGTAGCGGAAGACGCGCAGCGACGGCCAGCGGGTGTTGGTCGCGGGGAACATGTAGCTGCCCGCATACCAGCAGTCCCAGTAGGCCGTCGGGCTGCCCGCGTCGGGGTGCACGTCGGGGATCCAGGTCAGGCGGCCGGTCAGCACCTGCCCCGTGCACCCCATGCCGCCGAATCCGCTGCCCTGGCCCCAGGTCTGGCCCGCCGGGATCTCCGCGGACGGCAGCAGGCCGGGGAACGCCTGACGCATCTCGTCGAGGTCGCGCTGGGCGGGCGGGGCGTTGACGGCGCTGACCGCCACCCAGATGCCGACGCCGGCCGCGAGCGCGACGACCAGCGCCGCGCACAGACCGACGACGAGCCCGGTGCTGGACCGCCGCCGCGGGCGCCCGTGGCCGTAGCCCCTCGGCGCGGGCCCGCCCGGAACGTGGCCCGCCTGCGGCGCGTACGGCGCCCCCACGGGCCCCGGTGCCATCGGTGCCGGCGCACCCGGGCCGGATCGGGCCGGGGCGTTCGGCGTCATCGCGGGGTACGCCGCGGCCCCCTTCCATGCCGGCGAGCGGGACGGCGCTTGCGCCGCAGCGGGATCCGTCGACGGACCGGTCACGCGCGGCAGCGCGCCCGAGGACCGTCCGGACAGGGCGTGCCGCGCCGCGTCGGCGAACTCGGCGCAGGTGGCGAACCGCTCGCCCGGATACTTGGCCATGGCCCGCGCGAGCACGTCGTCCAGTGCCGCGGGCAGGCCAGGGCGGACCCGGCTCAGCACGGGCGGCGGCTGCTGGAGATGGCCCTGGATGACCGCGGCCGGGCCTGCCGCCTCGAACGGGGCGACCCCGGCGAGCAGCCAGTACAGCGTGCACGCCAGCGAGTACTGGTCGGACCGTCCGCTCATCATCGCGCCGGTGAGCTGTTCGGGGGAGGCGTAGGCGATGGTCGCGGTGAACGAGCCGGTCTGGGTGAGCCGCCCGGGATCGTCGGTGAGGCGCGCGATCCCGAAATCGGTGAGGTACACCCGCTCCTGGCCGCCGGTGCCCTTGGCGAGCAGGATGTTGGCCGGTTTGACGTCGCGGTGGAGGACGTGTCGGCCGTGCGCGAAATCCAGTGCCACGGCGGTCTCCCCGACGATCTGCACCGCGCGATCGGGCGGCAGCGCCGCGGGATTCACGGTGGCGGCGTCGATCCCGTCGATGTACTGCATGGAGATCCACAGGCGGCCCTCGTCGGCGCCGCGGTCGTAGACGGTGACGATGTTGGGGTGGTCGAGCTGGGCGACCAGGTCGGCCTCGCGTTCGAAACGGGCGCGCAGTTCGGTGTCGGCGAACAGCTCCTCGTCGAGGACCTTGAGCGCGGTCCGGCGGGGGAGCCGCGGATGGCGGGCCAGATAGACCGAGCCCATCCCGCCCCGCCCGAGCCGGCGTTCGATCAGGTATCCGGCGAAGACATCTCCGTCGCGCACCGGCAGGCCCTCCCTCACGACTCGACTGCCCGCGTGCCGATGGTAGTGGAGCTGGTGCGGGCCCTGGCGCCCGTGTGGCGGGACGGCGGCCCGTTGGAGTCCCGCTGAGCGCAATCCTGTTCGCGCGGCCCCGGAACGGGTTGCATCGAAGGTCGCCCCATCGCCGGACGAGGACAAGCACATGACAGTTCAGATCAGTTCGCTCGCCTTCCTGACGCCGGGCAACTACCTCGACGAGGACCCCTACACGGGGCTGGAGGACACGCTGCGGCTGTTCGAGTACGCCGAGCGCCGCGGCTTCGACGGCGGCTGGATCCGCCAGCGCCACCTCGAGCACGGGGTCGGTTCGGCCGCGGTGTTCCTGGCCGCCGCCGCGCAGCGCACCCGCCGCATCGAACTGGGCAGCGCGGTCATCCCGATCGGCTACGAGAGCCCGTTCCGGCTGGCCGAGGACCTGTCGCTGGCCGACGTGCTGTCGCGGGGGAGGTTGCAGCCGGGCTTCAGCGCGGGGACCCCGCCGCACGCCGAACTCATCGGCGATCTCGTCTTCGACGGCGACTGGCGCACCTACGACCTGTCCTACGGCCGGGTCGCGCGCCTGGTGGCGAACCTGCGCGGCGACTACCTCGGCGACGACGACACCGTCATCCACTCGCCGGGCAACACCCAGCGTCCCCGCCTGCAACCGCACAGCCCCGGCCTGGCCGACCGTGTCTGGTACGGCGGCGGCAGCACCCGGTCCGTGCGCTGGGCGGCCGAGGCGGGGCTGAACCTGCTGTCGGGCAACATCGTCTTCGGCGACCGTAGCGACGAGTTCGCCGCCGCCCAGCTGGCGCTGCTCACCGACTACCGCGCGCGGATCGCCCCCGACCGGCCCGCCCGCGTGGCGATCGGCCGGGTCATCGTGCCGTTCGACAGCGCCGACCGGCCCACCCGCGAGCGCTACCGCGCCTACGCCGCGAGCCGCCACGCCCGCACCCTGGGACCGCAGGGCGAGCGCCGCGTCCTGTTCGCCCCCGACGTCGTCGGCACCAGCGAGCAGATCCTCGAGCAGCTGCACGCCGACCCGGTCCTGGCCCATACCACCGAGCTGCGCCTGGAACTGCCCTACGAGCTGCACCGCGAGGACTACGAGCAGATCCTGCACGACACGGTCGAGTCCATCGCGCCCGCGCTCGGCTGGACGCCCGCCGCCGTCCCCGCCTGAGCGGCGGAGACCGGTCGCCCCGGCCCGGCGTCGCGGGATCGGGGTGGCGGCTGGACGGGCCGACGTCCCGCTCGAGACAATCGGTGCGCACCGCAGCCGGCGAGAGGTGGGACGTGTCCGAACGGATCGACTGGAAGGCGCGCAAGACCCGGCGGCCCGAGGAGGGCGACCGCGCGGCATTGCGCGACGAGATCGTCGGGCAGGCCCGCGCCGTCCGCGACGGCGGCTGGGGCGAGCACCGGGCCCGCTGGTCCGACGGCCGGGCCGCGACCGTGGCCTACCTGGTCGGCGACACCGAGGTCCTCGACGAGCTCGCCGAGACCGAGGGCTCGGTGCTGACCCGGCTGGCCGCCGATCTGTTCGGGTTCACCGACGGCCGCAAGGACGTCGAGAAGGGCCTGATCCGCACGCAGGAGTGGCTGGCGACCGTGCGCGCCGAACTCGGTCGCGGCTGAGGCTCAGGGCAGCAGGCCGGCCCCGCGGGCCCGCACCACGGCCTCCAGGCGGGTCGAGGCGCCCAGCTTGCGCAGCGCGTTCTTCACATAGCCCTTGACCGTCTCGACCGTGAGCCCGAGCGCGTCGGCGATCCGCGCGTTCCCGTAACCCAGCGCGGCCAGGGCCAGCACGTCGACCTCGCGGGCGGTGAGCTCCGGGGCGGGGGAGGCCGGCGGGGACCCGAGCAGCGTCTCCTCGCCGATCCGGGCGATCCGGTCCGCCAGCGCGGCATCGCCGACCTCGCGGGCCAGCACCCGCAGCTCGGCGTAGACCGCGCCGAGCCGGTCCCGCAGCGCGCTCACCTCGGGGTCCTGGCCGCGCTCCAGGACCGCCCGCGCCGTCACCACCGCCTGCTCGACGGCCCTGGCCTCCTCGGCCAGCACCTGGAGCGTGCGGTCGCCGAGCGGATCGGCCGAGTGCAGCGCGCCGTAGAGCACCGCGACCGGTTTGCGGTCGACGATGACCGGCGCCGCGGCCATGGCCCGCAGCCCCTCCGCGGCGATGACGGGGTTGTAGCGGTGGGTGATGGCCGGGGTGCGCAGGTAGTCGTCGACCACCATCGGGCGGTGCAGCGCGGCGACCTTCCCGCCGAGCCCGTGCCCGATGTTGACCGCGACCCCGTCCAGGGCGCCCGCCGTGCGGCCGACGAAGTGCCGCAGCCGCACCTGCCTGCCCGCCTCGACGAGCCCACCGAACGCGAGCGACACCCCGCTGCCGGTCCGGATCCGCCGCAGCGCCTCGAGCAGCGGACCGAGCGGGACGGTGTCGGACACGGTGCACCTCCTCGCGACGGAACCGACCCCCCTTCGGGGGGTGTCGCGACGCGCGGCGCGACCTCGACACTGTGATCCAGCTTACTCGTGGGAACAGAGGTCCGATGATGAATCACGCCCCCGCCGTCACGACCGACCAGGCCGTGCGGGACTGGCTGGCGACCTTCGGCGCGCCCGGCGCCGACGCCGCCGCGCTGCTGGTCGACCGGCACGACCCGGCCGCCGTCGCGTTCACGACGATCGACACCGACGGCGACCGCCTGGTCACCACCGACCTGACCTACGGCGACCTGGCCGAGCGGTCGCGCCGGTTCGCGACCGCGCTGGCCGCGCGCGGCGTCGGGCGCGGGGACACCGTCGGCGTGCTCATGGGCAAGCGCGCCGAGCTGGTGATCGCCCTGCTGGCGATCGCCCGGCTCGGGGCCGTCTACGTCCCGCTGTTCACCGCCTTCGCGACCCCCGCGATCGCGCTGCGCCTGCGCGCGGCGGGCACCACGGTGGTCGTCACCGAACCCGGCCAGGTGGACAAGCTCGACGGCCTCGACGTGGCCACGATCGTGGCCGGTCCCGAGTTCGACGCGCTGGTGGCCGACTCGGCGCCGATGCCGGGGTCGGTGGCCGTCGGCGGCGACGGCACCCTGATCCTGCTGTTCACCAGCGGCACCACCGGGACGCCGAAGGGAGTGCCGGTCCCGGTGCGGGCGCTGGCCGCGTTCAGCTGCTACATGACCTACGGGCTCGACGTCGCCGAGGACGACGTGTTCTGGAACGCCGCCGACCCGGGCTGGGCCTACGGCCTGTACTACGGCGTGCTCGGCCCCTTGGCCGTCGGCCGCCGTAACCTGTTGCTGCGCAGCGGTTTCTCCGCGGCGCTCACCGCCCGCGTGCTCGCCGAGCTCCGGGTCACCAATTTCGCCGCCGCGCCGACGGTGTACCGCACGCTGAGCAAGGACCCCACCGTCACCGGGTTCTCGCTGCGCCGCGCGTCCTCGGCGGGCGAGCCGCTCACCCCCGACGTGATCACCTGGGCGCGTACGGCATTGGGGACCGAGGTGCGCGATCACTACGGGCAGACCGAGCACGGCATGTTCGTCAACAACCACTGGCACGACTCGGTGCGCGCCCCGCTCGTGCCCGGCTCCATGGGCACCGCCATGCCCGGATTCCGCACGGGCGTCGTGGACGGCCAGATCGCCATCGACGTCGCCGCCAGCCCGCTGCTGTTCTTCACCGGGTACCTGGACGCCCCCGACAGGACCGCGGCCCGTTTCACCCGCGACCGCGCCTGGTACCTGACCGGCGACACGGGCCACACCGACGACGAGGGCCGCTTCTATTTCACCGCCCGCGACGACGACGTGATCATCATGGCCGGCTACCGCATCGGCCCCTTCGAGGTGGAGAGCGTGCTCATCACCCATCCCGCCGTCACCGACGTGGCGGTGGTCGGCAGGCCCGACGCGCTGCGCGGCGAGGTCGTCGAGGCGTTCGTCGTCCTCGCGCCGGGCGTGCCGCCGGGCGACGAGCTGATCCGCGAACTCCAGGACTCGGTGAAAACCGGTTTCGCCGCCCACGCCTATCCGCGCGCGGTGCACTTCGTCGACGAACTGCCCAAGACCCCCAGCGGAAAGATTCAGCGCTACCTGCTGCGGCGCCGCTGAAACGGGCGCCGCCGGAATATTTCCTGTGCGGTTCCATGGGGGTTCGCGCGGACCGGTGGTGAGATGCCCAGACGGACGCGTTACCCATTCGACCGGCGAAATTCCCGGCATACCTTCGGTGCGGCCCTGAGGCCGTTTCCTTTTCGCTTTCCGAAGGGCGGGAGTTTTGAAGACAGCAATACGCGGTCGCGGACGTTCGATGTCCGCGGCCGTCCTGACCGGCGTCAGCGCGCTGACCCTGATGCTGACGGGGGCCAATGCCTCGGCCGAGCCGGCGGCGCCCACGGAGCAGGCGCTGGCCGACATCATCGCGGCCGGGCGGCCCGTCGCCGGTCCGAGCGGGAGTGCGTCGGGTTCGGCGTGTAACTCCGGTTCGGGTACCGGGTCGGGTAACGGCTCGGGTGACTGCTACGGCGGTTCGGGTTCGAGTTCGGGGTCTTCGGGTGGTTATGCCAGTGACACCCGGGGGTGGGGCCCGGCGCAGACGTCGTGGTTGGCGGCGTTCGCCTACGGGTTGGCCAATGGTGATGCGGCGCCTCCGGGTGCCAACGACTGGAACTGCAAGCCGAGTGCGGCGCATCCGCGTCCGGTGTTGTTGATCCATGGGACGTGGATGAATGCCTACAACGGGTATGCGTTCATGGGTCAGCCGATCAAGGACGCGGGCTATTGCACGTTCACGTTCAATTACGGTCGGTCGAATCTGGTCGAGGGTGGTGGCCTGGGTTCGGTGTTGCCGGGTGTGATGGGTACCGGGTATATCCAGGATTCGGCCAAGCAGTTGGGTACTTTCGTGGATCGGGTGCTCGCGGCGACCGGTGCCGAGGAGGTCGACATCGTGGCGCACTCGCAGGGTGGGTCGATGTCGAACTGGTACACCAAGTACGAGGGTGGTGCGGCGAAGGTGAAGAATCTGATCACTTTCGGTGCGACGCATCACGGGACCTCGCTCGACGGTATCGGGGCGTTGGGTCGGATGATCAACAACGCCGGTATCGACATCCTCGGTTTCATCGAGATCTTCGTCGGTCACGCGGGTATCCAGCAGACGATCGGCTCGGATTTCGTGAATCGGCTCAACGCGAACGGTGACACGGTGGCCGGGGTCGATTACACGGTGGTCGGGACGCGCTACGACGAGGTGACCAATCCCTATGATCTGACCTTCCTGAAGGCGGGTGCGGGGGCGACGGTTTCGAACATCACGTTGCAGGACGGGTGCGAGCAGGATGTCTCGGATCATTTGACGATGATGTATTCCCCGCGGGCGTTGTCGATCGCGTTGCGTGCGCTGGACCCGGTCGGTAGCCCGAACCTGGTCTGCACGTTCAACCCCTGGGTCGTCGGCGGCGGCGGCTCGCTCTAGGCGATACCGCGCTCGCAGAAGATGTTCCACCGGCGCGGGGTGACACGGGCACACCGGTCACCCCGCGCCTCCGGCGCCGTCACCGTGGGGAGGACACATGTCGAAGGCCGGTTGTTCCCGAATGCTCACCGCGCTCGCCGCGCTGGTCCTGGCGGTGGGCGCGCCCGCGGTGCCGGTCCGGGCCGATCCCGTGCCCGCTCCGTCCCTCCCGCCGGGAGGGTCCCCGCCGGGAAAGCAGCTGTCGCCCGACCTGGCCGCGCTGTGGCAGGCCGCCCGCGCCACCCCCACCGGCGACCCGCTCTTCGACGCCTGGCCCGACGGGCTCGCCGCCCTGGCCCCCGGGGAGATCATCGACCGCCGCGACGTCACCGCGACGGCCGCGCCGTTCGCGATCGTCCCGCTCCAGCGGGCGACGCTGCTGAAGTTCCGCACCACCGACTCCGCGGGCGAGCCCTCGTTCGGCACGGCGACGCTGCTCGTCCCGGCCGCACCGCCCGCGGGGCCGACCCGGCAGGTCGTGGTGAACGCGCTGCCCGTCAACTCCCTCGGTGCCACCTGCACGCCGAGCTACGCGCTCGCGCACGGCGCGCATCCCAAGTTCAACCTGGGCGACCTCTTCCCGCCGACGACCGGCTGGGCGCTGAGCCGTGGCCACGCCGTCCTCGTGCCCGATCACGAGGGGCCGTGGATGGCCTACGCGGAACCGACGGTCGCCGGGCACACCGTCCTCGACGCCGTCCGCGCGGTGCGCCGCCTGCTCCCGGAGACCTTCGGCGACAGCCGTTTCGCCGTCGGCGGCTATTCCGGCGGCGCGATCGCGGCCTACGGCGCGGCCGTGCTGCAACCCGAGTACGCCCCCGACCTCACCGGCGCGCTGGCAGGCGTGGCCATGGGCGGGCTGATCAGCGACTACCCGGCGATCGCGCGGCGGTTCAACGGCGGCGTCGCCTCGGGCATCCTCATGGCCGCCGGACTCGCCGTCGCCCGCGAGCACCCCGGCCTGCTCGCCGAACTGAACGCCCTCGGCCGATGGGTCGCGACCTCCCCGGTCCGCGACCTGTGCGGGGACAGCAACGGGCCGCTCGGCCTGCTCGGCCTGCCGGTGGACGTCGGTATGGCACCGGCGAATCCGCTCGACTCGGCCGCCGTGCGCGAAGTGTTCGCCGCCACCGACCTCACCGGTCACACCGCCACCGTGCCGCTGTACCTCTACCACGGCGTCGCCGACTTCGCCGTCCCGATGGAACAGAGCCGTGCCGTCGCCGACCGGCACTGCACCCGCGACGTGCCCGTCGCGTTCCGCGCGCTGCCGACAGAACACTCCAC
>NZ_BAGK01000299.1 GCF_000308795.1 Nocardia thailandica NBRC 100428 | reverse complement strand
TGGCCGCCAGCAGTCCGAGTTTGTCGCCGATGTAGTGCAGGCCGTGCACGCAGGTGACCACGTCGGCCGGGCGCGGCGCCCGCCACCGCGTCACCGACCCGGTGATCAGCCGGAGCCGGTCGGTGCGCGGGGCGGCGGCGAAGTACCCGACCAGGTCGATCCCGACGAGGGCGAGGTCGGCGTCGGGGAACTCCCGGGTCAGGCGGGTTTCGGCGTCGAGGAGCGCCCGGCCGGATCCGCAGCACACGTCGATCCAGGTCACCGGGCGCGCCGGGTCGGCGCGCAGGCGCGTGGCCAGCAGTTCGGCGGGATCGAAACCGAGTTCGCGGGTGTAGCTGTTCACCCCCGACAGGCCGCGTTCCCGGTTCATGGCGTTGTTGGCCACCACCGACGAGCGTTCCAGGGCCGCGTCGTCCAGGAGCCGGGGCGGCGAGTTCGGGCGCATCGCCCCATTCTTCCGGCGCCGGGCGCGGGCCGCCGGGTCAGTGGCGGTCGCGGAGTTCGCCGATGCGCCAGGCCAGCGCGGCCAGGCTGAGGAGGACGACCAGCAGCGCGAGCACGGCGGCGGTGCCGCCCCAGGCGGTCAGCCGGTCGAACAGCTCCTCCGAGGCGCGGGCGGCGAAGGTGCCGACCAGTTCACCGGCACCGCGGTCGGGGGCGGCGAGGACTACGCCGGACATCGAGAACCTTTCCACGACGGTCGATCGCGGTGATTCTAGCGCCGGTACCGGGCGATCCGTGCCCGCCGGTCACCGCCGCCGGGAACATTTCTCCAAGACGGCGGGCGCCCCGGACGGAGACCCTGACCTCATGCACACCGAAGCGCCGCCCTTCGCCCTCCGTGTCCTGCACGCCCTGCGCCCGGAACCGGACTGGGACACCGTCACCGCCGCCGACCTCGCCCGCTTCCGGGACGCGGCCGAGCGGACGGTGAACTCGCCCCTGGCCCGCCTGGTCAGCGGCTTCCCGAACCGCCACGTGACGATCGGCCGGCGACGAGTGCCGCTGCCCGATCGCGAGATCCCCGTCCGCGTGTACCGGCCCCGCCGCGCGCCCGACGCCACGCTGCCGCTGGTGGTCCACGTCCACGGCGGGGGCTTCGCGGGCACGGCCACCCAATGCGATTGGGCCAACAGTCATCTCGCCGCCGCGCTGCCCGCGCTGGTCGTCTCGGTCGAGCACCGCCTGCTCGACGAGCGGACGTCGATCGCCGACGCGGCCGACGACGGCTGGCAGGTCCTGGCCGTGCTGGCGGCGCGCGCCGCCGACTGGGGTGTCGATCCGGCCCGGATCGCGGTGGCCGGGGAGAGCACCGGCGCGCTCATCGCCGCCCTGGCCGCCCTGCGCGCCACCGCCGCCGGGCTCGCGCTGCGGGCACAGGTGCTGGTCAACCCCGCGACCGACCTGACCGAGACCCTGTTCGAGCACGACTCCCTGCGGCGGTACCCACACACCCCGACGCTGAGCGTGCCCGAGATGCGGGTGTTCCGGCGGCTCGCGGTGCCGCCGGGCGCGGACGCCCGCGCGGTCTCGCCCCTGCACGCCGACGTCGCGGGCGTCGCGCCCGCGCTGGTGATCGTGCCCCGGCTCGACCCGCTGGCCGACCACAGCCGCCGCTACGCCGAGCACCTGCGCGCGGCCGGGGTGGCCGCGCGGGTCGCCGAATATCCCGGCGCGCCGCACGCCTTCCTCACGCTGCCGGGGCTGGTGCGCGGGCAGGCCCGCGCCGCCCGCGCCGCGATCACCGCGTTCCTCGATGATCAACTCGACCCCCGGCGTCCCGGGCCGTCATCGCAGGTCAGGGCTGTTTCCAGGGGCACGGAGATGGACTAGAATCAGCTGTTGGCCGTGCCCTCGTCACAGGCAATCCCACTCGAAGAACTCCGCCATGCCAGCGTTCTCCGGCAGGAGGAGCGCATGTCGATCACGTTGCAGAGATTCTCGGATCTGGTCGCCGGCGTCCACGAAGCGGGCGTGGACCCCGACCGGTGGGACCACGTCATCGCCGACATCACCACCGTGTTCGGCGCCGAACACGGCTATCTCACCATCGCCGAACCGAGCGCGCACCGCGCCACGGTCAGGTCCGCCGACCCCGACCTCGCCGACCCCGTGTTCCGCAGGCTCGGCAGGCTGGGCGCCCTGGTCGACCGGCTGCCCGCCGGGCTCACCGTCACCGGCGACGAGGTCGTCACCGACGCCGGCGAGGCGGCCGCCCGAGCGGCGCTGACCGACGGGCTGGCCAACAGTTTCCTGGCCCGCCTCACCACCGACGTGCCCAGTTCGTGGATCTGCCTGGCGATGCCCGCGGGGCTCGCGGTGTCGGGTTGCGCGGCCGAACGGGGGCTGTTGCGCGTGCTGGTCCCGCATCTGCGGCAGGCGCTGCTGGCCCAGTCCCGGTTGCTGCGCCTGTCCCGCGAACGCACGATCGCCTTGGCCACCCTGGAGAAGGCGCCCTACGGCATCCTCGTGGTCACCGCGGCCGGGGCGGTGGTGTTCGCCAACTCGACCGCCCTCGACATCCTCGGCCGGGTCGACGGGCTCGCGGTGGACCGGGCCGGGCACGTGCACGCCGTGCCCGCGGCCAGGCACGCCCAGCTGAGCAAGCTCATCCAGCACGCCGCGAGCGCCGAACACACCGGCGGCAGCGTGGCGCTCCCCCGCCCGTCCGGACGGCGCAGACTGGTCGTGCACGTGGTGCCGCTGGACGGGATACCGACCGGCGACGCCGAACCGAGCGCGGTCCTGCTGCTGGTCATCGATCCCGACCGCGACCCCGTCCCGCCCCCGGACGCCCTGCACGACCTCTACGGGCTCACCGACACCGAAACCCTGGTCGCCCTCGCCGTCCTCCACGGCGACGGCCTCGCCGCGGTCGCCGAGGAACTGTCGGTGTCGCTGTACACCGCGCGCACCCACCTGCAGCACATCTTCACCAAGACCGGCACCCACCGGCAGGCCGAGCTGGTCCGCCTGTTGCTGACCAGCTCGATCGCGGCAGGCTGACTCACACGGGCCGGAAGCCGGCTCCCACGCCGCCGCCCGCGTCGACCTCGGCGAGCACCCGGGAGAAGTCGATCCCCACCTGCGGGCCGAGGCACGGCACGCTCAGGTAGCCGTTGACCAGCGCGACCAGGGTCGTCCCGACGACCACCGGACCGCCGGAATCGCCGACGAGGACACAGATCTGGGTCAGCGTCCAGGTGTCGGTGGCGAAGACGTCACCGTAGACCAGCCCGCACGTCTGCCCGGTCGTGCGGCCCTGCTTGCAGGCCACCGCCGGGAACTCCGCGGGCCTGCCGACCTCGGTGATGGTGGTCGCGCCGACGGTGTTCACCGGCGTCACCAGTTCGGCCGCGAATTCGATCACCGCGTAGTCCAGGGACGTGTCGCGCGATACCAGCGTGCCCAGCACGCCCGCGTCGGGATCGGCCTCCGCCGAGACCGTGGCCCCCTCGGTGTTGCAGTGCGCGGCCGTGAACCCCACCAGCCGACCCTGCCCGTCCCACCCGATGGTGGTCAACGTGCAGATCGACCCGTCCCCGAAGACGATGCCGGACCCGCCTCCGAGGGCGACCGGGGCCGCCGCGTGCGCGTTCCCGGTACAGAACAGAACCACTGCTACGAGCGCGAGAAACAATCGTCCGAACATGACGCTCCTGAGGTTTGCCGACAGCGGACGGGGGCACTCTCATGCCGTAGCAGGAGAGTGCCCGAGTGATGATTCCCGATCTCCGCGCGTCGGCTCAGACGACACACAGGGGGTAGAGAATCGGCAGGGTCACCAACACCGGAACGCAGGTCAGCAGCGCACCCGGAATGGTGATGAACGGCGACAACACGGCAGGCTGGACCTCTACCGGCATCGGAGTGGCGGGCTCGGCGACGGCGACACCCGTGCCAAGCGCGATCATCGGCGCAGCCGCGGCAACCATGACGGCGGCGCGAATCCTGTTCTTGCTCATGACTTTCCTAACTCGTGGTGTACCTCCATCAGGGGGCCGGCCCGGAAATCGGCCGACCTCCATCAAGAACAGCACTGTGCACAGGCGAAGTCCTCACCCGAACGGATGAGATCACCGCGCCCCGGTCAGCGGGCGGCGCGCCACATCCGCCACAGCGGCGGCCCGCCCGGCACCACGATCTCGTCGAGAACGTCGAACCCGAAGCGTTCGTAGTAGGGCACGTTCGCCGGATTGCTCGACTCCAGATAGGCCGGGGCGCGGTCCGCGTCGGCCCGGTCGAGGCCGGCCCGCATCAGCGCGTACCCGTGGCCCGCGCCGCGCGCGGCGGGCGAGGTGCCGATCATCGCCAGGTACCAGTGCGGTTCGGCGGGATGGTGGTGCTCGAGCAGGTCGCCGACCCGCTTGCCCGCGCCGATCCGACGGCCGAATCCGCGCAGCATGCCCGGCAGCGCCCGCACCTGCGCGCCCGCGCCGACCGGCCACATCCCCGGCGGCGTCCACAGCGCCGCCCCGGCCACCGCGCCGTCCGCGCCGCGGGCCAGCGCCGAGCCGCCCGCGGGCAGGAACAGATGCCGGGCGGCGGCCCGGAAGAAGTGCGGCAGCCCGGCCGACCGGCGCCGGGCGTCCGGCAGGATCCAGCTCATCACCGGGTCCTCCTGGAAGGCCGCGGCGAGCACCCGCGCCGCCACGTCGGCGTCCCCGCGTTCGGCGGGCTGGACCGCGGCACTCCGGGCCATGGGCGTCTCCTCGATCGTCACATCCGGTACCACCACCATGCCCCCGGCCGGGTCCGCGCGTCGACGGCAGGCCGCGCACCGACCCGTCTCAGAGGCGGATCGGCCCGAGATCGGTCGCGGTCCGCGCCAGCGCCCGGATCGTGGTGTCGTCCGCGGTCGACCGCCAGACCAGGGCCCAGCGCAGCTCGGGACTGTCGGGCATGGGCACGAAGACGATGCCGGGCGGGCTGTTGTAGCGTGCCGCGATCTCCCCGAAGGGATGCACGCATTCTCCGCCGGCGACCGCGGACAGCAGTTCGTGGAACGTCCGCGCGACCGGCCCGCGCGGGATGCGGCGCCCGCGCGGGGTGTGCGTGGGCACCATGGCGTCGACCCAGTACTCCGGCGCCGCGGGCCCCAGATCCGCGACGCGGTGATCGGCGAGGTCCTCCAGCGACGCCCAACCCCGCTCGGCGAGCGGATGTTCGGCCGGCACGGCCAGCACCCGGCGGCCGACGAGCACGGTGGGCCCGACGGTGAGATCGGGCTCGCGCACCGGTAGCCACAGCACGTTCACCTCGTGCTCGCCGGAGCGCAGCGCGGTGAACGGATCGCTGCCGTTGATCTCCCGGAACTCGACGCCCGCGCCGGGATGACGGGCGGCGAACGCCGCGACGAGCGGCCCCAGCTCGTGTCCGGCGTGCCCGAAGACGCCCACCCGCAGCGTCCGTCCCGCGGCCGCCGCCTCGGCACGGGCCAGCGCCTGCCGCAGCAGTTCGTCGACCTGCTGCAGGTCCGTGCGCAACCGGCGGCCGATCGGCGTCAGCGACACGCGGCGGCTGGTGCGCTCGAACAGCGGCGCCCCGATGCGGCGTTCCTGCGCGCGGATCGCCTGGCTGACCCTGGCCTGGGACACGTGCAGTCGCTCCGCCGTACGGCCGAAGTGCAACTCCTCGGCCAGCGTCAGGAAGATCTCGATGTCGCGTAGCTCCACTGATAACTCCAGTGTTATGGACAGGCGCCCGAATTGTACCTTGTTCCGGTGCCCGAGCAGGGCCGATGCTGACATCGGGCCCCGGCACACCGGCGGCTCGAAGCAAGTTCCCTCCAGCAGAACCGGAGCACTGTCGTGAACACCGTCCTGTGGATCGCCACCGCACTGCTCGCCACCGTCGCCCTGGCCGGTGGCCTCACCAAGACCTTCCTTCCCCTCCCGAGACTCGCCGCGGCCCACGGCGGCGAATGGACCGCCGACGCGGGCGTCACCCAGGTCCGGGCGCTCGGCGTCCTCGAACTCCTCGCTGCCGCCGGGCTCGTCGCGCCCCCGCTGCTCGGCATCGCGCCGATCCTGGTGCCGGTGACCGCGATCTGCTGGATCGTCCTGATGATCGGCGCCATGCGCACCCACGCCCGCCTCGACCAGGACGCCCTCGTCCTGGTGAACGCCTGCTACCTCGCCCTCGCGGTGTTCATCGCGGTGGGCCGCCTCGCCCTCGCGCCGTTCTGACCCGGGCGGGCGGCCCCGCGCTCAGCTACCCGACCCCGAGGACGCCGAGCCGTTCCCGCTGCCCGAGGAGCCGTTGCCGCTGCCGTTCGCGCTGCCCGACGAGCCGCCACCGCCGTTCTTGTGGCAGCCCGTCACCACCAGCTGCTGAGGGTCGGGCAGCCGATCGGCGGTCACCGGCCCGGAGCGGACGCGGAAGTAGATCGTCATCGTGCCGTCCTCGTTCGGCTCCGGCGCCCCGTCCGTCTCGAGCAGGGCGATCGTGGCCCGGCTGACGAACCCGTCGGGCTGGGCGTTGGTGTTGTAGGGGACCCCCGGCCAGGTCGCGACGCCCTCGGCGACCTCCGAATGCAGCGGCGGGTCGCCGACCCAGCGGGCCATCGGCCACGGGATCCCGTTCACCTCCCGCCACGGCGGCGGCATGTCGTCGGGGATCGTCGTCGCGTTCACCAGCGCCGGGTCGTTCTCCTGCTCGAACCACCAATCCGGTTGATAGAAGGTCGTATTCGTGAAGTTGGTCAAGCTGATCGTCGCCGTGCAGTCGTCGTGCGCCTCGCCAGCGAGCTGGATCCCGCCGACCTTGGCCACCGCGTTCCCGGCCCCGAGCACCGAGCCGAGCAACACCGCGCTCACGAACACGGTGCCCACCGTCGTGCGAGCAGAACCAGACACCATCCGCCCTACCTTCCGCCGCCCGCGGCTGCGCACGACCATCGCACACACCGCCCCGCGCCGCCGGGTAGGCGAAACCTACAAACACCCCCGGAAACCGGCAAGGACATCCCGACATCCGGTCCGATTCGTTGCCCGACCGTGACGACCCTCGGAAGGCCCTGGAACGAGAAAGGCCGGGTTCGGAATACCCGAACCCGGCCTCTGACGTGGAGCTAAGGGGACTCGAACCCCTGACCCCCACGCAGGGGTTCCAGATATCTCGTGGTTCCCATTGCTTCCCGGAATAGCCTGTGACCTGGGGTAACGGGACGTGGGCTTGTCCCGTCGCTTCCCATGGGTTCCCGTGATCGCCCGTTCAAACCGGGGGGTTAGTGCGGGGCTGGTCAAATTTGCGCCTTCCCAGCGGCCTGCGCCGTGCCGCCCCGGTGCGCTGCGGGGTACCTGCCGCCCTGTGTGCCCGATGGCGGGGCGCTCTCCGGTTGTCGCGGGTTCCTTACCCATCCTGGTTCCCGGGGTCGTCCTTGGCAGCGCCGGAGACAGATGGTGCCAACTGGTTGAGAGCCGTGGTGGAGTCGGGGGCCAGCGCGGGCCGGTCGATGTAGTGCTGTTCGGTGGTTGCGCTGTTGCGGTGCCCGGCCTGCCGCTTGGCCTGTTCGGCTCCGAACTCTTCTGCCACGGCGGTCAGGTTCGTCTTGCGGTAGGTCTTGGGGGTGATCCAGGCGTAGGTGGTTCCGCGAGCGGCGCGCCAGGTGCGGCCGAAGTTGTGGGGGTCGCGCCAGGTTTCGCGCCGTGAGGGGAAGATCGGAGTTTCGTCGTCGGGATCCCAGTCGTCGGCACCGAGTGACCGCAGTGTCTCGATGGTGAACGCCGGTAGCACGACGGTGCGGTACCCGGCATCGGTTTTCGTCCACTCCTGCCGGTACAGACCGACTCCGGTCACGCGGACGATGGTGCCGCTGATGGTCATCTCCCACGGTGTCGCAGAGGTGTCGACATCGCAGCGGCGGAACGCGAGGCATTCGCCGGGGCGGGCCCCTGTACCCAGGAGTACGTCGGCGGCGTTGAGGATGTCGGGGTCGCGTGCCGGGCCGCGAGTGTAGGCGGGTGTGCCGGGGATAGCTTCTCCTGCGAGCCAGGTTTCGAGCTGGGCGCGTAGCCCGTTGCGGGTTGTCTCGTCCATCGCTTTCGGTTTGGTCTTCTTGCGTTTGATCTTGCCGACTTCGCGCATGGGGTTCTCACGAATTGCCCCGTGCCGGACGGCGAGGCTCATCATCCCGGTGAGGATGATCTTGTGGCACTGGGCTTTGCGGGTGTGCCCGTTCTTCTGGATCATCTTCAGGTGGGCATCGAGGTAGGAGGTGTCTGCCTCGAACAGCCGCACACCACTCATCGCCGTCTTGATCTTCACAGTATCTTTGCGGGCACGCGGATCATCGGAGGGTTCGATCTCCTCCCGGTACCATTGCAGGGTTTGTGGGAGCATTGTCTCGTCCAGTTCCATTTCTTCGAGCCAGAGATCCGCCAGGACGGGAATGAGGGTGTGCCGGGTGACGGCACCGCCGCCGATCCTTCGTCCCTCGGACTTGATCCGTTCCTGAACGACTTCTCTGACTCGGTTCTCTGCACCGGTTTTGCTGGTTCCCCATCCCTCGATCCGAACGGTTTCGCCACTGTACGAGCGGTATCGGGCTCTGGCCCTGTATTGCCGTGTCCCCAGTTTCGTGCAGCTGATCTTGCCGTGTGTTCCCATTGCCAACGCTTGCCGAGGCATCTGTCGAGCACCTTCCATGACTGTTTTGCGATGCGGAAACGGTAGGGTTCACGCACTTTCCCCGAGGTCAAGCTGAGCGTCCTCCCATGCAAGGAGGTCACTGAATCGGTATCTCCGATATCTGCCCATTCGGGCGAAGCGTGGACCCTTTCCGAGCGAAGCCCAGTTCGCGAGGGTTTTCTCGGGGATTTGCAATCGGCGAGATACTTCCTGCGTGCTGAGCCAACGGTCCGCCACCGAATTCTGAATTTCTCCATTTCCCGGCGACGGGTCTATATTCACGCTCGATACAGCCATGGGGTCAAGCGCCGCAGTCGAGTTGTTTTTCGATCTGCGGTTTCCCCTGTTTTCGATTGCACGGTCCGGGGTTGATTTCGATGCAGTCGGGTGATCGACAGACCTGCGGTCGGGGGTCATCGCTGGATTACCTTTCACGCGGACGTTTCTGGGGTGGGCATCGGGAGCAGTGGTGCACCGAGGTCGACATCGGCATAGTTCGCATCGCCATCGCCCATAGAGATGAGTTCACTCGGGTCGGTTGTGATGAGCGCGTTCTCCGTGGGCGAGGCCAACGACCCGAACACCGCGCGGTCGGTGCCGCCGACCGCGAGCAGTCCCGAACCGCGCGCGGCGGAGAGGAGGAACTGTTGTTCGCCGTCGGAGAGGTGGAAGGCGGTAGCGACCTCGTCGATGGCTTGGGGTGCTTGGCGTAGGAGGATTTGGGTGGCGGCGTTGGAGATGATCGCGCGGCCCAGTTCGGTTGAGCACACATCTGCGCAGTCCTGGGTCGCCACGGTCAAACCGGCCCAGTGTTTGCGGAAGCTCTTGGCCGCCCGGAACAGAAACGCCGCTCCGGCGGGTTCGCGCAGGAGCAGCCATGCCTCGTCCACGGTGATCATGCGTGGCCGCCGCTGGCCAGGGTTGGAGACCCGCCGCCACGTGGCATCCAATACGAGCAGGGTGCCGATGGTTTTCAGTTCATCGGGTAGCTCTCGTAGCGAGAACACGATCATCGCGCCTTCGGGTTCGGTGGTGGTGGGTCCGTCGATCAGTCCGGCGTAGGCGCCCTCTCCGGTGTAGGGGTGAAGTCCGGCGGCCAGCTCGACGGCGGCGGCCGTGCCGCCTTGGTCGAGTTGGTCGCGCAGGTCGCTCAGGGTTGGTGCGGGTCGGGTCCAGGTGGCGGGGTCGTCGGTGATCCCTGCGGCGGTGTAGGTGGCCGCCAGGGCGGCGTCCAGGGCGGCGCGCTGCGCGGCGGTCTGGTCCCCCATCAGCACCTGGATCAGGTTGTGGCAGAACAGTTTGCGCCGGGTGAGTGCGTCGGCTGGTGCGCTACGACGGCCATCGGGCCGGGTATGGACTTCCAGGTCGAACGGGTTGAGCCGGACCCCGGGTGCACCGAGGCGGATGTTGGTGCCGCCCACGGCCTCGCTCAGGCGCCGGTATTCGTCTTCGGGGTCGATGACGACCTGCTCGATCCCGCGATACAGCGCCCGCAGGATCTCGGTCTTGACCAGGTAGGACTTGCCCGCCCCGGAGCGGCCCAGGACGACGAGGTTGTGGTTGTGGGCCTCAGGCCCGAACCGGTCCACGAACAACAACCCGGAGGCGGCGTCGCGGCCGTAGAGAACGCCCTGGGGCCGGTCGGCCTGGGCGGGGTCGGCGGCGGGGAGCTGCGGTGAGTCGAAGGGGAAAGCCGCGGCAAGGGCGGTGGTGTCGAAGGTCCGCTGGACCCGGATCAAGTCCAACCCGAGCGGCAGCGTCGTCACCCATGCCTGCGCCGCTCGATAGGACAGGGTGCAGGTGTCCACGAGCAGACTCGCCGCCAGCGCGCGGACGGCGGCGACCTCGTCGGCCAGTTCGGATTCCGAGGCGGCGTGCACGGTGAGATAGACCCCGACCCGGAACAAGCGTGCCTCGGCGCGGGCGACGCGGGCCGACAGGTCAGCGGCGTCCTCGACGGCGACGTCGACCTGTGGATCGGTCAAGCGGCCCCGGCCGAGGTCATGCATCCGGGAGGATTCGAGGCGGGCTTGCTGGCGGCGCAACCGGGTCGCGGCGGTGGCCGGATCAACCGGCTCGACGTGCACGGCGACCTCGACTCTGCCGGGGTGTGAGAGCAGGGGCGCGAGCCAGCCGGCCGTCACCTCGCGCGGGTACCCGGTGACCGCGAGGGTCGCACTCCAATCCGAGCCGATCTCGAGATGACGAGTGCCGATGGTCAGGGATTCCGGGGCGAACCGGTCGAGCCCGTCCCCGGCGAACGGGTCCGGTGTTCGGGTATCAGGGGCGGTGGTGATCACTGAGTCGGCGGGGGCGATGTCGGCGGCGGCCGAGACCAGCCCCTCAGGGTTGGTGCAGCTGGCCAGCACAGCAGTGGCGGCGTCATGGTCGAGGGCGGTCACCGAGATCCCCAGCGGCGACAGCACATCGGCGGCCTCGTTCATCCGACGCAGCAGCCGGGACTCAGCCGCCCGGCGCGCAGCACCCGAAAGAGTGGACCGGGCTCGACGCTGTCCGGGTAACCAGGCACGCAACCCGCCGGTGGGAAGGGACTCGGTGCGTTCACGCCACACGAGCAGCACCTGCCGGTGCACCGGATCTTCCCGGGCGGCCAGCTCGGCGAGGTGATCGGCGTGATCGAGGGCTGCCGCGGCGAGCTCGGCCGACATCTGCGCGGCGGCGGAGTGCAGGCCAGTGATGTGCTCGGTCAGGTCGAGGCGGGCCGAGCGGATGAGGATCTGGACAGGTTGGCGCAGAGTGTGCAGCCAGCCCGCGAGCTGACCGACCAGGCTGTCCTGTTCGGCCGGGGTCCGCAAGCTCAGGTTAAGGGTCCCTGCGACTGCGATGGCGGCGAGGCCGTCGGCGCCGAGGTCGATCACTCCGACCCCGCCGGTACCGCTGCTGGCTACCGACTCGGGCAGGTGGGCCTGCTTCGCGGACAGTTCGGCGGGCACCGGTAGTCGGGGACGTCGACCTTTGATGCCCGATGTCATCCAGCGCGGTGTCTGGGCCTGCGTGCTGCGGCCGGGTGATCGGGTGAGGTGGCGTGGGCGCAGGCGGTGGCGAATGGCCGCAACGAGCAGCAGGTCGGCCGACAGGCCGTCGCGGCGGGTGAGCACCGCGACGGCGACGACGACGAACACCAGAGCAGCGCCGCCACCGAAAACCGGTAGAGGCAGCAGCGACCGCGTGGCGACCCAGGCTGAATACAGCAGCACGGCAGTGATGGCGAGGACGGCGAGCTGGCGGGCGGTGAACGGCCCCAGCAGCCGGTCGGAGCGGTCGACGTCGGCGGGGATACGCACGATGGTGCTCATTGGAGAGTTCCTCCTCTCGGGGCGCGGGGCGCACGGCGGCGCACGGGCAGATCCGGCATGGGCAAATGCAGCTGCCTACCCGCCGGACGCGCCGGTGTGGAAAGTTGTGGCGGGTTCGGCGGTGGTGCAACGGGTTTGACCCTGGTGACCGGGAACGGGAGCGGGTATTGGCCGCTGCGGTTCGGGCGAAGACGCGCGTACGGGTCGGGCGGGGTGGGCTCGGTGAAGTCGAAGGCGAGCTGTTGCGGTGTAGCGCGGCGGCCAGGGCGCTGCGGCGGTGGCTCGGGAGGCGGGGGCGTTGTTCGGACCCGCCGTACCGGGATCGGGAGCGGGTACTGTCGCCCGGCCCCGGCGCGGATGCCCCGGTACGGGTCCGGTGGAGTGAAGTCGAACGCGAGCTGGCGGCCCCGCGCTGAACGGTTCGGGCGCGGCGGTGGCGTGCTACTCGCCTGGGCCGGTGCCGGGCTGGGTTGGCGGGCGACTCGGCGGACTCCTTCCAGGGGCAGCATGAGCTGCCCGTCGCGCGTCGAACGCACCCGCGCGTACGGATCGGGTGGTCCACTGCTGGCGGCGGCGCGAGGTGCTCGTGGGGCGCGGACGGGTCGCGCGCTTCGCCGTGCCGATGCCCCCGTCGCGGCGGTGCGAGCGGTGCTCGAGGTGGCACCTTTGAGCAGGCCGAGGGTCTTGTAGGCGAGGAATCCGCGCACGATCGAGCCGAGAAACGACCGGCCTTGCCCGATCTTGAGTACCGACAACAGCCACATCGGGGTCTTGATCAGGATGAACATCAACGCCAAAGCGACAGTGAGATCGGCGATCTCGTTCGCGTCCGGGCCGAACACGTGCCATCCGCCAGGAGTCAGCAGCACCCGCAGCACGGTCACCAGAGTCAGTGATTGCACGACCTGGATCGCCAAGCACGCGGCGAAGGTGCGCCACCACCACCGCGCGATGCCGTCGAGGCCGGGTAGCCCGTGACACATCAACGCCAACGGCGCGCCCACGATGAGCAGGATCGTGATCGTGACTCGCACGACGTAGGAGATGAGCAGCACCAGCAGCATCACCGACAGCGCCAACTGGAGCAGGATGAACACGCCCCGGCTCTGATTGCTGGTGACCGCCAGCTCGGTCAGGGCGTCGGCGGCCGAGCCTGAATCGACGCCGTTTCCGGCCAGGGCACCGGCGAGGGCGTTGGCGAAACCGATTCCGGCGGTAGCGATCGTCATCGACAGTCCCCCGGCCGCGAACCCGATCACCAGCCGGGGTGCGAGTTCGCGGATCGACCATTGGGTTTGGACGGTCTCGCGCATCGTCAACAGCACGCCTGCGGCCATCACGACCAGGACGTAGAGGGCTGCCACGATCTGCCAGGACTGATTCCACAGCGCCCCGATCTCCGGTATCTGCCCGGGTTCGGGTGTGGTGAGCAGAGTTTGCGACAGCAGTTCCAGCAGCGGGTTGAGCGAGGTCTCCACGATCCGCCGGAAGAACCCGTCGACCGCGTTCTCCACACACCCGTTGATATTGGTGACCCCGCACTCGGCCGACCCCGACCCCGAACCCGAATCGGTTCCGGGTGCCGGTGCCGTTGTCGTGCCGGGCGCGGTCGTCGTGGGTGGAGCGGTGGTCGAGGGCGGTGTCACCCACCGGCGCGGGGTTGTCGTGGCCGGTGGAGTGGTTGACGGCGTGGGGGTGGGAGGTGCGGTGGTCACCGGCGGAGTCGGTGTCGGCGTGGCGGGTTGGGCGGCGGCCTCGCCGGAACTGGTGAGCGCGATCAGGAACGCGAGCACCGCCGCTGCGGTGGCGGCGACGACCGGGGAGAACCGGACCGGTTTCGGCGGTGGTGCCTGGGCTGTGGTGGTCACGGTCAGGCTCCGATGATGGACTTGAGCACGGCGACGATGACCGGTGCCAGCATCGCCAGCGCGTATCCCAGGCAGGCGGCGCGGAAGGCGGTTTTGGCTTTCTCGATCTCGCTGGGGTCACCGCCGCCGAGCAGGTAGCGGGCTCCGGCGATGGTGAGGAACAACGTCGCCAGTCCGGCGAGGATGCCGACCAGCCAGTTGCGGGCGTTGTCGATGACTTCGCCCAGCGAGGAGGCGATGGCCAGTACCTCGGTGTGCGGCGGTGCCGCCGAGGCAGATCCGGCGATCAGCAGCAGGACTGCGCTCATGGCCGCGACCGCGAGCACCCGCAGCCAACGCCGTCCATGCTGCCGAGGCTGCCGTGGCGTGGTCTGGTTGAAGTGTCCCCGGTTGGTGTTCATGCCGCGACCTGCCCGTGCTCGGTGCTCGACAGTGCCGGGACCGCTGAGTGCGGTTTCGGCCGGCGACCTCGCCGCGGGGACCGATCCGGCGGCGCGAGGGCGGTCACCGCCTCGGCTTCGACCGGGCTGCTACGCTCGGGATCGAGGTCTCGGACGCGGTCGTTCAGCCATGCGAGTAGAGCGCGTTCGGCGCGGGGGCGCTGCTTGCGCAGCTTCCACAGCGACACACCACGTTCGGCAGCCAGGGCGGTCAGCGACCGGCCTTCCCACCGCGACGCGGCGATGAGTTCGGCCGCGTCGGCGGAGATCACTCCAGCGGTCACGGCATCGGCCAGCACCGCTTCGGGATGACCTGGACCCGAGACCAATGCCTGGCGCCGCTCCCCCAGCGAAGCCAGGTCACGGTCGAGGTCGCCGACGACAGTTGCGCCTGTTCGCTGACTGGTTGCTGCCGCGAGAGCCGCGCGGTAAGCGCCCCACCGTAATCGGTGCCAGACTCCCGGCGTCTCAAGTCCCACGCGCGGGAGGTGGGACAGGAACGCGGTCAGGATTTCGGACTCGATGTCGTGGCGGGCCGGGTGGTTGGAGGGGACGCACTCGCTGGCGGCCCGCGACAGCATCGGCGCGGCCAGCCCGGCGCAGACGAGCATCGCGTTGTCGTCGTTGGCGCGGACTCGTTGCAGGAGCCACACCCAGATCGCGTCGACCTCTCCCATCGGGGTCGCCGAATCCCACAGGCGCTCACGCAACTGCCCCCATGTCCGCACCGAGGCGGCGGCCGGGTCGGGCAGTGTTGTCGACATCGGGCGCGGGTCGGTGGGCATGGTTTCGGCGGCGATCCGGTCGAAGCCCGCCCAAACCACCGCCAGCGGCGAGCCCGGCTTTGCACCCGGTCCCGCATATGTCGCGACGTGTGAATTCGTCACTACAGATCTCCTTGTTCGGTCGAGAAATTCCGACCTCGCAAGGACACCTCGCGGCCATATCCGAAACGCACCCAAACCCTATCCAAACCACACCCAAACCATATCTGAAACATATCCAAGTCATATCCTGGGCGAGTTGGCTAATATTTCGCAATCGCTCGCCGCGCCGCCGCTGGGTCTTGGATATCCGCGCGGATATACCCACTCAACTGCATCTGTGAAGTGGCGGATATCCCCAGGATATGAACCAGATATGTTTCAGATAGGGCGCGGATAGAGCAGTCGAACAGTGTCGGCAACCCGGCGAAAAAATTCTCGAAAAAAGTTCCCCACCGACCGAGTGGACGACTGTCCCGGTGGGCAGTGATTTCGCACTCAGGAAATTCTCAGAAAAATTATCGGGTGACCGTGTCCCGATTTCGGCTTTTTGGCGGAAGTAAGCGAGTACACACCGCTCTCTCGCTCAGGAGGCCGCAATGCCCGCCACTTCCCGACCTCGTTCCAGCTCCGCCGCTGTGCGCGTCCCCTCGACCCTGTGGGCGCTGGGCTCCGAACCGGTCGACCCTCATGACCGTTGGCCGGACCGGGCTCTGGTCCACACAATCACCGAGTTCTCCGCGCCCGGCGCGCGGGTGATGCTGGCGGGCTGGCCCGCCCCCGTCACCCGGGGCGCGTTGCGGATCATCGAGTCCGACACCGCCGCCGCCCTGTCCACGGTCGGGGATCTGGGCCGCCACGGACTCGACGCCCCCACCGACCGGCCGTGGACGGTTGAGCCGGTGGATCTGGTCGTCGCGAGTCTGCTCGCCGATCACCTCGACCCGATCGCCGCCGCCGAACACATCACCGCGCTCGCCACTGACGTCCTCGCGATGGGTGGGTTGCTGGTCGTTTTCTCCCGCTGCCGACACAGTGCCTCGGGGACGTTGTTCGACCCGGCCGGATCGGTCGTGGCCGCCGCCCAAGCCGCCGATCTGCTCTACCTCCAGCACATCATCGCCGCCCCCATCTCCGGGCATCAGATCACCGCAACTGCTGCCCTGGCTCCCTCCGGCAACGCGCGTCACACCGTCGCGCACACCGACGTCTTCGTCTTCCTCCAGCCCGCCCACGGCTGAGCCCACTCACCCGCTGCCCCACCGCAACTCTCACGCGAAGGACACCCGTATGACGCTCGAACCGACTACCACCGCCACCGCCGATGTCGACTCCGGCAGCCCCGCACAGACCGGCTCCACTGTCGCGCCGGTGTCGGTGTGGGCCACTGCGCAGACCGCGCCCACCGCGCAGCGGCGGGGCCGCTATCACCCCGACAGCACCGCCCATCCGGCGAAGATGTTCCCCGCCATCGTCGCCCACGCCGTGAATACCTACACCCGTCCCGGGGACCTCGTGCTGGACCCGATGTGCGGGATCGGCACCACCCTCGTCGAGTCCCTGCACCTGGGCCGCCGCGCGGTCGGGGTGGAGTACGAGGGCCGGTGGGCGGAGCTGGCGCGCACCAACATCGGCCTGGCTCGCGAGGCCGGGATCGATCTCGCCGCGGACGTGTTCCACGGCGACGCGCGCAAGCTGGGCGATCTGATCCCGGCCGAGCTACGCGGGCAGGCGCGCCTGGTCATCACCTCCCCGCCCTACGGCGATTCTCTGCACGGGCACGTGCGCGCCAACCGCAAGGACCCGGTTCTCAAGTCCAACCACCGTTACGGCGCGGTCCTGGATCGCGGCAACCTCGCCAACGTCGGCCTCGGCCGCCTGCTGTCGGGGTTCACCAAGATCCTTGCCGGTGCTGCCGAATACCTCGCTCCGGGTGGCTATGTGGTGATCACCGCGCGGCCGTGGCGTCAGCACGCCGAACTGGTGCCGCTGCCCGCCCACCTCTACACCTGCGGCGAGCTGGCCGGGCTGGTGCCGGTGGAGCGGTGCGTGGCGCTGCTCGGACGGCTGACCGAGGGCGAACTCGTCGCCCGGTCGAGCTTTTTCCAGCGCGACTTCATCGTCAAGCAGCGCGCGGCCGGGCTGCCGATGCACCTCATCGCCCACGAGGACGTCATCATCCTGCGCAAGCCCGAAACCAGCGAGGCGACCGAACGCCGCCGCGCGGCAGGACGATTCCCGTTCAGAGGCGCAGCGACACTGCCGAACGCCGAGATCCCCGGTTCGGGATCGGTGTCCGCATGAATCCCGAGCAGGGATGGCTCGGCCGGGCGCTTCTCGCGCCCGACCGGGCCCTGGCCGACCTCCGCGAAACCCTCGAACACGCACTCGTGTCCACCGGCGGGCTGTTCGTCGTCGCGGCCGGTCTCGCGGTGCTCGCCGCGGTGCGGCTCGCGGTTCGGTGGCGGCGTGGCCGGCTGAGTGCGCGTGCCCGCCAGATCACCGTCCTCACTCCACCCGACGTCGATGCCAAAGGCGCACTCAGCTTCTGGGCCCACCTCATCGGGCAACTCCGACCTGCGTGGGCGAGAACCCTGCTGGGCCAACCACATCTCGGGTTCGAGTACGCCGTCACCCCTGAGGAAGGAGCCGCGATCCGGCTCTGGGTGCCGGGTGCGATCCCGCCCGGCCTCATCGAACGCGCCATCGCCTCCGCGTGGCCCGGCGCGCACACCGACACCGTCGAACCCGCCCGGCCGCCGTTGCCGACCTCGGTGACAGGCGTGCGGCGGGTGGTGGCCGGAGGGGAGTTGCGTCTCGGGCGCCGTGAGGGCCTACCGCTCAGTACCGACCATCCCGGTGACTTGGTTCGCAACGTGATCACCGCCGCCGACGATCTGGCCCCCGGCCAGGCCACCTGCGTGCAGATCCTCGCCCGCCCGGTGACCGGCCGCCGCGTCGCCCGGGCCACCCGCGCCGCGGCGAGCACCAGCAGCCGGGCCGGGGTCGTGACGGGTGTGTTGCGTGAGGCGTTGAACCTGTTTACGCCCGGCTCGTCCACTACCAGTGTCTCCCCCACTGCCGCAGGTGGGACGGGGAACGGAAGGGCCGCCGACCGGCAGATGTCGCTGGAGTACAGCGCCGCCGCCCGCGCGGCAGCGGCCAAAGCCCGGGGCGCGCACTGGGAGACGATCGTCCGCTATGCCGCCTCGATCCCGATCTCCACCGACCCTGACGAGATCAACTCGACCGGCGAAGCGCGAGCGGTGGCGCGCGGGCGCGCGGACGCTCTCGCCACCGTGTTCGGGGCCTGCACCGACCACAACTACTACCGGCGACGCCGTCAGCCCTTCCGACTGGAGCGGTTGATCCGGCAACGGCAGCTCGGGCGCGGGGACGTGCTCTCGGTGCCCGAGCTGGCCACGATCGCGCATCTGCCGACCGACGACGGACTACCCGGCCTGCAGCGCGCCGGAGCCCGAGCCTTGTCCCCAGCTCCGGAGATCCCCGTCGGCGGGCAACACACGAAACCGTTGGGCATGGCCGACACCGGAACCCGCCGCCCGGTCGCGGTCAAGGTCTCCGATGCGCGGCATCACCTGCACATCCTCGGCCCGACCGGTGTCGGCAAGTCCACGTTGTTGGCACGCACCATCCTCGATGACGCCGAGGCAGAGCGTGGGGTAATCGTCATCGACCCCAAAGGCGACCTCGTCACCGATGTCCTCTCACGGCTGCCGTCCCGCATGGCCGATCGCGTAGTGCTCTTCGACGCCGACTCCTCCGCCCCGCCGCCGTGCGTGAACCCCCTCGATATCGGCCGGATCGGGCGCGCGGGAACCGATCTCGCCGTCGACAACCTCGTCACCGTCTTCCACCGCATCTTTCACCAATGGTGGGGGCCGCGCACCGACGACATCATGCGCGCCAGCCTGCTCACCCTCTGCGCACAACCGGGCACCGCGACCCTGGCGGACCTACCCCGACTGCTCACCGAATCCGCGTTCCGCTCCAGAGTTACCCGCACCACCAAAGATCCGGTGCTTCGCGGGTTCTGGGACGCCTACGAACAGCTCTCCGACACCGGCCGCGCTCAACTCACCGGCCCTCTGCTGAACAAGCTGCGAGCGTTCCTGCTGCGACCGTTCGTGCGCTCGGCCATCGCGGGCGGACCCTCGACGGTCGAGTTCGCCGACATTCTCGACAACGGGGGCATCTGCCTCGCCCGATTGCCGAAAGGCTCACTCGGAGAAGAAACCTCACGGCTGGTCGGGTCGCTGCTGGTGGCCAGGACATGGCAGGCGGTGACCGCGCGAGCCCAAGTGTCCTCTGCTGACCGGCCTGACGCGGCGCTCGTGCTCGACGAGGCGCAGAACTTCCTCAACCTGTCCACGCCGATCGAGGACATGCTCGCCGAAGCCCGAGGACTGCGCCTATCGCTGCTACTAGCCCACCAGAACCTGGGCCAGCTCTCGCGCGAACTGCGCGACGGCATCTCCGCCAACGCCCGCAACAAGGTCATCTTCGCCGTGTCACCCGACGACGCCCGCGATCTGGCCCGCCACACCGATCCGTGGCTGTCCGAGCACGACCTGTCCCACCTAGACGCCTTCCACGCCGCCGCCCGCCTGCTGGTCGACGGCCGCAACGCTCGCCCGTTCACCCTCACCACCCGCCCGCTCGACCCGCCGATCCCGGGCCGGGCCCGTGAGATCGCCGCTGCCGCTCGCGCCCGCCTGGCCGCCCCAGCCTCCACGCCTGCTTCAGGCCCCACCGACTGACTCAGCCCTCCCGCCCCCAACCCTCGCGTGTCCAATCTGACGCCCGAGAAAGGCAGTGCCACACATGCTTTCCCGCCCCGACCAGCAAGCCGACAGCCGCCGACCCCGCCTCGATAACCGGCCCCGACCCCGACCGCTCGACCTGACCGCGCTCGTCGGGAAGTTGACCGAGCGGGACCGGTGGCTCCTGCGGATGCTGCACGAGCACCGCGTCCTGACCACCAACCAACTCGCTGATCTCGCCTTCCCCACCCCTGCCAAGGCGTTGCGGCGGCTGACCTTGCTGCACCGCTACGGCGTGGTGGATCGGTTCCGGCCGTTGCGGACTCGGGGCAGCGCGCCGATGCACTGGGTCCTCGCTCCCGCCGGGGCCAGGGTGCTCGCCGCGGAAGCCGGGATCACGGTCCGCGAGCTGGGCTACAACCACCAACGGGCCCTGGCCGTCTCCCACAGCCTGCACCTGGCCCACACCCTCGGCATCGCGGACTGGTTCACCGCCCTGATCGCCAACCCCGCCCACGACCAGCGCGGCGAACCCTCCCACGTTCGGGCGTGGTGGTCCCAGACCCGCTGCGAACGTCTCTGGGGAGACCTCGCCCACCCCGACGCCTTCGGCCGCTACACCTACGCCGAGACGACCCTGGACTTTTATCTCGAGTACGACCTCGACACCACCCGAGGCTTGTCCAAGGTCGCGGCGAAACTCAACGGCTTCGCCGAGCTGGCACGCACTACCGGCACCGTCACACCGGTGCTGTTCTGGGTGCCGACCCTTGCCCGCGAAACCCGAACCCGCGCGGCATTGCGCCGGACCTGGGAACAGCTCCCCGACCCGGAGGCCGTGCCCGTGGCCACCGCCGCCGCCGAACTCGTCTCCCCCGGCCCTGAGGCCAGCCCCGCCGAGCAGGTGTGGCTGACGCTGGGGCCCGACACCGAACGCAAACGCCTGCACCAGCTCGCCGCCGTGTGGCCTCGACGCACGCCACCGGCCGAGGAGATCGAACCGGAGCCGACAGCGCTGGGCGGCATCATCACCCTCGCCCCACCGCCACCCCAGCCGCCGACCTCCGAGTCGTGGTGAGGTAGCGATGCTGGTCAAGTCCCTCGGGGCGGGATTCGCAGGATTCGTGTTCCTCACCGTCGTCATCGCGACCGTCGTCAGCGCCGTCGTCGTGTTCGACCACGCCCTCGCACCCACCCCAGGGGGCTCGACCGGCACCGGCTCGACACCGAGCACCGAAGCCCAACAGGACATCCCGGCCGAGATGCTCGTGCTCTACCAAGCCGCCGCCGGGAACTGCCCCGGCCTGGACTGGTCGGTGCTCGCCGCGATCGGCAAGATCGAAACCGACCACGGCCGCTCCACCCTGCCCGGAGTGTCCTCCGGCGAGAACAGCTCCGGAGCCGGTGGCCCGATGCAGTTCCTCGCCCCCACGTTCGACTCCGTCGTCTCGCGGCATCCCCTGCCCGCCGGTGGCGCGAACCCGCCCTCGCGCTACAACGCCTCCGACGCCATCCACGCCGCCGCGTTCTACCTGTGCGACTCCGGCGCGCCCGCCGACATGTACTCCGCGATCTTCGCCTACAACCACGCCGACTGGTACGTCCGCGACGTCCAGGACCAGGCGGCCCGCTACCGCACCACCACACCCGACACCTCCGGCGGCGACTGCTCCACCGCGTCACCGACGAACCCGACGGCCGCACAGGTGATCTCGTTCGCCTGCGCGCAACTCGGGCTGCCGTACGTGTGGGGCGGCAACGGGCCCGAGGTGAACGGTGGCTGGGACTGCTCGGGACTCACCCAAGCCGCCTACCGCGCCGCCGGGATCTCGATCCCGCGCGTCACCAGCGACCAAGTCCACACCGGCACACCGATTAACGAGGACCAGCTCGTCCCCGGCGACCTCGTCTTCTACGGCACCGCCGCCGACGTCCACCACGTCGGGATCTACCTCGGCGCAGGCCAGATGGTGCACGCACCGACCTTCAACGAGCCCGTCCAGGTCTCTCCCTACCGGTGGAACGGCGACGACTACTACGCCGCCCGCAGACCCCTCCCCGCCCACGACGACTCCCGCGCCGCCTCCTAACCCGCCCCACCACGAACGGAGAACAGACCATGCACCGCAACAACTCCCAGCTCCACCGCACCATCCGCGCGGCACTCTGCGCGGCCATCACCGCGACCACCGTGGCGGCCGGTGTCGCCGCCGCAGAACCCACACCCGACCGCACCGGTACCCAGTGCGCGCGCTGGACCGCGCTGCTGGCACCGGGCACCTACGAGACAACCCCGACCACCGGGCAGGCCACGCCCGGGATCCTCACCCAGCTCGGGCAATCCCTAACTGCCCGCTACGGCACCGACATCGAGGTCCGCACCCTCGCGCCCTCCGCCGGTGCCGGTTCGGTGAGCCAAGTCGACCTCACCGCGGCAGTGAAGGGGCTGTGCTCGGACACCCGAGTCGTTGTGGCCGGCTACGGCCAGGGCGCCGAGGTCGCCGGCGACCTCGCCACCGCCCTCGGCAACCGAGGCGGGCCGATCCCGGCCTCGCGAGTCCTGGCGGTCGCGCTCGTCTCGGACCCGCGCCGCGACCCGGCCACCGCCCAGCTCGGCACCCCGGTCTCCGGGCAGGGCGTCACCGGGCCGCGCGCGCAGGGCTTCGGCGAGCTGACCGACCGGGTCCGCACGCTGTGCCTCGACGGCGACAGCTACTGCTCGACCACCACTGAGTCCTCGCCCGTCCTCGCCGCGGTGAGCCGCGCCCTCACCACAGCCACCACGACCACTGCGGCTCCGACCAGCACCAGCTCACCCACCACCACAACGAAAGCCCCCTCGACCACGACGAGCACACCGACCATCAGTATCGGGTCGACCTCGACCGGGCAGATCAGCGTGTCCCAGGTCCTCGCCCAGGTCGTCACCGTCCTGAACAGGCTCGCCAGCCTCACCGCGAACGTACCCGCCATCATCAACGACCTCGCTCAACTGCCTGGCCTGCTCACCGCCTCGGACGTGCCCGGCCTGCACCGCGTCTCGGGAGACCTGAACAACCAGTTCGCGCCCCTGGTCGAGATGGCCGATGGACTCGACCTGCGACTGGTGGCCCGCGCGCTGGCGTTGGCCGCACCGCTGGACACGACCGGAGTCGCCCTGATCGCGGCCGAGATCGTCGGTGTCCTGGCCGGACTCGACATTTCCCGCATCGCCACCGATGTCGGCCGAGCCCAAGAGATCGCCTGGACCGCCGCCGAAGCACTCGCCAAGGGCGACCCCGTCGCAGCGCTTCTCGCGTTGACCGGGTTGGCCCCGGTCGCCACCGATCTCCTCTCGGCCACCGCCGCCGCGTTCACCGGCACCACGTTGCCTACCCTGACCCAGACCTACACCACCACCACGGCCGGGGCGGGCACAGCGGGCAGCAACGCCACCGGCACAGGCACCGCCGATCCGGCCGCCCATGACGGCGACACGGGCGCGTTCGACGTCAACGGCTACAACGCCGCCGCCCCCGTACTGACCGACTGGATCACCCAGGCCATCGACCGCAGCAAGTAGCCCGCGCCCTCTCGCA